>JBFJNL010000089.1:0-8545 GCA_041618195.1 Thermoplasmatota archaeon | reverse complement strand
CGCAGGCCGGCGCCGGTCGGGCCCTTGGCGAAGAAGTCGGTGCCGCCGGTCCACGCCTTGCTGGCGATGTCCAAGTGGCCGAACTTGACGTCTTTCGCGAAGTGGCCGACGAACGACCCGCCGATGCTGGTGCCGGCCTTGATGGTCAGGCTGATGTTCTGCATGTCGGCGTAAGTGCCCTTGTTGGCCTCGTCGAACTCCTCGCCTTGCGGGAGTTGCCACGCTTTGTCCCCGGCCTTGAGGCTGGACGCGACGAGGCTCTTGGCGAAATCGTCATCCTTGCTCATGACCGCGACGTAGGTGCTGCCGACGGCAGCGTCGCAGGCGCCGGTGAGGGTGGCCATGTCGACCATCCAATCGGGCTTGTAGGAGGTGCCCACGTGGATGGCGTCAGCGAGGATGAGGCGACCTTCGGCGTCCGTGTTGAGGACCTCGATGGTGGTGCCGTCCTTGGCGGTGATGATGTCGCCGGGTCGCTGGGCGCCGCCACTGGGCATGTTCTCGACGCAAGGCGTGATGCCGATGACACGGTGTTTGACGCCGAGAGCCTTCAACGTCGTCATGAGCGCGATGGTGTTGCAGGCACCGCACTTGTCGTACTTCATGTCCCACATGCCGGCACCGGGCTTGAGCGAGATGCCCCCCGAGTCGAAGCACACACCCTTGCCGACGACGACGAGCGTCTTCTTGGCGCCGGGCGGGTTGTAGTCCATGATGACGAGTTGTTCTTCGTTGTCGCTGCCTTGGGCGACACCGCACATGGCGCCGAACTTCTCCTTGCGCAATTGGGCGCGGCCCTTGACGGTGACCTTGAAGCCGAACTTCGTGCCGCGCTTCTTGGCCTCGGCCGCCATCCACTTGGGGGTGGCGACGTTGGCGGGCGTGTTGGCGAGAAGACGGGCGTCGTTGACCGCTTCCGCGATGACCGCGGCCGCGTTGGCGACCTTGCGGGCCGAGGCCGGCTTGGCGTCGACGATCTGGATCGCATCGATGCCGGCCTTGGGCTTCTTGGCGGCCTTACCGGTCGCCTTCTTGTGCCATTGGTCGAAGGCGAGATCGCCGACGATGGCGCCGGTCACCATGGCCTGGACGGCGGTGGCTTCGTCGAGCGCCTTGCCGGCGGCATCGAGGTGGAGGCTCGTGGCGACCGTGCGGAAGCCTAGGTCCTTGACATGCTTCAGGGCAGCGTTCATCGCCGAGCCCAGCTTCTCTTGGGTGAGCTTGTCCGGGTCGCCGATGCCGACGAGGACCAGGGCGTACTCATCGGTGGGGACCGATTTGACGGCCTTGAGCCCGAGGCTGGTGGTCTCGTTGTTGATGAGCCATTCCGCCGCCGGGTGCTTGATGCCCATGCGGGCCAGACCAGGCGCCGTGCGCTTGTCGTCCTTGGAGATCACGCCGACGACGATGGCGTCGGCTTTGGCCTGCTTGGGCGTCACGCAGGAGAGTTTCATCGGCTCAGCCAGAAAGAGTGCGGCCTTCAACCTATGGCTCCGCCCGCGTCGCGCAGCGCTGTCGCAGCTCCGGCGGGCTTACCAACCGGCATCGGCTCCATGGCCTGTGGATCCGATGGAAGCCGCCGATCGCTTGATCGCCGCCATCGCAGACGGCGCCGACCTGGCACCCCTGCTGTCGCCGGATGTGCATTTCCGCAGCGACGTCCACGGCACGCTCGACGGCGACGGCATCGCCGCCCTCCTCGCCGAACGGGCCTCCGGGTTCGCCACGCGCTTCTTGCCCGGCGAACGGGTCATGAAACGCAATCTGGTCTTCGCCTGGTTCCGCTACGAAGACATGGATGGCAAGACCAAGGAACAGGGCACGTGGGTGTTGAGCCTTGACCGCGAAGGTCAGGTCATGGAATGGAGCGAATTCCGCGGCTGACCCGCTTCAGGCTTCGACCGGACCGCCTGGGTGGAACACCGCGTGCGCCACGGCGATCTCCGCGCGACCCGTGAACGTGGTGGGGAAACCCATCCACACATGGTCGCCAGCGGAGCCGATGCCGATGTAGTCCCCCATGAACGCGCCGCCGTTCTGGTGGATGCCTAGGTCGCCATCGAAACTGAAGTTGGTGAGTCGGGTGGTCCGCCATGTGGCCCCACCATCCATGGACGATGCCCATTCGGCGTCGAGCCACGTATGGTTGCTCGAGTAGGCCTGGGTCAGGTAGACGATGTGCACGCCGCCGTGGCCGTCGACCGTGATGCGGGGCATCCATTGCCCGCCGGGTTGCACGCCATTGACCACGACGGGGTCGCCCCACGTCGCGCCCTTGTCACAGGAACTGCGCACGTAGATCTCTGAGCCACCTTTGGCACCGGCCTCATTGCCGCCCCACGTCGCGTACAAGCAGCCGTCGTAGGCGCCGCCGGAGTTGTCGACGGTCATCTCGACGCTGGTGCCGTCCCGGAAGGTGACGTTGCCGAGGCGGCCCATGGGGGTGAAGTCGAACACCTTGACGGCCGTGGAGAACGTCACGCCGTCGTCCTGGGATACGCTCAGGTATGCCTTGCCTCCGCTGTTGAAGCCGCACAGGCAGACGTAGACCGTGCCGTCCGTGGCGCCGACGACCGCCGATTCGCCAAGGCCGGTGGGTTCGGTGGGCGTGATGAAGGGGTACAGGGTCGTGGCACTGGCGCCCGGGGCCAATCGCGCCAGCGTCGGGTTCGAGGTCGCCAGACCGCCGATGTTGTTCCAGATGGCGAACACGGTTCCGGTCTGCGGGTTGGTGCCCATGTGCATGTAGTCCGGGAACACCGCCAGATCGTCGCCCACTTGTTCGGCGATGTAGCGGCTCCAGGTCGTGCCGCCGTCCTCGCTGATGGCCATCGCCATCAAGGCGGCGTCGGGCCCTGGCAGTCCCAGGGGATTGGCCGGTTCCCCTTCTTGGCGATAGGCCTGGATGTTGTAGAACAGGTGGCCGTCCTTGTTGAACGTCATGATGGGGTCGGTCACGCAAGCGTAATTGTACAGCAGGTCGCCGGGGCTGCGGTCGGCGATCTTGCCACCGACGTAGCTGGTGGTCCAGTTGTGGCCGCCGTTCTTGGTGACCTGCGCGACGGACCACACGCAGCCGTTGCTGGCCAGCAGATCCATGTCCTTGCTCGCGACGACCACGTTGAGCGGGTCGAGGGGGTTGACGACGAGGTCGATCTCGGTCTTGGACGGCGAATCGTTGGGGCTGGCAAGCGCCAGGCACGGCTCGTCCCAGTTGCTGATCGAGCAATCCAGCGAGTAGCCGGCCGCGCGGGTCGGCGTCACGCCGACGTCGCCATCGTCTGGTCCGGGGCTGTCGGAAAGGCATCCGGCCATGGTGACCATGGCCAAGAGAACGGCGACCGCAAGACTGTGCATGGCCGTCTCGACCGAGGTCCGCGTCTTGGACTTTGGGCTACGTTTTGCGGGCCGGTGCCTGGTCGGCCCACGGCTGGTGCTTGCCCGGCTCCAAGACCAACGGCAGCATCTGCGTCAGCGAACCGGTTTCGATGGTCCACGTGGCGTGGTGGCGCGTGTAGTCGTCCTCCGGGTGGAATGCGATGCTGCGGCCGGTGACCTCGAACATGCTGACGTCGGGCATGCTGTTGCCGATGCTGAGCACACGCTCCAAGGGGACGTCCATCTCGCGGGCGAACTCCAGGACCGGTGCCGCCTTGTCGTTGAGGGGCGTCTTGACGATGCCTTCACCGGTGAGGTGGCCGTCGGCGTCGTAGACGAAGCCGTTGGCGGCCACGTGGGGGATCTTGACGCGGCGAGCGATCTGCTCGGCGATGATGTTGACGCCACCACTGACGATGGCGCACTGGACGCCTTCGGCCTGCAGGGTCTCGACGGTCTCCTGGACGCCCTCCATGAAGGGTGGTTCCTTGAAGATCTCCTCGAAGTCCTCGCGGCGCAGCAACGGCTTCTTGTCCAGCCACAACGCCACGTCGCGCTTGATGAACTCCTTGTCATCGAACTCGCCGTTCAGGTACGCCTTCAGGCCGGCCATGTTCCCGACGTCGAAGTGCTTGTGGACCATGACCCAGCTGCTGCCGACGTCGATCAGGACGCCATCCATGTCGAAGCATACCAGTTCGACGGGGGTCTCGGGGCTGGGTAGCGGCGTCGGCGGGCGCACGACGCGCTGGTTGCGGTAGAAGTGTTCGAGGGCTTCCTTCATGGAGAGCTCCGGGGCAAGGCCCCTGAGGGATGGGGCCAGGTGGGAGCGGGCTTAGCGGTTGGGGTCGGCTTCGCTGGGCGCGCCCGGAAGTTCAATGTCCTGGCGGCGCGGTCGGCGGCCTATGCGTGCCTTGGCCGTGGCCCTTCTCATCGTGTTCGCCGGCTGCCTTGCCGGCCCCGAGACCGACGGCGCGTCCGCCGGCCCGGGGGCCGAGCCCAACGGCGAGCTGATGGAGCATTTGCAGGCCCTCGCAGAGTTTCCTGAGGTCCGGTTCTACTTGGATGAAGGTGAGATCCGGATGATCTTCTACACCGCCTGGCTGCCTGGGACGACGGCCCATGTCGGTGGCCTGGTGGACGACGGATTCTACGACGGCACCCAGATCCACAGGGTGGTCGATGATTTCGTCATCCAAGGCGGCGACAAGACCGGGACCGGCGAAGGCGGCAGCGGACCGCTCGGGACCTCCAACATGATCCCTATCGAGATCAAGGACGGCTTGCAGTTCGGAAGCGGCGCCGTCGGCCTGGCCCGTTGGACCGACGACACCGGCGACAGCCAGTGGTTCATCACGGAGAAGCCGGCGTTGCACCTCAACGATCCCCAGGGTGCGACGGGCGATGTCTTTGGTGCCTACGCGTTGTTCGCTCAGGTCTTCGAGGGCATGGGCGTGGTGCGACAAGTCGCCGCCGTCGAGACGCTGCCGAACGACAAGCCGGTCGAGAACGTCTTCGTGCGCAACGCCGAGATGCTTCCCCCGCCTGCAGACGCCGACTTGCTGGGACTCGTGGCCACCGTCGCCGATGGCTTCGCTGCAGACCCCTACATCGGCGTCCTGGAGCGCCCGCGCTTCATCGTCGCTGGGCATCCGGCCACATTCCGGTTCACGCTCGATGGTGACGCGTGCCAGCAGCCTCTTGCGCCGCAACTCCCAACCAGCCCCGCAGGCAACGCCACGGCTTGGCAAGCGGCCGCCGGCGACGGCTGCACGTTCGAAACCGTCGTCACGTTCGACGAGCCGGGCGCCGCCAGCCTGAACGCCGCCGCGGACCCGGCGGTCGGCGGCGTCCAGTTTGAGGTGTTGGCTTGGCACGACGCCTACCGCCCCTTCACCGGCGCGTCCCCGTGATTCGCACCCTCGAGCTCGTCGTGGTGTTGGTGTTGGTGAGCCTTGCCGGCTGCACGGCCCCACCAGCCGCCAGCGGCATCGAAGGCACGGTCACCGTCGGGCCGACCTGCCCCGTCCAACAAGACCCGCCCCGCGACGGTTGCGACGACAAGCCCCTCGCCGTCACGCTTCAAGCTCTCGAAGGCACCCGCGTCGTGGCGAGCTTCGCCTCCGACGACACCGGCCGCTACAACGTCACGCTGGCGCCGGGCACTTACACCATCCGCGACCGGGACCAAAGCCTGCCGTCATGCCAGGCCGGCCCCGTCACGGTGTTGGCCGGTGCCTACGCGACCTTGGACATCGCCTGCGACAGCGGCATCCGCTGACCCCGATTCACGAGCCGACGGTCTTTCATCGTCGCCCGCATCCCGGCCGTATGGAGCAACGCCTCAGCCTCGTCACCCTGGCCGCGGAGGACCTGGCCGCCGCCCGCCGATTCTACGAAGCCCTTGGTTGGATTGTCGCGTTCAGCGACGACAAGGACATCGTGTTCTTCCAACTCAACGGCATCGTGTTCTCATTGTACCGCCGCGCCGCCATGGCCGCCGAACTCGACTGCCCGGAAGAGGTCCTGGGCCCCGGCGGCACCGCGCTTGCGTACAACGTCCACGAGCATGACGAAGTCGACGCCGTCCTGGAGGCCGCTGCGGCCGCTGGCGGCAGCATCCGGCCGGCCGTCGAACGGGTGTGGGGTGGCTACTCCGGCTACTTCGCCGACGCCGATGGCCACGTCTGGGAGGTCGCCTGGAACCCCCACTGGCCGATCGATGAGGATGGCAACGTCAAGGCCGCCTTCCCGCAAGCGTCTTGAGCAGGGCCAACTGACCCACGCTTGACCCCCTCGCCCCAGCGCGGCTCACGGGCCCTTGAGGTACTGAGGAAGGTCCCCACACTCGTAAGGTGCTGCAGAAGCAGAGGCTGGGAGACTGGCCGCGCGGGAGCAGAAACGACACAGTCCATTGGTAGGGTGAAGGCGGTTGCGCTGGACGTTCCTTTGGGATTTGATGAAACGGCCACGCGCGCCTGAGTGCAAGTCCATGCGACGCTTAGTCGGATGCCGCAAGCCCATCATCCGTGAGGGTGGTGGGGGAACAGAATGGGGCCTACTCGGGGCTGGGGGGTCCTCGCATTCGCTCGTCTCCCCCAGCCTCGAGCATCCGCTCGCGTGGCTCGCTGGGCGAGGCTCACTTCGTTCCCCTCGCCCCTACTCGGGGCTGGGGGGTCCTCGCATTCGCTCGTCTCCCCCAGGCTCGAGCATCCGCTCGCGTGCCTCGCTGGACGCCAACCCTACGCCAGATCGACCCTGAGCCGTGGCTGGTCGAGCCGGATCTGGATGTCGTGGGTCGACGACGACGAACTGGTGCCGAACAAGGTGAGCTGCACCGTTTGCGCTGAGGTGGCAATGGAGAATTCCGGGCCCTCTTCAAGGCCAGAGCCGCCGAGCCGTTCCCGCAGGAACTGCGCCCATACTTCGGGATACGCCGAATCGAGGGTCAATGTGAACTGCGCAGTGGTGCCGAGCAGCGACGCAGTCCCGATGGCCCTCGTGATCACCGTCATGGCGGCCGTGCCGCCATGGGTGGCTGAATCGCCGATGTACGTCGGTGCGACGATGTCCACGACCGTGATGGCCCCCGACCGCCGGGCGTTCAGGATAGGTTCCAGGACCATCGAGTTGCCGTCCGGTTGCGCCAAGATCACCGCCCCATGTTCGACCACCAGTGCCACGGGTGGCGTGTGCTGGTACGCGATATCGTAACGCAGACGGCCGCCCTCTTCCGCTTGCACGAAATTGACGGCGCCGGAACTGCCCCCACCGATGAACAGGTCCTGCCCCGCTTCGGTGCGCGAGACGTAGGAGGCGGCGTAGTCCACCCTCGGCCACTTCGCCGGATCGCTGATGTCGGGGAAGCCCCACGTAAGCTCCAGCGTGAAGGGTCGCGCGGCGGCATTGAGCACCTGGCGGAAAGGCCAGCTGGGGTCGAGCGTGTCGATCCAGAATTGGTTGTGCTCCTTGTACCGCACGTCGGATGCGAGTTCCTGGTTGACCAGCACCTCGCCGGTGGCCGTCGTGATACGGGCCCAGATGTCGTGCTTGTCCTTCGGCGGCACGTATGCCCGGAAGCTGCCGGCGTGATCGCCGTTGGCGTCAGTGACATCCAGGTTGACAAAGGCGTCCGCCTTGAGCTCTAGTTTGGCCGCATTCTGGCCGGTCAAGCGGATGCGTAATGAGTCCAGCCTGGACACCTCATCGAGGCTGTTGCTGAATGCGGCAGTGTGCCACTGTTCGTTGAGCGTGCCGAGGCTAAGTCCGTCGCGCTCGATGAGGCGGATCTCGGCAGCAGCGAAGCTGGTGTTCTGGCTGGCGGACTCGAACCGGAGCATGCCCTCTGGCTGGGGCTTCGAGAACAGGCCGATGGGCTGGGCGGGACCCATGCGTAGCGGGTTGGAGACCGGCGACAAGGTCCGGTTCTCGGTCTGTTTCTCGCCCTGTGCTTTCAGGTCGGCGAACTGGGATAACAGCGCGTCCAGGTGGGCACTTTCCCGGTCTTGGTCCCACTGTGGTTGATACTCTGTCTCGATCTTGACCATGAATGTGACCGCCAAGGCCACCACCAGGATCGCGCCCAAGACATTGGTGACGCCTTCCTCATCGATCATGGGGACGTCACCCGTAAGTAATCCAACTTCAGCGTATTCTGCGCGGTTGGGCTGGTCTGGAGACTGACGATCTGGATCTCCACGGCGCCGCCGTTCCATTCAGCATCCGTCAGCGACGTGGTCCAGGTGGTCATGGATGCCGACGGAAACAGTGGGCTGCCCCTGGGGTTCCACGTCGGCGTCGGTTGCGTCGGGTCGCGGACCCGGACCTGGTATTGCTCGCCGGTGCCGGCGTAGCGCAATTGGATGGTGTTGGTGCTGGGGACGGGCTCGGAGGGAGCCCAGTTGAATGTCGCTTTTGCCTCGTAGCCGGAGCCGTGCAGGACCGAGACCCACGTACCGTCGAGGTGCCATTCGCCATCATTGATGTTGCCGTTGGTGGCGTCTGTGACGACTTGCGGGATGACGCGGATCTGTAGGACTTCGATATCGCCCCAGGTCCACGTACCGCCGCCGGGGCGAAGGCCGGTCACGTCGTAGGTGAACGTCGTCGCACCGGTCGACGTGCTGGCGGCGGTGTACACGCCACTCAGTTGGGTGCATCCGGTGGG
>JBFJNL010000088.1:0-8698 GCA_041618195.1 Thermoplasmatota archaeon | reverse complement strand
AGCCGCTACCGGACCTTCTCATAGGTCGCGTTGAGCTTGCTCTCGTAGCGCGGCTTGTGGCGCTTGAAGAACCAGAACGTCAACCACGTCGCGAGGCCCATCTGCCAGAAGGTGATGAAGCCCAGCATGTCGATGAGTTCACTCGGCGTCGGCGTGACCTGTCCTTCGAGCAGCCAATGCAGGCGGCCGTGGAACGGGTTCACTTCGTAGGCGAAGATGACGTCGGCGATGCCGACGATGCTCATCCATAGCACGAATTGCAGACCGAAGATGCCCATGGCGACGTTTGTCGGGCCTTCGACGGGGCGGCGAGCCTTGCCGCGGCCGGCGAGGAAGGGGATGACCATGGCGCCGATGACGGGGACGCCGGTGAGCATGGTGCCCATGAACTTGGTGTCGATGACGGTGACGCCGTTGATGATGACCGGCCACTTCGCGAGGAAGATGGGGCCAAGAGACCACAGCAGGTACCAGTCCGGTTTGATGAACGTGGGCGGCTTGGTCATGTCGTAGCTGGCATGCAGCGGCGGGCCAGCGATCGCGATCATCAGGAAGATGGTCGCCATCATGAAGGAGACGATGCCGGCGTCGCGGATCAGCTCGTCGCGCAGAGGGATGCCTTCGATGGCCTTCTGCTTCTTGGGCGGACCGCGCGCTTGCTCGAGCTTCTCCTTGGCATCGACGTAGAGGTTGGTGAGTTCACCGATTTTCATCTCATTGACCTCCTATCAGTGCCCACCGGTGCCTCCGGCACCGGAGGTCCGCTCGCTCTGCTCGCTCACTGCCATGATCGTCGTCATGTTCATTCCTCCAATCATATCAGTGCGGCTCCGCCATCCCTTGCAGCCATACGATGAACATATGGAGCACCATCATGCCGAAGAGCAAGAAGGGCAGGATCCAGACGTGCAGCACGTACATGCGCGGGATGAGGCCGGCATTGATGTCGCTACCAGCGAACACCAGCTTGCCAAGGAACTCACCCAGGTAGGGCACACTGTTGGCCATGTTCTGCCCGATCGTGGCTGCCGCGATGGCGAGCTGGTCAGCGGGCAGGAGGTAGCCGGAGTACGCGAAGAAGAACGTGATGCCGAGCAGCAGCACCCCGAGGACCCAGTTGAGTTCTCGGGGCTTCTTGTAGGCGCCGACGAAGTAGACGCGCATCATGTGCAGGAAGACGCATGCCACCATCATGTGGGCGCCCCAGTGGTGGACGCCACGCAGTACGTAGCCCAGTGTGACCTCTTGCATGATGAAGTCGACACTGTCACGCGCATGGAATTGTTCCTGCGGCGCGTAGTTGGGCACGTAGTACAGCGCCAGGATGACGCCGCTGATGGTGAGGATGATGAAACTGATGAACGCCAATCCACCCAGACAGTAGAGGGGGTACCAGTACCAGATCGTGCGCAACTTGTAGCGCTCGGTGTGGCTGCGCGGTAGTTGGCGGTTGATACTGATGCTGGCGCGCTTGGCAGCATCAATGTGGTTGCGGATCCGGATGGAGTCATCCAGGTACGCGAGCGTCATGAGGTAGAAGCGGGCGAAGAAGCCGAGCTTCTTCTCCTTGGCCAGTTCCTCGTAGGCGCGCTTGCCTTGCTTGTGGGCTCGGGTCTCGTCGCTCATGCGCTCCACCCCGCGGGTCGCGGATTGAATGTGTCTAGGCCGAACGCCGGTGCGCTGCCTTGTCCGAGCGCCTCCTTGGGCGCGTTCTGGATGTGCTTGGCGACGCCGAAGATGACGTCGCTGAAGCTGTCGCCGGTGGCGTCGTCGGTGAAACCGGAGACGTCGAACTCGATGACGTTCAGGGGCGACGGCGGAGGCGTGCCGGGGATGTTGACCGCGAGGTCGTAGATGTCGTACTGGCCCTGGTGGCAGGGGCAGAGGACACCGCCGTCGTTGAAGCCGTCCTTGTCGTAGTCAGGCACGTCGTTGGAAGCGGGCTTGTTGTCAAGGAAGCCGACGGTGCAACCCAGGTGCTTGCACTTGCCGTCGTACAGAAGGAGCAGGTTGTCCGCCTCGGTGGGGTGCTGGACGGCGAACTGCGCGGTGTTGTACTCGCGCTTGGCCGATGAGCCTTCCATGATGGACTTCTTGACCTTGTAGACGACGGCCGGAAGGAAGTTCCATTCCGCGGTGACGACGACCGGCGGTTCGCCGGCCATGTCATCCAAGGTGATGGGGATCTTCGCGTTGGTCTTCTCGTCGCGGCGGATGACCGGGCCGGGGCCGCTGCCACCCAGCGCATCGGGTGCGATGGCAGGCAGGAGCTGTGCCAGAGTGCCGGGCACGAGGGCGCCGACGACGGCCAGGCGGACCGTGTTTCGGATGAACTCGCGGCGGGAAAGCAGCGAGGGCTTCTTCTCGGCGTCTTTGCCTTGGTATGGGACGTCGCTCACGAAAACTGAACCCCCTCGTCTTCCCACTTGCGGAAGCGCTTCTTCGCGATGGTCACGTGGTCCATGAAGTAGCGCTGGTAGAGGAAAATGATGAAGCTCAGGGTGAAGAACGAGCCAGCCAGCCAAAGGCTGACGATCTGCTGTTCCGAGATGAAGAGCTTGGCGAGCGGCGCCGCGTGGACATTGGGGGCCATGCGGTAGGCGCTCAGGGGTTCGACCGTGCCCGGGAACAGGGTGACGTTCAGGACCAGGGCCAGGAACACGAACTCGACGAAAGTCAATGCGACGATGCAGAGACCGATGAAGGCGGGGCGCTGGGCCTCCGTCTCCCGGATGGTCGTGCCGGGCACTTTGTTGGTCGCGATCTCAAGGCCCATGGCTTAACGGTCCTTGGAGTCCGAGGCGTGCGGGCTGACGAACTTGAGGTAGACGAAGGCGAACAGCATGACGAACGCCATGCTGGCCAGGGCGATGAGCCCGAGCCAGTACTGGGGCAGACTGACGCCGAAATGGATCTCGTGTTCCTCGACGGCACCGAGCTGGGCACCGGCTTCGTCGGTGAGGGCGAAGTATTGGCGGTAGACCTGGTCGCCTTCATCGGGGGCGCCGGAGCCATCGACGTCGTTGACCAGGAGCATGAAGGCGACGGCGCCTTCTTCAGGGGCGTGCCAGCCGACGGTCCATTCGGCGGCGCTGGGGTTGGTGTGGCTGGCTTCGAGGCCGCCACCGGTGATCTGGACGTTGGCGTCACCTGCGTCGACGAATTCGCCGGCGCCGGCAGACAGGTAGAAGCCGGCGCGGTTGCTGGCACCGGGCTCGTACTCGTTGGCCAGGGTGATGGTGATCGTGTAGGCCGCGTCGTGCTCGTAGGCGCCGTTGACGATGGGGGCGCCTTCTGCATCAGCGATGACGAAGGAGACCATGCCATCCTCGCGGGCCCACAGGTGGTTGGAGCCACCGTGGCACGAAGTGCAGCCCCTCTCGGCGAAATCGCCGGGCAGAGGAGTAGCGCTCTCAGAATTGAGACCAGTGCTTGCACCGAAGGCGTTCGGGGCGAGTGCCATCAAAATGGCCGCGAGAACGACCAGTGGCACCGCTTTTTCAAGGCCTAGGCGAGGCCGGATAGGCTTCACGGGCGCGGCCAAGTGGGAGTCTGATATAACCAATACCCCGCAACCCAGGGAGGCTTTCCAGGAGAGCCGTTAAGAACAACGGGCTGGTCGGACGGCCCAATGGCGGGAAGCAAGCGCATCCACCACACGCCGACCGTGGTTGTCGACGAGACTGAGCAGAAGAAGAAGGACGCCAAGTTCCTGGCCATCTTCTTCGCCGGCCTTGTCCTCGTGGTCGTGGCGATGGTATTGATTGCCAAGTTCCTCAGCGGAAGCTGAACCCGGGCCAAGGCCCGTTTTGATCGGCCCCAGCCGGGGCCGCCTAGGCCGAACCAGTTCGCTCAGCTGCGGCGCCGGCGCGAGCCTAGTGGCGTGCGGTGACGTGCGGCACGTCTGCTGGCGGTAGCCTTGCGCGCCCGGGGCCGCGGCTTGCCGGCGGCCAGCCGGAAGCGGCCGCACCCCGAATCCCAAGAGGACGGACCAGGGGGAAGAATGAAGGAAGAGGATCCAAAGCGTTGAGGCCCGTAGCGGGCCCCCGCCCGGCTATTCGCCGCCGAAGGCGAGCTTAGCGGTGTGGCCGAGTTCCTTGAACCCAGCACCATCACCCCATAGCTCGAATCCGGATTCGCCGCCCAAGAAGCCGCCGATGATGAACACAATCAGCACCAAAGCGGGCGTCACGGTGCGCATCATCCAGACGAAGTAGATCCCGATGCGGCTCTTGAGACCCGCGTCGAGCTCCTTGGCGACACCCTTGGCCATCCAGCCCGCGAAGAACGTCGTGAAGGCGACACCGATGACGATGAAGACGTTGACGGCGATCTCGTCGTACAGGTCCAGCATGTGGCTGTTGAGGGCGGCACCGACACCGAAGGTGTAGGTGATGAGCCCCATCAGCGTCGCGGCCTTCCAGCGGGGCAGGCCCAGGTTGTCGATGAGAACGCTGACGGGCACTTCGATCAGGCTGATGGCACTGCTGAGAGCGGCGAAGAACAGACCGAGGAAGAACACGCCACCGATGACGCGGCCAAAGCCGCCCATCTGCAGGAATGCTTGGGGCAAGGCCTGGAAAGCGACACCCAGTGGGCTGGCGTCCGGGCCGACCACTTGCGGAGCGGTCAGCAGACCGGCGAAGGCCAACACGGGGAAGACCATCATACCGGCCATGATGGCGACACCAGTGTCGGCCAAGCCGATGGTGAGGCCGTCCTTGGTGACGCTCTGCTTCTTGTCCATGTAGCTGGCGTAGGTGAGCATGGCACCTTGACCCAGAGACAGCGAGAAGAACACCTGTCCGACGGCCTTGCTGACCTTGGCGGGCGAGAGCTCGCTGAAGTCGGGCTTGAAGATGGCCGCGTAGCCGGCGCCGGCTCCGGGTTGGAAGGCGGCGAACAGCACGATGCCGATCAGGATGATGAACAGGGTCGGCATCATGATGACGCTGGCCTTCTCGATACCGCCACTGATGCCGCGGGCGACGATCAGCACGGTGACGATGGTGACCAGGGCGTGCCAGAAGACGGTCCAGGGACCCTTTTCGACGACGCTGAACAGGCCAGCCGGGTTGTCCCACCAACCGTCGCGGAAGGTCTCTACGAAGAAGCGGAGAGCCCAGCCGGCGAGGACTGTGTAGAAGAACATCACGAAGACGGCGGCCATCATGCCAAAGACACCAACGACCGCCCACTTGCGACCGTTTTCGCCGCCGAGCTTGCGGAAGGCGTTGACGGGGCTGGCGTTCGCCAGCTTGCCCAGGCTCATCTCGCCTAGGATGGCGGGAAGACCCACCAACAGGAGAAGACCGAGGTAGACGACGAGGAAAGCGGCACCACCGTTCTCGTTCAGTTCACCGGGGAACCGGACGAGGTTACCCAGACCGACGGCGGAACCGACGGCGGCCATGAGGAAACCAAAACGGGAGTTGAACTGGCCGCGTGCACCAGCCATCTATGGTCCACCCGTGGGGTTCGGGACGGGCTCAGCGGCGCGTTGGAAGCGGGTCAGGTCGCCTGCGACCTCGACGTCGTAGGCGTAGTTGATGCCGGCGATGCCGGAAAGAGCGTCGCTGTTGGCGCCGATGGTGACGTACACCGTGATGAGCTTACCAGCGTAGGAGACCGTGGCTTCCTCGGCTGCAGCGTCGATGTCGGTGCTGTTGCCGACGGCGGGCATCGTGGCCCAGGTGTCGGCGAGGTTGAGCGTGATGCTCTGGCCGCCGTTCTGGTTGTTGGCCGCGATGGTGAGCGTGTCCTGGGCAGGTGCGCTGCGGTTGCCGGTCGGGCCGACGAAGTAGGCGCTGACCTGGATATCGCTACCCTGGCCGGAGCGACCACGGAACGTGATCGTGACGTCGAAGTCGGCGCTCGTGGCATTGTCCGGGACGGCGAACGAGAAGGGCAGTTCGCTGCTTGCTCCGACCGGGGCCGGGGTGGCGTCAGCGTAGAAGCCCTCGTCCGTCACGAGTTCAAATTTCAGTTCTTCTTCACCGGCGATCTCTTCGTAGAACACCACGCCAAGCGTGGTGGCAACGATGGCGAGAGCGCCGACGATGGCGATGACCATGTCCACCTTTTGCATCGTGGGGCGACCAGGGTGGAGAAGTTATAAGCAAACCGGAGCCAAGGGCCCGGTCTACCCTTGTGGGGAAGGCCGCGGGCGTGTGGAAGGCCCCAAAAGGGGCCCTCCTCATCGTACCCCGTGGTCGTGTCGGTTCCGTATATCCCGCCCTCCAAGAGCCTGCCTGAGATCACACTGAAGGGCGTGATTCTGGCGATTTTCTTGTCCGTCATCTTGGGCGGTGCCAACGTCTACCTGGGCCTCAAGGTCGGATTGACCGTCAGTGCCAGCATCCCGGCGGCCGTCATCTCGATGGCCATGTTGGGCTTGATCTCCAAGCTCGGCAAGAAGCGCGGCATCGGCCACAACATCCTGGAGAACAACGCCGTGCAGACCGCCGCATCCGCCGGCGAGTCCCTGGCAGCAGGTGTGCTGTTCACTATCCCGGCGTTGCTGTTGCTGAACTACTGGGCCGACGTCCATTACTGGGAGACCACCATCATCGCCTTGCTGGGCGGTATCCTGGGCGTGTTGTTCACGGTCCCCCTGCGCCGGGCACTCATCGTCGAGGCGGAGTTACTGTTCCCGGAAGGTGTCGCGACCTCGGAGGTGCTGAAGGCCGGCGAGCCGATCCCAGACGCCAAGCAAGGCACAGGTGCCGTGGCGGACGCCCAACTGCAGCTCGCCCAGACCGCCCGCGTGGGCATCATCGCGCTCATCAGCGGGGCGGCGGCCGGCTTCATTTTCAAGGCGATGCAGAGCGGCTTGCGCATGTGGACCGAGACCGCCCTGTTCGCTCGGCGCATCGGCGACAAGGGCGTCGTGGCGTTCGGTTCCGATTTGAGCCCCGCACTGCTGGGGGTCGGCTACATCGTCGGGCTGCGCATCGCCAGCCTGGTGTTCTTGGGCGGCGTCATAGGTTGGCTTGTCGCCATCCCGATCTTCTCGGTCATCGCAAGCGATTCCGTCGTGCCACACCCAAATGGCCCCATCGATTGGGTCACCGACATCTTCGATGCCGGGGGCGGCGCCGGCGACGTCGCCGGGCTGATCTGGAGTACGCAGATCCGCTACATGGGTGTCGGCGCCATGCTGATCGGCGGCCTGTGGGCCCTGGTCAAGCTGCGCAAGCCCTTGGGCCAGGCCTTGACCGCCGGGTTCCGCGCCACGTCGGGCGGCGAACAGAAGGTCGCGGTCATCCGCACCGAGCGTGAGTTCGGGACCCGGGCGACGTTCCTGGCCGTGTTGGGCATGGTCGTGCCGATCTTTGCGCTCTATTGGTACGTGACCGGATCTTTCCTGGTCGGGCTCGTCATGGCGGGCCTGATGGTCATCACCGGATTCCTGTTCAGCGCCGTCGGGGCGTACATGGCCGGGCTGGTGGGCAGCAGCAACAACCCGATCTCCGGCGTCACGATTCTGACGGTGCTGGCATCGGCATTCACCCTCAAATTCATGGGGGTCGACAGCACGCTCGGGCCCGCAGCCACCATCATGGTCGCTGCGGTCATCGCCTGCGCCGGCGCCATCGCCAGCGACAACATGCAGGACCTGAAGGCTGGCTACATCCTGGGCTCGACGCCCAAGCGCCAACAGACCATGCAGGTCATCGGTGTCGCTGCGGCCGCCTTCGCCATGGCCCCCGTGCTGCGCATCCTCAACGACGCCTACACCCTCGGCAGCCCCGCCATGTCGGCGCCGCAGGCCAGCCTGATGGCGGCCGTCGCGGGCTTCGTGTTCGACGGCGGCCTACCCGCCGGCTTCGTGGCCATCGGCGCGGCCATCGCCGTGACGCTCATCGTGATGGACGAGATCCTGGAGAAGATGGCCAGCCGGTTCCGCACGCCGGTCATGCCGGTCGCCGTGGGCATCTACCTGCCTGTCGGCCTGTCTGTGCCCATTTTCCTGGGCGGCGTCCTGGCTTGGGCGCTCGACCGGCGCTACCGCCTGGAGGGCGAGCAGGACAAAGACGGCCGCGGGCTGCCGTGGTGGACCGCGACGCGGGAGCTCGGTGGCCGCGCAGGCGTGCTGTTCGCCAGCGGGCTCATCGCCGGGGAAGCGTTCCTGGGCATCCTGTTGGCCGTGGCCCTGTCCACCATCGGCGTAGACCGGGGTGGCGAGACCGTCCTCGCCATCGCGTTCCACAGTGAGGCGGTGCGCTGGACCGGACTCATCGCCTTCGGGTACCTCATCGTGCTGATGTGGTACTTCGTGCGCCGCCCTGCTATCACGGCCAAGCCAGCCTGATCCATGGCCGACGTCCCTATGAGGGGCCGCAGGATGCAACGGCCGTGGAACGCATCCCGGATGTCTCCCAGCGCACGGCCCACCGGGCCGACGTCGAATGGAGCGAATTGCCCGACGGGCGCATCGCCATCGAGAAGCGCAAGTTCGGCGCCGCCGCGACCAAGGTCCTGGCAGTGTTCAAGGTCCCGCCGACGCTGACATTGAAGCTGGACGCGCTCGGCAGCGAGGCGTGGAAACTGATGGACGGCTCCCGCACCATCGGCCAGGTGGCCGAGGCACTGGTCGCCGCACACCCAGACCAAGAGGACGTCCCCGCTCGTTTGGGTCAGTACCTGTCTACGCTGGTCAGCAACGACCTGGTCCGACTCGATTAGACGCAGTCGT
>JBFJNL010000087.1:0-9142 GCA_041618195.1 Thermoplasmatota archaeon | reverse complement strand
GGGGAGCCTCCGATGTCCTGGCCAAGTGAATCGTAGACGGTCATCGAGCTGCCGATGACGGCGCCGAACGGGCCGGTGGGGACGCCGCGCACGACCAGGGCCTTGATGCCTTGACTCATGGGGATGACGCCGACGTCGCAAGCCGGGAGCCCAAAGGATGTCGCGGGCGGGCAGGTCAAGCGGGTCGTGGCGATCCAATCGGCGGTCAAGGTCGCCACGTCGGCGCTGACCAGGCTGTTGCCTTGCTTGGCTTCGACGCCGACCGTGTAGCGGCCGGGTCGGTCGACGGCGGCGGTGAAGTCGTTGCCGTCTCCGGTCTGGACGACGTTGCCTTCGCTGTCGGTGACCTTCCAGGCCAGCGTGTGGTTGTTCGGCAGGCTCTCCGCGCCGTCCACGTTGACGCGGTAGGCGACGGATTCGCCGGCACCCGCGTTGATGACCGCGTCGCCTGGGCTGAGGCGGATGTCGTAGCCGTCGACGACGACGGTCTCGTTGACGGGGTCGACGAGGCGGACCTTGCCGGAGAGGTATGGCACGAGGTCATTGATGGCGACCTCTGGTGCGGGGGCCAGTCGCGCACCGTCGAGGAGTTCGGACCAGCGGTATTCGGAATCGAAGCTGAATTCGAAAGGCTCGCCGTCGGGGTCGCTGCCTCGGGCGTAGGTCGACTCGACCTCGATGACGTCGCGTTTGACGATGGCCTGGTATTCGGGGCTGTAGTAGATGGTCTCGCGCTGCTCGAACCGGAGGTCGAGCGCATCGATGATGTAGCCTTCTTCGGCCGCTTCGTCGCGCAGGTCTGCTTGGAACGCGGCCATGTTGGACGGCCGGACGATCATGTTGATCTTGGCGGCCTTGGTGACGCCGACAGGCAGCTCGACCATGGCAGCGCCCTCGACGGCGGCACCGATGCTGAGTGCCCAGTCCTCGCCGTCGTCGTACTCGTTCATGTCGACGACCGCCCCCCAGCTCTTGCCGGCGTGGAGGGGGAAGTCGAGGTATGGCGGCAACTGGAGTTCGTCGTCATCGTAGAAGTCCAGGTCGACGGAGCCGGTGCATTTGGACTGGGTGCAGTGGCTGGAGTAGGCGTGGGCGAAGTCGACGTTGCCGAGGTCTGCTTGGCCGCGGATGCGTAGGCGGCCGGCATTGCGGTCGGTGTCCTGCTCGACGAGGACGTAGACCGGCTTGTCGCCGGCTTCCAGGGTCGTGTTCATGACCTGGCGGACGAAGCGCCCGGTGTCGCTGTCGGTGTCGTTGTCGCGCTCACCGTTATCGTTGAACGAGAAGGTCCATTCTTCATCGTAGATGTACGACCAGGAGAACCCGCTGCGCCAGGAGGGGGCTTCCACGTCGATGGGTTCACCGACGGTGGAACATCCGGCGAGGGTGATGGCGAGAAGCGAGGCGATTGTCAACGCGACACCAGACTTGCCGGTCTGCATGCCGGAGCAGGGCCCTTCCCACCTCATAAAACGTGTGGTCCGAAGGTCGGTGCATGCCATGTTTTCCCACAGTTTTTGCTTGCAGATGGCACCATGACCCAGCCCCTGGGCAGCCCATCCAGGGCGACCATCCACGCAGTGGACCGACCCTTGCACGCGAAGGGCGCGCGAGGCTGCACCAAGAAAGGTTAAGCTAAGCGTCCAACATGGTCGCGATGGATGCGCGGTGAAAAGGGCCGGAAGGCCGTCGGATTACTCCTGTTGGCGATGCTCATCGTGCCGTCCGGATTGGCCATCAGCGGGAGTGGTTTTTCGTCCGCTTCCGAGGCCCCCGTTGACGGCGTTTTGGCCGCCACCGCGCCACCACCTGAGCGCCGCGTCCTGCCAGCCGCCTTGGCCAGCGTCGACATGGGGCATCGTACAGCCTTCGATGCCGTGACGATCCCCGGCATGACGACCGACACGCTGCGCCTTGACGCTGCAGTCCCCTGGGTCGCCATGGCCAACCACCCCGAACCCGCCTTCGAGTGCCCGCAGGGCAACGACGAGACCTTGTTCGGGCAGCCAAATGCCAACGTCAACGTCGTGCGCGCAGGGTGCCCGTTCCGCATCATCGATGAGATCGACCTCTTGGGCAGCCCGCAGATCGCCGTGCGCCCGGACGACCCTCGCCAGATGGCGTTCTTCAGCCTTCATGGCGCTGCCACCGAGGATGGGCCGACGCCTCGCAGCCGAGATCCGCAGAACCCGAGCACCCCCAGCGCCCAGTCGCATACCACGTTCACCAGTGTCAATGGCGGCTGGGACTGGGAGGACAACCCCCATGGCAACCACGGTTGGGGCGAGACCGCCAGCGGCGTCATGAGCCGCGACGGCAACATGTTCATCTCTTACCTGTTCAGCCGGGCCGCCGGCACGGACAGCAAAGGCGTCGACGTCTTCACCTACCATTTCCGCCTCTACAAGGAAGACACCGCGTTGACGAGCCCCGGCTACGGCGGCGGAGGCTTCGAGATCGAGGCCCGCGACCCGGGCAACATCATCGACGAGGTCAACATGGTGCTCGTGACGCCCCCGCGGCAGATCGAGACCCAAGAGGAATACCGCAGTTACATGGAGAACCGCACGGACGAGCCGAAGGGCAACAGCACCGCTCCCAGCAGCGACTCTGATGTCGGCAACTACACCATTCCCCGCGACGCCGAGGACTACTCCCAGGACATCATCGCGGCCGTCTGGCACGAGAAGGCCTACGATCACGTCAACAGCCCGACCGGCAAATCCAGCTGGATCGACGTCGTTTGGACCGACGCCAGCAGCCGCGACGACTGGCACAAGATGCCCGACTCGCAGCTGGTCGGCCCATGCCGCGACGCATCGAACCCCGTCTCATGGAACGGCCGCATCTACGTCGCCTGCGTCGTCGACGCCGGCTACACGGGCCGCCGCGGTGCCGTCATCGGCGACGTCGATATCTGGCAATTCGACCTCGACAAGCAACACAAGACCCTGATGAGTTCGGTGCCCAACATGCAGGACGGCCGCCCTCGCCTGGCCGCCAACGATGATGGCCGCTTCGTCGTCACATCCACCAAACCCGTCGGTGTCGAAGAGCCGTTCAACAGTATGCGCGTCGAGATGGCGTGGGGCTGGTACGGCCGCCAATGGCCTACCGGCGTCATGAACGTCGGCAACTCGTTCTACAGCATCTGGGACACGCCCATCCGCGACGCCCGCATCACGTCCATGGTCGTCCTCCAGGACACGCCCGTCGTCTACATGACGTATATGGAGCGCGCCAACACGACGATCGCCAATCCGAGCATCGACCCGAACGGGCCACCGGCCGCGGCCGCCATCGAGTACCACAAAGCCATCGGTGTGTTCGAGAGCTGCCGTGGCACGCCGCAGGCCTTGTATGACCTACAATTGGGCGCGGCTCGCCATCCGTTCCAAGACGGCCTCGTCGGCGACGCCACCGGCGTCTTCGACGACCTGCACGACGGCATGACCGTGGTGCGCCAATCTGGCCACCCGGCCGGCAAGGAGCTCATCTTCTTCGCCATCGGTGACCACGGCGTCATCCAATTCGGCGCCCTCGACGGCACCCACGTCCCCGGCGGCAACTGCCCCATGGCCGAGATCGCCCCCGTTTTCTTCACCCCCATTCCGCCCGTCGCTGCCCCCCTGCTGGTCAGCACTAGCCTCGGCGTCGGCACGAGCACCATGCTCATCGCCCCCGCCGCGGTCGGGCTTGGATCCCTACTGATTGCCAAGAGAAAGGCGGCCCTTGCGGCGGCTGTCAAGGCACGGAAGTGATTGTATGACCAAAACGACAGCCAACACTAGCCTCTCCGCCGCCGACCCCCACGTATGGGTCAAGAAAGAGAAGCTGCCGACGACAGACAAGATCTCCCTGCCCGAGCTCCTCATCGACGAGGTCATCGGCCAAGACGAAGCGGTCAACACCGCCAAGAAGGCCGCTCGCCAAGGCCGTCACCTGTTGCTGCTGGGCGACCCCGGCACCGGCAAATCGATGATCGCCAAGGCGATGGCGCAGATCCTGCCGGACCGCCACCTTGACGATGTGCTGATCTACCCCAACCCGAGCGACGAGAACCGCCCCGGCGTGCGCGTCATGAAGGGCGGATCTGGCCGCAAGGCCATCGCGGGCGCGGCCGAACGCGCCAAGAAATCCATCCTGGGCCGCTGGCTCGTCGACCTTTTTGTGGTCGGCGGCCTGCTCGCCATCGGTACCTGGCAACTCATCGCCACCAAGGACTTCATGGTGTTCTTCATCGCCGTCATCGTCGGCTTCGTCTACATCATGGCCAGCCGCAGCTTCAAGGGCAAGGCCGGCAAACTGGTCCCCAACTTGTTGATCGAGCGTCCCGACCATCCGGTCCCGGCGCCGTTCATCGACGCCACCGGCAGCCACGCAGGTGCCTTGCTTGGCGACATCCGCCACGATCCTTACCAGTCCGGTGGCCTCGAGACCCCGACCCACGAACGCGTCGAACCCGGCGCCATCCACCAGGCCCACAAAGGCATCCTGTTCATCGATGAGATCAACGTCCTGCGCCTGGACAGCCAGCAGTCCCTGCTGACCGCTTTGCAGGACAAGAAGTACGGCATCACCGGCAAGTCGGAGGCCAGCAGTGGCGCCATGGCGCGCACCGCCAAGCTGCCGTGCAACTTCATCCTGGTCGCCGCCGGCAACATGGACGTCATCGACCCGGGCCTGCAAGGCGAACACGTCGGCCTGCACCCGGCTCTGCGCAGTCGTATCCGTGGCTACGGCTACGAGGTCTACGTCCGCGCCGTCATGGAGGACACCGATGAGAACCGCCGTAAGCTGGTGCGCTTCGTCGCCCAGGAAGTGCGCCGCGATGGCAACATCCCCCACTTCGAAGCGGCCGCGGTCGCCGAGATTATCCGTGAGGCCCAGCGCCGCAGCGGCCACTCCGGTAAACTCACCCTGCGTCTGCGTGAACTCGGTGGCCTGGTCCGCACGGCCGGCGACCTGGCCCGCGACCGGGACGGCACCTACGTCACCGTCGACGACGTCTTGGGCGCCAAGGACATGAGCATGAGCCTCGAGTACCAGGTCACCCGCCGGGGCATCGAGGTCACGACCGCCCGTGAAGCGACGCAGGTCGCCGGCGACATCGTCGGCACCGCCACCGGCGCCAGTTTCCTAGGCACCGGCGAGACCGGCGAACCTGCAGGCCTCGTGGTGCCCGTCGAGGCCGACGCCACCATCAGCAGCGACCGCCACCGCGGCGGCATCTTCGTCGGCGGCGGACTGGAACGCAGTCACGTCAAGGACAACGTCAACGCCCTCATGAAGCGCCTGCGCGGCCACGACATGGCGGGCATCGACATCCACGTCCAAGCCTTGCTGCAGCAGGGCGGCGCCAGCACGGAGAGCCTGGGTGCCGCCACCGCCGTGGCCTGCATCAGCAGCCTCGAGGACCTGCCCATCAAACAGGACGTCGTCGTCATCGGCGCATTGGCCGTCAGCGGCCGCCTGCGCCACGTGGACGGCATCACGCAAATGATCGAAGCCGCCGCCGACCTGGGCTACCGCGTCGCGGTCGTTCCACGCGCCAACAAGGACGACATCCTGCTCGAGCACCGCTACCGCAACACCATCAAGGTCATCCTCGCCGATGACCTGGCTGATGTCTTGCCCCATGCGTTCAAGGCCAAGCCCGCCCGACTCAAGGTGCTCGCGGACGCTCTTCGCGAGAAGCGCAAGGCATAGTTGACGCCGCACGCCAGCACCCGCTGCCGACCCTTCTCCTTAAGCGAAGCGCTGACTTGGACCGCTTGTTGTTCCGTCGAGTCCTCATCGCCAACCGTGGCGAGATCGCTGTCCGTGTCATCCGCGCCTGCCGTCGTCTCGGCGTCGAGACCGTCGCCGTCTACAGTGACGCCGACCGCGATGCCCTGCATGTCCGGTTGGCCGACCAAGCGGTCCACCTCGGCCCGGCTCCCAGCAGTGAATCCTACCTGGCCCAGGACAAGGTCCTGCAAGCAGCCCGCGACACCGGCGCCGAAGCCATCCACCCCGGCTACGGCTTCCTGTCCGAGAACGCCGCCTTCGCCCGCAAGGTCCGCGACGCCGGCCTCGTCTTCATCGGTCCCAGCCCGGAGGCCATGGACAAGATGGGTGACAAGGTCGCAGCCCGCGCCAGCGCCGTCGAAGCCGGCGTCCCCGTGGCCCCCGGCAGCGAAGCCCTGCGCGACGCGGAACAGGCCGTATCGGAGGCCGAACGCATCGGCTTGCCCATCATGCTCAAAGCCGCCGCCGGCGGCGGTGGCATCGGTATGCGCGTCGTGCGCGACCAAGCGGACATCCGCAGCGAATTCGAAGCATGCCAAGCCCAGGCATTGGCCGCCTTCGGCGACGACTCGGTCTTCATGGAGCGCTTCATCCAGCGCCCCCGCCACATCGAAGTGCAGGTCCTGGCCGACCAGCACGGCCACTGCATCCACCTCTTCGAGCGTGAGTGCAGCATCCAGCGCCGCCACCAGAAGCTCGTCGAAGAGGCCCCGAGCCCGGCCTTGACGCGCCTGCAGCGCGAAGAGATCGGCGAGAAGGCCGTCCGGCTCGCCAAGCTCGTCGACTACAGCAACGCCGGCACCCTGGAGTTCCTGTACGAGGATGGCGAGTTCTTCTTCAACGAGATGAACACCCGCCTACAGGTCGAACACCCGGTCACCGAGATGGTCACCGGCGTCGATCTAGTCGAATGGCAGCTGCGCATCGCGGCCGGCGAACCGTTGACCCTGCAACAGGGCGACATCGTGCTCGATGGCCACGCCATGGAGGTCCGTATCAACGCCGAGGACCCCTTCGATGACTTCCGTCCGAGTCCTGGCCCCGTCGACGCGCTTCGGTTGCCCCAGGGCAGCGGCATCCGGTGTGACGGCGGCATCTACGCCGGTTGGACCGTGCCATCGACCTACGATTCCATGGTCCTCAAGGTCATCACCCATGCCAGTGACCGCGATGCCTGCATCGACCGCATGGCCGGTGCCCTAGGCGAGCTGCACATCGAGGGCTTCACCAGCAACCAGGCGTTCCATCAACGACTCATGGCCGACGCGGTGTTCCGCAGCGGCGACCTGAGTACGCGCTACCTGGAAGAGAACGACCTGATGGGCACCCCGGCACCCGACGGCGACGAGGCCGCCCGCGCCCGCATCGCAGCCCTCGTCGCCGCCCTGCGCGACCACCCGGGCGGCGGCCTGGCCAGCATCCAACAAGCTCAGCACATGCCGGCGCTCAAGCAACGCTCCATCGGCACCCGCGACTGGGGGACGGCCTGATGGAGACCACCATCACCGTCGACGGCCGCCAATACCATGTCACGATGCAGGAGACCGACGCCGGCTGGCGTGCGGACGTCGACGGCAGCGTGTTCCGCATCAAGGTCGACCGCCGCGGCACCCAAGCCGCCGTGGTCGCCGGCGGCCACGTTTACATCATCGACCTGCTGGATGCCTCCACCGCCGTCATCGACGGCAGCCCGGTGGCTTTCAGCATCGACGCACTCAAGGGCGTCGCCGGAGCGCAAGAAGAGCGCGCCGACCGCCACGGGCCCATCAAGCCCCCCATGACCGGCCGCCTGGACCACATCGCCGTCTCCCAAGGCGACGTCGTCAGCCGCGGCGACGTCCTGTTCGTCCTGGAGGCGATGAAGATGCGCAACGAGGTCAAGGCCCCCAACGACGGCATCATCGGGCAGATCCATGCCAAGCCCGGCGACGCGGTCGAACCCAGCACGGCCATCCTCGAGCTCCTACCGAGCTAACCCGGCAGCCATCGCGCTTTCTGAGGGGCGTCTTATAGTAATCCACGTGGGTAACGGGGGAATGGAGACGGAGGCGCGCAAGCGACCCTTCCATCTCCACCACGGCTGCGCGCTCCGACCACCACCCACGCCAGCAACCGACCACCAATCCGGGGGGCAGCGTCCCCCCAAGCAGGAATTAGAACTGCGCGGCCGTGGTATACTCTCATGCCCCCAAGGGGGACCTTTTGGCCTGCCAGGCCGCCCACGCGGGCCCGCGCGACGGCCGCGTCTGACCGACGCGCTGATACGAACCCTCGACTGTCCCCCGGCGTGGACCAACAGACGGCGAGCCGCGAGCAGGCTCTGCGTGCCGACATCGAACGCCTCCAGCAAGGCGGCCCCCAGAAGTACAAGGACCGCCTCCCCAACGAAGGCAAACTGTTCGTCCGCGACCGCTTGGACCTATACTTCCCCACCGGCCTCGACTTCGAAGACGGCCTGTTCGCCAACAACCAACGGGCCGCCGAGGGCTTGGCCGCCGATGGCATGGTCACCGGCAGTGGCTCCATCCACGACCGCCACATCTGGGTCATCGCCAACGACTACACCGTCAAGGCGGGCAGCATGGCCGAGCGCGGCGTCGAGAAGTTCATCCGCGTCCAGGAGCGGGCCATCCGCACCCAGAAGCCGGTGTTGTACCTCATCGATTCTAGTGGTGCCCGCATCACGGACCAGGCCGGATTCTTCGCCAACAACCGCGGGATTGGCAAATACTTCTACAACCACAGCATCATGAGTGGCAAGGTGCCGCAGATCGGCGTCCTGTACGGCCCGTGCGTCGCTGGTGCCGCCTACACGCCGATGTTCTGCGATTTCCAGATCATGGTGCGCGGCATGAGTGCTTTGTGCATCGCCAGCCCACGCATGGTCGAGATGGTCACCGGCGAGAAGATCACCATGCAGGAGCTGGGCGGTGCCGACTTCCACATGAAGGAATCCGGCAGTTGCCACATCGTCGTCGACTCCGAGGCCGAGGCCGCATTGATGGTCAAGAAGCTCTTGACCTACCTCCCGGACAACTGCGACCAGTTGCCGCCGATGTACGAGACCGTCGCCCCGCGCACGGACCCCCGCGAGCTGGACAGCATCGTCCCCGCCGACCCCAACCAGGCCTTCGACATGCACGACCTGATCGATGCGGTCGTCGACGGCGACAGTTGGTTCGAGCTGAAGGCCGACCACGCCGAGGAACTCATCACCGGCTTCGCCCGCCTCGGTGGCCGTGTCGTCGGCATCGTCGCCAACAACAGCGTGCACCGCGCCGGCGCCATCTTCCCGCACAGCGCCGACAAGGCAGCCGAGTTCATCACGACCTGCGACGCATACAACATCCCG
>JBFJNL010000086.1:0-9471 GCA_041618195.1 Thermoplasmatota archaeon | reverse complement strand
CGGGGGCAGCCGTGGTGTTGGCCTGCGCCGCGGCGTGGTCATCCGCCGTGCCGTTGTTGGCCGTGGCATTGGTGGTGGCGTTGTCGGCGACGGCGGCGAAGCTGCCGTTGAAGATGGAGACCGTCCACGTGGCGTTGGCAGCATCCGCCGCGGGCAGGTCGCTGCCGATGGTGACGTTGAACATCTCGCCGGCCGCGACGGAGCCGCTCGTGGTCAAGTTAGCCACGAAAGTAGCCAGGTCGTCGACGACGGGGGCCGTCTCATCCGAGGACGTCTCATCAGCAGCCATCGACTCCATGACGGTCGTTTCGGCACAGCCGGACAAAGCGATTCCTACGGTCAACACGACCAACGTCCACACACGCATAGGACGGACCAGCCTAGGCCTGCACTATAGGCGTTGCCGCGCATTCAGATTGCCAGGAATACAGCTATTCAACGGTGCGTTGGGCGGCATCCAGCAAGCGGATGACGCTGTTCAGCGCAGCGCGCAGCGTCGACAGGTCGACGGCTTCGATGTCGGCAAGGATGGTCGCAGCCTCGACCGTCATCGTGACGGTGGAGCCTTCCGGCCCTTCATCACATTCTGGTGCGAGGGCTGCGTGTACGGCGCGGGCCGCTTCAGGATCAGGTAGAACGACGCTCAGATGAGCGTGGTTCATTGAGCCTTGATGGCCTTGGCCGTGGGGGGCCGCTCCTTGTAGAACACCTTGGCGCCGCAGTACGGGCACCGGATACCGATGTTCTGCGCGTTGAACTCAACACGCTTCTTGCAGGAGCCGCACTTGTAGTAGGCCATGCTTAATCCTCGGACTCGATCTGCGCGTGGAAGCTGACTTCTTCGTCAATGGCTTCGCCGCGGATGAGTTTGTCGCCGATACCCTTGAGGGCCTTCTTGGCGCCGCGACCGGCACCGGTCACGGGGAGGTAAGCGCCGCCGGCGAACTGGTACTTGCACTTGCGGCATTCCCAGATGGCGGTGTGGATGCGAACAACGGCTTCAGCGCCGCAGCGGTCGCAGGCGTGCTTGGCGCGCTGAATGCGCTCCACGGTGGCGACTTGCTTGCGGGCGAGAGCACCGTAGCGGGCGCCGTAGCGACCGGCGGGACCGAGCTTCTTTGTGGTTGCGACCATGTCAATCGTCTCCGTTTCCCCAGCCAGGAGGGCCCTGGCTCAGGGGTTGCAGGCCGGGCCACGGCCACCGTGATTTAAGCATTTGGGGGTCACTCGAATGTGACGGTGATGGTGTAGCTGGCCGCAGCACCGGCGAAGTTCTCGACCATGAACTTCCATTCGCCCGGTACGAGCTTGGCCGCACCGTCCACGGTGATGCCATTTTCACCGCGCACCGTGAAGCTGGTGCCGGAGCCCATTTCGGAGCCCGACGGGTTGTAGAGGAACCAATCGTTGTCAACGGTGCCACCACCCATCGAGATGGTCGCGATGAGCTTGTTCTGGCATGGCATCAGCTCGAACGGATGGTCAGTGCCATCGCCGGGGGCCAGGTTGGAGCCGGTGAGCGTCACGGTCTCTTGGACGGCGGCGCCGATGCACGGATCGACGTAGGCCGGTTCGGAGGGCATCACCGACAACAGGACGGGTTCGAACGAGACCCCGCCATCACTGCTGGATGCGTTGCCGACCATCGTGACGTTGCCGAGGAAGGTCAGGTTGGCCTCAAACAGCGCCGGGAGGCCGGTACCGTTGTACGAGGTGGCATTGCCGAGCTCGTCACTGAAGGAGACCTGCCAGACCAGTGCCGAGGCGTTGGTGGCATTGTCGCCGGCGTAGTCAAGGGTGACATTGAACGGCATGCCGGCGAAGACGGTGAGGTTGTCGAGGCTGGCGACCAGGGTGCCGGCGAGGCCCGCGAGGGCGCCATCGGCCACCGTGTGGTTGCCGTCAGCAGGATCGGAATCCACGATGGCCTCATTCACTTCGGCAGGCGTTTCGGCGCAACCGGCAAGCATCAGGACGGTGAGCACACCGCATACGACAAGCAACCGCATGGGCTTTGGACTCCCCTCAGAATATTTCAACGAATCGCCTATTGAGACTCGGCGGCTGGCGCCGAGCACGCCCCAGCGATCCGCGGGCAGCCATGCCGCCGCTCAGCCCAGGTAGAGGGCTACGTTTTGCGTGGCTGCGTCACCAAGAACAGCTCGCGCGCCACGAACAATGCGAACACGTAGGCCAAGATGGCGGCGCCGATGCGGATGTAGATCTGCACGCCTTCGACGGGCATCGGGATCATGAACATCGCTTCCAGGTCGCCGATGAGCCACGATCCGGCCAGGACGACCGCGTAGTAGGCGAACACGGCCCACACCATGATGCGCAGGTTGCGCGCCGCTTTGGCCAGGTGCCCGAAGGCCTGGCGCTGGAAGGCCCGGACCTGCTGGTCGATGACCAAAGCAAGGAGGCAAGGAGCGAGCATGGTGATGGCAGCCAGGACGACGGCTACCGGGTGGACGGCCACGACGTGCGCTTCCAGTGGAGCCTAAAGAGGCTTCTCGTCCGGCTTCAAAGGGGGAAGAAGGAGGGAAAAGGAGGGTCGCGACGGACCTACGAGGCGGCCTTGACGGCCTTCTGGATCTGCTTGAAGATGGTCTTGTGAACAGCGTGTGCTTGCTTGTTCATCGTCTTCAGCTCGTCCACGGTGAAGGCACCGAAGCCACCCTTCTGGGCACCGCGCATGGCACCCTTGGTGTCGACACCGATGGTCATCCGCGTGTCGCAGATGAGTTCCTCGTAGAGGCTCGGGTCGGTCAGGATGTTGCCATCGATCTTCACGAAGGTCGTGTTGAACGAGGCGTTCTCCATCTTCAGGGGCAGCGGCTTGTCTTCCTTGGAAGCCTGGTACCCGGTCTTGGGGCAGACAGCCGGCAGGGTGCCGTTCATGACGGCGGCCAGCGCGGCGATGCTGCAGGCATCGAACAGGTTGCCGTCGTAGTCGAGGATCTCGAGATCCACGAAGACGGCCCAGACCTTCTCGTTCTCCTTGATGCACAGGTCTTCCATGTCGATGATGCCGGACTCGCGCAGGGCACGGTCGGTCACACGGGCGACCTCGATGGCTTCGATGCGCGGCGGGCCGGCTTCGAAGTACGGGCTCGCCATGATGGTGAACTCGGCGCTCGTCATGAAGTTGCCACGGTTGCCCGAGTCAGGGTACGGGGTCTCGACCTGGGTCTTGACACCGGCGATGACCTTGGTGTTGCCGAGCTGCACGAAGGCGGAGCCGTTGGCGCGAGGCACGTAGTTGACCTCGATCTTGAGATCGCGGACATCGTCGAAGCCGCGGCCATCCTCACGCTTTCCGGTCTTCAAGAGGGCACGCAGGAAGTCCTTCTTGATGACGGAGACGGGATTGTTCTCCATTAGGCAACAACCTCCTCTTCGTTGGATTGCTTACCCTTCGTGGCCTTCGGGGCGTCCTCTTCGAGGGCGTCCAGCTTGGCGTTGAAGCGGCGTTCGAGGGCGGCGCGCTGTTCGGCGTAGACGACCTTGGAGCCGGCTTCGCACAGAGCGAGGGCTTCGTCGACCTCTTCCTGGGTCAGGTGGCCGTCTTGTTGGAACAGGACGATCTCGCCAGTGGCCATGTTGAAGGCCATGGGCATGTCGGCCTCACCGTAGTTGTCCTCGGGACCGTTCAGGTCGAGGCAGACGGTGCCTTGGCACTTGCCGGCAGCGATGCCGGCGACCATTCCCTTCATGGGGATGCCAGCGTCAGCCAGGGCGACCGCGGCCGCCGTCAGGGCAGCGATGCGGGTACCGGCGTCGGCTTGCAGGATCTCGATGTTGATGTCGATGACGCCGCGAGGATACTTCTCCGTCAGGATGACGTTCTCGAAGGCGTCGCTGATGACCTTGCCGATCTCTTGGCTGCGGCGGTCAGGGCCCGGGCGCTTGCGGTCGCTGGTGCTGAACGCGGCCATGTTGTACTTGGTGCGCACAACGGCCTTGTCCGGCTGCTGGAAGCGGCGCGGGTTGAATTCGCGGGGGCCGTAGACGCCGGCGATGCACTTGTTGTTGCCCCACTCGAGGTAGGCACTACCGTCAGCGCGGTGCAGGACACCCGCTTCAATCTTGAGCGGGCGGATTTCGTCAGGCTTGCGGCCGTCGCTACGAAGGCCTTTCTTGTCGATGAGTTCGATTCCGGGGTTAGCACCCATGTTATTCTTCCTCCAAAGTGAGTTCTGCGTCGGCCTTCCCGGGCTTGTTGGCCTCGAGGAATGCGCGGACGCGGTCGGTCAGGCCCGGCAGGTGGGCCTCGTTAGCGATCATGGTGATGACCTTCTTGGCCACCAGGACCTCGCCGGGTTCGCCGTTGATCCAGACGCGGCCGTTCTGTCCTACGAACAGCCAGCACTCAATGTACTCTTTGACGAGGTTGAGCATCGAGCCGTTCTTGCCGATGATACGGGCCACCTTGACGGGGGCCACTTCGAGCAGTTCGCCGCCCTCAAGCTTGGTGAGGTTGCGGTCTTTGAGGGTCACTTGGACCTTCTTCTGGCCATCGACGAACAGGATCTTGCACAGGATGGCATCGCCGGGGCGCAAGTATTCCATGGTCTCGCCGAAGTCGACGCGCCATGGGGCTTCGCTGACGTGCAGCGGGGCCAGCCATGGGGCCTTGATGTCAATGATCCAGTTGCCAGGGTTCGCCTCGGCGACGATGCCGACGACGGTGTCGCCGCTGCGAGGGTCGTAGGCGCCGTTGATGGGCATGACGCTCATGCGGTCCTGGTACTTCGCCAGCAGTCCGGATTGGACCGCGACGACCTTGTCGCCGACGACCTTGGTGCCGGACAGGGCCTTCCAGTCTTTGGCATCGCCGACGACGTCGCCCGCAATGACCAGTTCTCGTTGTTGTGACATGATTTCTCCTTAGAATGTTAGATTAGTTTTGTCTCGACGCTGCCTTGCGTCAGACCGTTGAGTCGATCGTATACCTCTCCTTGCGCTCCGGCGGGGATCTCGATGACCCCGATCCAGCTGCCGTCGTTCTGCCACTCATCACGCAGCAGCTCCCCGAGGCTGCGCATGGCGCCGTAGGCGGCGCCGGTGTGCACGGCAGGGATCTTGATGGCGACCTTGATGCGCTCGAAGGCGATGGGCAGCAGTGGGCGCAGTGCCTTGAACGCCTGCTGGACCTGTTCGGAGACGGGGCGCAGCGGGTCGACCTTGAACTTGGCCTCCAGCAAGGCGCGCTCGATGCGTTCCTTAGGGTGAGGCATCTTGGCCTGGGGGTTCCAGGTCTCACGGGCCAGCGTGGTGATGATGCGCTTGTGCTTCTGCTCAAGCATCTTCTTGCGCTGGTCCTGGGTGAGTTGGATGTCGCCTTCCTTGAGGATGCGACGGGAGATGAGGATGGGGTCCTTGGTGTCGAAGCCCTTGACGAGGTCCTCGTCCTTGGCGCGTTCGCCTTCGGACCAGTCGACGAAGATGTCATCGACGGCCATGATGTCACGGACCTCTTTGTCTTCGGCTTCATCCCAGCGACCGTACAGGTTCTCGGCGCCGTCGGGGTCGACGAGGATCTCGAAGGTGGTGCCGAAGCGGGCCAGGCGGGCGACGACGGCGTCGTCAAGACTGACCATGACTAGTCACCACGGCTGGCTTTGACCGCAGCAGCGACGTCGGCCGTCGCCAGCTTCTCGAAGGAGCCAAGACCGCCCTTCGTCGAGATGACCGCGATCTCCAGCGCTTCGCCGTTGAGCTTGCCATCGGTGGCATCATGGATCGCTTGCAGGCCGAGCTTGGTGGCCGCGGCCACGGTCATGTGATCCTTGAAGCCAGCTTCGAGGGTCTCCATGGCTTTCTGGCGACCGGAGCCGACGGCGCTCGCGGTGTATTCGATGAGAGCGCCCGAGGGGTCCGTCTCGAACAGGTGGGGGCCGGAGTCGTCCACACCCGCGATGAGGAGCGCGGTGCCGAAGGGGCGTCCGCCGCCGTATTGCGTGTAGGATTGCTTGAAGTCGCAGACCTTCTTGACGAGGGTCTCGATCTGGATCGGTTCGTCGTACGTGACGCGGTTGTGCTGGGCTTCGACACGGGCGCGGTCCACAAGGGCCCGGGCATCCGCCACGAGGCCACTGGTCGCGCAGCCGATGTGTTGGTCGATCGCGAAAATCTTCTCGATGCTGCTGGGGACGACCAGGCGGCTGCCGACACGTTTGTCGACGAGTAGCACGACGGCGTCCTTAGCGCGCACGCCGACCGCAGTGGTGCCGCGCTTGACGGCTTCGCGGGCGTACTCTACCTGGAATAGGCGGCCATCCGGACTGAAGACCGTGATGGCGCGATCGTAGGCCATATTGGGTTGCATGTTCACCTCGTTAGGTGAACCAAAGCGTGACATTCCAGTCCCGTGGCGATAAAGTGCCACGCGGGGGTCTGTCGTCGGCGACAACGCCGATGCTTTCGGTTCTCAACGCTGCCCAGCCAGCGAGTGTATAAAAAACCGGGGATGAGGCGGACACGCCTCGGCCCAGACCAGGACGCACCCCGGCCCGAGCCTCACCACACCTCCTCGTCAGCGCCATCCAGGCATTCCCGAAAGGGAGGGAAACCATGCCTGACAACAAAACACGCGTATTGATGCCCGCCGCCTTCATGGCTATCGCAGGACTGATGATCGGCGCCGCCGCCGGACCCGGCATCGGACTGGCCGGGAGTATTGGGGGGTTGGATTCATCCACCTCCGAATCCCGGTCGGCTGGCAGCGTCTTCACGAAAATCCTCGAATCCAATCTGGCCGACGCTGCTTCGTGTCCTTACGAGGACCAGACAAAAGGGTGGGGAGGTCAGGCCGGGAGCTGCGCATTCGAATGCCCCGGACCAGCAGGGACCTTCAACCTCCAAGTGCAGGCGGATGACAAGGACGCTACCGTCAGTGGCACCGCGTCATGCGGCCCGCACGACATTCATTGCGACGGCCAGAAGTCCTGCACGACCACAGGCGGATACTCCGGTACCCAGGCCGGTACGTGTTCCGGCGACTCGGACGAGTTCGCTGACAGTGGGCTGTACATCAATTGCTCAGCCAACGGCGAGGACGGCAGCGTCGGTGGCGGTGGCGACCCGCCCGAGCAATGCATCCTCACGAAACCAATCAAGGTGTGCCACGACCCCGGTTCGACGCCCCCACGGCTGGCCGCGATGTTCGGCCTGTGCGCACGCCTCCTGTGCAACATCGACGACTCCGAATTGACCATCGCGGACCCCAGTGGCCTAGCCGGCGTTCACCTCTATGCCCTCGACGGTCACGGCGCGGGGGCAATCTGCGACGACACCGGCGCCTGCCGGCTCGTGGACCCGCTGGTAGCATCCATCGAAGGCCGCACCACCATCCGCATCTGAGCCAACGCCTGTCCTATGACCCTTTTCCTTCTCCTTCCTTTGTCACGCCTGTGCGCTTCACCCCATTCCTGGCAGCCATCCTGATTGCCGGCTGTTCAACGATTGGCCCCACCCCAGGCCCCAGCCTAGACGGAATCTCCGTGTACGAGCACGACCCATACGTGCTGCTTGCAGCGACGCAGGAGCAGCCGCTGAAATGGGCGGTCTTCCATTCTGAAGGCTTCCCGCCGGGAGCCGGAGCGTTGGCGCATCTTGAAGCAAACCTCGACCACATCTTCGGGCCCCCAGCCCACCATCGGGTCACGCCGCCGGAAGCCGTGGTGCCGGCCTCGAATGGACGCGAGTGGAGCAAGGTAGACCTACTGATCCTGGCCCATGAATTGCGCACCTCTATCAGCGACCTCGGTGGCCCATCAGTCATTTTTGTGTGGATTGATGGCCGGAGTGCCCCAGACCTAGGGACGCTGGCAGGTGTCGCCCTTGATAATGCGGCGTTCATCTTCGCCGAATCCATCGGCACCGCAACTGGACCCATGTCGCCTCTGAGCCCGTTCGATCCCAGTAGGCCTGTCATGGAGCGAGCGATAGCGCTGCACGAGCTGGGGCACATGTTGGGCATCGTCAACCACGGAGTCCCCATGATGACGCCCCGCCAAACCTCGCCTGACGAAGACCCCTGCTCGTGCCACAGCACCCAGGGCGACAGCGTCATGATTCCCGGCGTCGCCATCCTGAACACCCTGTTATCCGGCTTCGTCGACGGCCAATTTCCCGACGAATTCAATGCCGCAGACCTCGAAGACCTGACCCATGCCCGGGCTGAAGCACTCCGACGGCACGCCCGATAGGACCCCAGACCACCCCACAACACCCATATACACCACCTCAGTCGGCGACTCTATCCGCAAGTCCTGCACCCTCCGGGGAGCGGGTCCCGCGGGAGCCTCTGGCTTCTTCGGTAGAGACGCGGCCCACCTGGGCCTCGGGTCTTTCCGAACGGCAGGTGGCGTCCGCGGCGGAATATCTAGGAGTGATCCCAATGGCAAACAAGCCCCACATGAACCTCGTGGTCATCGGCCACGTCGACCACGGGAAGTCCACCCTGGTCGGTCGCCTCATGCTCGACACCGGCCAGTTCCCGGCCCACATGATTGAAGCCTTCAAGAAGGAAGCCGCCGAGAAGGGCAAGGGTTCTTTCTTCCTGGCTTGGGTCATGGACAACTTGAAGGAAGAGCGCGAACGCGGTGTGACGATTGACGTCGCCCACAAGAAGTTCGACACCGACAAGTACTACTTCACGATCATCGACGCCCCCGGCCACCGTGACTTTGTGAAGAACATGATCACCGGTGCCAGCCAGGCTGACGCCGCGATCCTGACCTGCAGCGCCATCGAAGGCCCGCAGGCTCAGACCAAGGAGCACGTGTTCCTCGCGAAGACCCTCGGTATCGACCAACTGGTCGTCGCCGTCAACAAGATGGATTCCGTTGACTACTCGGAAGAGAAGTTCAACGCCGCTTGTGAGGGTGTCAAGAAGCTCACCAAGCTCATCGGCTTCAAGGAAGACAAGGTCCGGTTCGTCCCGGTCTCTGCCTTCGTCGGTGCCAACATCAAGGACGCCTGCGCTGACATGCCCTGGTACAAGGGCCCGACGCTCCTGGCTGCCATCGATGAGTTCATTCTCCCGAACAAGCCCACCGACAAGCCTCTGCGCGTTCCTATCCAGGACGTCTACTCGATCACCGGCATCGGCACTGTCCCCGTTGGCAAGGTCGAGACTGGCATCCTGAAGCCCGGCATGCAGATCCACTTCAACCCCAGCGACAAGCAGGCTGAAGTCAAGTCGATCGAAATGCACCACGAGCAACTGCCGTCGGCTGAACCCGGCGACAACTGCGGCTTCAACTGCCGTGGCCTCGGTAAGAACGACATCCGCCGCGGTGACGTCGGCGCCTCGCCTGACAACAAGGCGACGGTCGCTCGCACCTTCACCGCTCAGGTCATCGTGCTGAACCACCCGTCGGTCATCACCGTTGGCTACACGCCGGTCTTCCACGCCTACACGGCCCAGACCGCTTGCCAGTTCGAGGAGATCGTCAAGGTCAT
>JBFJNL010000085.1:0-9495 GCA_041618195.1 Thermoplasmatota archaeon | reverse complement strand
GGCGATTCGACCTCCAAGTGGATGCCGGCAGCGCCCCGCACGGAGTCCTCCAGGGTCCACAGCTCGAGCTCGCCCTCGGGTACGTCGTACCAGTGGGCACCTTCGTGGCGTGCGCCGCAGTGCGCGCAGATCTCCACGTGGACGACCTCGGGGAGCGTCAGCAGCTTGTTGTGGCTGGTGAAGCACTCCGCGCAAGCACCGTCAATGAGGCCCGGCACATCCGTGCCGCATTCAACACACATCATGGGAGCATCACGAGCATCTGGGCGTGCGGTACGCCTTCGACATGGCGGACGTTAGCGGGTTCGATCAGTTCCAGCGCCACGGCCGCGGCGATCGTGCGCGGGCCGACGAGGTTGGCCATGGTGCATTGGCGCATCATGGTCTGGAGCGTCTCTTCGTCGACGCGCATGCCGTCGTAGAAGCCGGGCTTGATGTCGAGTCGGAATTGGCCTTCGGCGAATTGCTGACCCAGGAGGTCATCGTCGCAAGCGGCCAACAGCCGCTGGACGCCCTGCTGGTAGTTTCGTACCGCGAACATGCCTATGACCCCCTGGCTGGTCCCTGCATTTGAGCCTTGCTAGGCTGACAGCGGCGCGTACGTGCCACTTCCGCCCTTGGCGTACACGGAGTTGTTGCGCTTGAGCGTCTGCAAGGCCTTGCGGGTCGCCTCGGCATCGATGTTCTCCTGCTGGGCCGCCTCGATGATGTCCTCTTCCCGAGCGTAGCCGTTCTTGCTCTCCTTGGCCAGGCGCTTGAGGATGTCCTGGATGTTGCGGACGCGGTCGTGCTGGCTGGCACTGACGCCGGTGGTGATGACGTCGATGTCGAACTTGCCGGTCTCCCGGTCCATGCCGACGCTCTTGAGGTAGTATTCGACGATGTGGATGGCGCGCTCGGCGTCGGCGATCGTCGCCTCCTGGCTCAATCGGATGCGGGCGCTGGCTTCCGCCAGACGCACGAACGCCTCCAACTGTCGAGCGGTGAAGGGCAGTCCGCCTTCGCCGCTGTTGCGCAGGTCGACGTAGTACTCCCGGATGCGGGTGACGGCCTCATCGGTCAGCACAGGCAGGACGTTGCGCTTCGCGTAAGCGACGTACTTGCGCAGGAACTCGGCCGACAGATCAGGCTCGACCTTGCGCATCAGCGACTCTTCGTCGTCCAGGCTGTAGGCACCGGTCGGGTTGGCGAGGCGGTGCTCGCGCACCTCACCGGCCTGATGGGTGCGCAGGATATGGGCCGCCAACATGTTGTCCTTTTCACGGGACGGCTTGTCCAGCAGCGAGAAAATGAGGTCAAAACGCGACAACAATGCGGGAGGCATGTTGATCTGAGCGTGTAGGGGCTCGTACTCGTCGAACCGTCCGAGCTTCGGGTTGGCGGCACCGATCACGGCGCAGCGCGACTTGAGCGTCGCTGAGATGCCGGCCTTGGCGATGCTGATCTCTTGCTGTTCCATCGCCTGGTGCATCGACGACTGGTCCTGCGTGCTCATCTTGTCCAATTCGTCGATACAGGCGATACCCTGATCGGCCAGCACCAAGGCACCGGCTTCCAGGGTCCATTGGCCCTCTCCGAACTCGTCCTTGACCGCGGCGGCGGTGAGACCTGCGGCGCTGGCGCTCTTGCCGCTGGTGAAGACACTGCGGGGTGCGAGTTTGGCCAAGTAGCGGATCAACTGGGACTTGGCCACACCCGGGTCACCGACCATCAGGATGTGGATGTCGCCGCGGGTGCGGCTGCCGTCCTTGTAGTGCTTGGCGACGCCGCCGAACAGCGCCATGATGAGGGCGTCCTTCTCCAGCTCCATGCCGAAGATGGTGGGTGCGAAGCTGGCGCGGAAACGTTCGTAGATGCGCGGGTCCTTCGCCAGTTCCTCGATTTGTTCTTCGTCTTCTGGCGAGAGGTTGATCTCTTCGAACTGGCGTTCTTGGTGCTCGCAGCTGTTGGCGTCGAGCACCTTGTTGAACTCGACCTTCTTCTGGCTGCCTTGGCGGCGGGCCTCGGTGGTCAGCACGCCGTTGATACGGATGCGGTCGCCCGGTGAGACCTCATGCACGAGGTCGTCGCGCATATGGATGGTCAGGCGCTCTGGCTGCGAGCCGCCGCGCAGGCCGTCGGGGGTCTCCTGGATCTCGACCTTCTGGTGATCGACGAAACGGCTCATGTCCTCGCGTAGTCGCCAGATGTTGCCGTTCTTCTCGCACGCGTCGCACATGACGGGTTCCGTGAGGACGTCCTCCTCCTGGAGGGCGTGCACGAGGTTGCCGCAGGACTTGCACTCGAAGGCCGCTTCGAGCATCTGCGGGCGCACTTCGGTGACCTTCTTGACGAGTCCTTCGACCGCCAGGAGGCGTCCCAGGTGTTCGGCCCGCAGCATGCGCGGGATCGTGCGGCAAGACTCGGGCAGGCCGGTGATGCGCAGGCGCAGACGCGGCTTGGGTTCCACCGTGACATCGACCTGGTACAGCGCCGTCTCACCGACCCGTAGGCTGTGCTGGGGCCGCTGCAGGATGTAATCCGCCAATTCAGGGTCGCGAAGCTCAATGTGCTTGAACGACACCTCGACGCGACGGATGTCCGGGTAGGCCAACGCAGCTTGCTGGACCTGCGCCTTGGCGTAGTCCTGTAGGAACGAATCCCACTTGGCCGCGAGTTGGCTATCCTGGACTGTGAGTTGCGTCGTCATCGGTTGCATGGGAAGGAAGACCACCTAACGCAAGACCGCCACCCCCGGGAGGGGTGAAACCACGGCCTTGAGACGCTTGCCAATGACACGAGCTTATAGGGCTTCACGCGAAGCGAAGGGGTCTTGCCATCACCCGATTCTGCGTTGCTGTGTCCCCCCACGTGCTCGTCATCGGTCCCGGCGCCCTGGGCGTCCTGGTCGCCGTGCGCCTTCAGAACGCGGGCAACAGCATCGAAGTGGCCGCCCGGGACGCCAAGTCGGCCAAGGCGTTACCCAGTCGCTGGGAAGCCATCGACGCCCGCGGCGACTCCCAGACCGCAGCCATCGCCACGGTGGCCTCGCCCCGAGGTGCCGGGCCATATGACGCCGTCATCCTGGCCACCAAATGCGACGACGCCGTAAGTGCCCTCAAGACATGGTTACCCACGCTGGCCGCTTCGGGCGCGGTCATCGCCTTGCAGAACGGCATCATCGGTGACTCACTCGCCGCCCTGGCCGCCGACCGCCTCGTCGAATGCACGGTGGCCCTGCCGGCCAGCCTGCTCGGACCCGGCCGCAGCGAACAGACGGGCCCAGGCGGTTTCATTCTCGGCGCCTGGCCTGATGGGCGCATGGAGGCGGCGACGCCGCTCAAGTTGGCCGGTGAGCTGATGGCCGAGGTAGCGCCGACCCGCGTGCATTCCAACATGACCGGCGTCAAGTGGTCCAAGCTGTGCCTGAACAGCGGCATCACGGGGCTTGGCGCCCTCACGGGCAAGACCCTGGGGGACTTGGTCGACTCCAAGGACGCCCGCCTGGCGCTCATGCACATCATCACTGAAGGCTACCGCGCGGGCGACGCCCTGGGCGTCGATTTCGAAAAAGTCGGTGGCTTCCACCCCAAGATGTTCGCAGTGGCCAAGCCGTCGCGACTGGGGCTGGCCCGCCGCCATGCCGTGCTGCGCATCATCGGCCGACGGTTCCGCCGACAGCGCAGCAGCAGCCTACAGAGCCTAGACCGGGGCCGGCGGACGGAGGTCCATCACCTGAATGGCTTCATCGCGGAGGTGGCGATCGCCATGGACCTGGCGGCACCCGTCAACCAGGCGGTGGCCCGCCTCGTCCAGGACATCGAGGGTGGCACGCGCCAACCGGACATGGCGTTGCTCGCCGAGTTGCCGTTCCGGTTTCACTGACGTCCCCGTCCCCTTCAAGTGGGACGGCCCTTTCGTCACACTGTGGCGGTGGCCATCCAGCACCCTATGCTCGTACCCGACGCGGTACAGTTCAGGGGCTACCAGGCCAACCTCGCCCGCATCGCCGGCGAGAAAGACACGCTCGTCGTCCTGCCCACCGGCATGGGCAAGACCATCGTCGCCCTGCTCGCCATCGCCGACGCCTGGAAGAACGGGGCCCGCCACATCCTTTTGATGGCGCCCACCAGGCCCCTCGTCGACCAGCACGCAGCGTTCCTCAAGGACATCATGGCCCCGGCCTGGGGTGGCGAGGTCCACGCCCTCACCGGACACATCAGTCCGGACAAGCGCGCCGCGGCCTATCAGCAAGAAGCCATCGTCGTCGCCACCCCCCAGGTGGTCCACAACGACCTGCTGGCGGCACGCATCCAGCCGCTGCCCGCGTGGGTCATCTACGATGAATGCCACCGCGCGGTCGGCGAATATCCCTACGCCTTCATCGGCGACACGCTACGCTCCAGCGCCCCCGACCATCGTCGCCTCGGTCTGACCGCAAGCCCCGGGCATGATCTGGAGAAGATCAACGAAGTCCGACTTCACCTGGGCCTCGACCACGTCGAGATCCGCACACCGGAGGACCCCGATGTGGCGAGCTACATCCAAGACGTGGCCACCGAGTGGGAGACACTGCCGCTGCCACCGACCATGGACAAGGTGCGCCGCTTCCTCGACGAGGCGCTCAAGGAGCGTGTGAAGGCCCTGCGAGCGCTCAACCTCCTCAGTAGCGACCGCGTCACCCGCCGGTCTTTGCTGGAGGTGGCGGCCAAGGCGCAGAAGGCCATCAAGAACACCAGCAGCCCGGACCCGTCGTGGTTCCAGGCCCTCACCTTGCAGGCGCAAGCCATGAAGATCCAGCATGCGCTGGAGCTCGTGCAGACCCAGGGTGCCGCCGCGTTCGTCGCGTACATGGACCAGATGCGCAAGGATGCCGAGGGGCCCAAGGCCAGCAAAGCCAGTCGGGCCATGGTCGAAGATTCCCGCGTCAACCAAGCCTACCACGTCGCGCGTTTTGACGACGCGGAGACCCCCAAAATGGGTCGCGTCGAGACCCTGGTGACCGAGCAGGTCGAGAAGGACCCAGACAGCCGCGTCATCGTCTTCACCCACTACCGGACCACCTGCGAGACCGTCGTCGAACGCCTGGCGAAGAACCCGGCGCTGCGGCCAGTGGTCTTCGTCGGCCAAGGCAAGCGCCGAGGTTCCGAAGGTCTGACGCAGAAGCAACAAGGTGAGATCCTCCAGCGTTTCCGTGACGGCGAGCACAACGTCCTGGTGGCCACCAGCGTGGCCGAAGAAGGCCTCGATATCCCGGCGACGGACCTCGTGGTCTTCTACGAACCCATTCCAAGCGAGATCCGCAGCATCCAGCGGCGAGGCCGCACCGGCCGGAACCGCGAGGGCCGGGTCGTTGTGCTGATGACGAAGGGCACCCCGGACGAAGCCGCTCATTGGAGCAGCCGTCGCAAGGAACAGGCCATGGTACGGGAACTCCAGGGCCTCCGTGCACTCCTGTCTGGCACGGCAGCCGCCGCTCCGGCCATTGGGGGCGGTACGCGCGGCCAGACACGCCTCGACGCCATGCCCGCAGCCCCATTGGCGGGGGGCGCAAAGACTTCCAGCAGTCCGGCGACGGCGACGCTTGGCACCGGACCCATCATCATCTGCGACCACCGAGAACAACCCGGCGCCGTCGTCCGGCACCTGCATCAACTCGGCGCGCGCATCGAGACGCGGACTTTGGAGGTCGCGGACTTCATCCTCAGCGACCGCGTCGCGGTCGAACGCAAGACTGCCGACGACTTCGTCGACAGCCTCATCGACGGCCGGCTCTTCGAACAGATGAAGGGCCTCAAAGAGTACCCGCGACCGTTCCTGGTCATCGAAGGCGATGGGCTCCATGGTCACCGGAACCTGAGCCCGGAAGCCATCATGGGGGCCGTGGCCAGTGTCACCGTCGACTACGGCATCCCCATCCTGCAGACGCGCGACAACGTCGAGACGGCCCGGTTCCTCATCGCGGTGGCCAAACGCGAGCAAGGCCGTGCCGGCCGCCACGTGGCGGTGCGAGGCGCACGTGCGACCCAGGATGACGACGGCATCTCGCTCGGCGTGCTGAGCATGTTCCCGGGCATCTCCGAGGTCCGCGCCGCCACGCTCCTACGCGCATTCGGCTCCCTGCAAGGAGTCCTTGCCGCCACCCCCGAGGAGCTGGCCGCCGTGGAGAACATCGGCCCGAAGACGGCCGCCGAACTGCACCGCATCCTTGGTCGCCCGTACACGGGCTGAGCGCCACTTGGTGGGCGAAGGCTCATGTGAGCGACACCCGTCGAGGCGCCATCCTGTTGGGCCGGATCCCACCACAACCCTTCTAACAGAGGGTCAAGTCGGCGGCTTTCTCCCCTGGGGGTCATTATCATGGCGGCTAAGATCGAAAACATCACCGGCGGACTCGAGATGCTCATCGAGGACACGAGCGTCCCCCGCAACATCCGCCGCGCTTCGGAAGAGATCAAGTCTCTTCTGACCGACCTTGGCGAGCCATTGGACGTCCGCAAGGCCCGTGCGATCAGCACGCTCGACGACATGGCCAACGACCCCAACATTCCTCTGCACGGCCGCACGCTTGTGTGGAATATTATGTCGCAGCTCGAGACCCTTTAGGGTCGAGGGCGCGGCATTTTGTGCGTGCCCGGCGGGCCCGCACCCTTAGAGCGCATCGCCGGCGTACTCGCCCGGGGCAGCCGAGCGCAGCCTCGGCCGCCGCGCCACGGTCGTGAGCATCGACCGGAGGTCGGATGTTGCCCATCGAGCATCCTTGCCCGTTCTCTTTCCGGACCTTGAAATACCTAACACCGCTAGCCCAATTCCCATGGGTATTGGCGTGATTTACGGTACGACGTCGGGCACCTCGTTCGATGTGGCCGTGAGTGGCACGCTGAGCCGACTCGACTACCTGGCGGTCGTCCACGAAGGCCATACGGTGCTGTGCCAAGTGGAGAATGTCACGCGCAAGGGCGCGCTGAGTTACGACGCCGTGATGCAGGGTGAGCAAGGGGCCGCGGATCGGCTCAGCGCCACCGTGGATGTGGTGGGTTACGTCGATGAGGCGGGCCGCGTGCAGACCCCGCGTACGCCTTTCAGGCCCGGCCAGGAAGTCGAGGCGGCAGACCCGGATCTGGTCCTCCGCGTCCTAGGCCTTGAATCAGCCAAGGACGGTGCCAACATCGGTCGCGTCGCCGGCACGACGATCCCTGTGCGCTTGAGCATGAACATGCTCGCCCAGAAGCACGTCAGTGTCCTCGCCAAGACCGGGGCTGGCAAGTCCTACACCGTCGGCGTGCTGCTCGAAGAGTTCCTGCAAGCGGGCGTGCCATTGGTCATTCTCGACCCGCACGGCGAGTATGGTAGTTTGCGCCATGCCAACCTCGACGAAGGCGACATGAAGACCATGGCCGACATGGGCATCAAACCGCGATCCTTCGACAAACAGGTGGTCGAATACGCCATGGACACCGGGCTCAATCCCGATGCCCAGCGCCTGCGTTTGGAAGGCATCAATCTCGAAGGTCACGAACTCGTCGACCTGATGGGTGGCCGGCTCAGCGGCGGCCAGGTGGGGCTCCTGTACCAGGCCATCAAGGAGGTCAAGGAGCACATGCCGAGTTACACGTTGCAGGACGTCATGGACGCCGTGCAGCAGAACAAATCGGCCGCCAAATGGAATGTCATCAACGCGTTGGAAGCCCTCGAGGGAACCGGCGTTTTCCACATCCGCGGCACCCCCATCAAGGACCTCGTCAAGGCCAAGCAATGCATGATCCTCAACCTCAAGGGGGTCGCTCCCGACATCCAGGAGGTCGCTGCGACGCGCCTCATCGGCATGCTATGGGAGGCTCGCAAACGTGGCGAGATCCCGCCGTTCATCCTGGTCTGCGAGGAGGCACACAATTTCTGCCCCGAGCGTGGGGTGGGCAACGCCATCAGCGGCCCGGTCATCCGCACCGTGGCCAGCGAGGGCCGCAAGTTCGGTATGGGGCTGGTCATCGTTTCCCAGCGCCCGGCCAAGATCGATAAGAATGTGCTGAGCCAGTGCAACACACAACTGGTCCTGAAGGTCACCAATCCTAACGATCTGAAGGCCATCATCAGCAGCGTCGAAGGCATCACCAGCAAGACCAGCGATGAGGTGCAACGCCTACCTATCGGCACGGCCCTCATCGCCGGCGGTGGCCTGACGCAACCCGTGTTCGTGCGCATCCGCCCTCGCCTGACCCGCCATGGCGGCAACAGCATCGACGTGGTCGGTGGCGGCAAAGCGCCCGCCCCCAAGCCAGCCCCAAGGCCCAAAGCCCCCACAAAGCGCTACGCCGACATTATTCGCGAGGAATCGTTGGCCGGCAAATCATCGCAGGATGAGGGTAATGCGCTCGAGGCCGATGTAGTGGCCTCCAAGGCGGCGCGCCCGACTCAGGCTGCGACGCCACACCCTGACGATCCAGTCACTCGGGCAGCCAAGATGCCGCGCCGCGCCCCGGCGGCCGCTCCGGTGGCTCCGGAGCCCAAAGCCTCCGAGACGGGGGCCTCGGCCCGCAGCCCCCGTATCTTGAGGGGTGCTCAGCCGCCCGCCACTCCAGAGGTGCCAGAGCCAGCCGCCGAAGCTCCTGTGGCACTGCCCACCTGGGGCAAGGGTGATGCCAAAGCCATCCAACGCGTGGCGCAACGCGTCGGCATCGTCGAAGGCCGGAGCCCAGACGACACTATTGCGTTCATCCAACGCCTGGCCATGCAGAATGGGCGCAACCCAGACATGCGCGTGGGGCTGTATGCCGAGATCGCCCGCAACGTCTGCTACGAAGAAGCGCCGGCCTGCATCCGCTGCCCCCTGGCCGATTCCTGCCAGTACCATCAGCGCCTACAGACCGAACGGCGGAAGAACCGGAGCGGCATCCGCAGATTGTGGAATCGCTGAAGGAGATCACCGACGCCAAGATCGAGAAGTACCTCGACACGACCCGTCGCGCGTTCGAGAAGGTCACCATCGTCGCGCCACCCAAATCCTTCGCGGCCAAGATCGCCGCTAACTTCCTCGACATGGCTCAGCGCTACTTCGCGGACGCCCAGCACTTCCATGGCCTTGGCGACCACGTCAATGCGTTCGCCCAGGTCAACTATGCCCATGGTTGGCTGGATGCCGGCGCCCGCCTCGGCGTCTTCGACGTCGGCCAGGATGACGTGTTGTTCACGCTTCTCGATTGACCGGGGGTGGGGGTGGCGGTGGTGTGGTGTGGGTTCTCTGGGCATAGAATGCCTGTTGTGTGCTAATACGCAACATGTCGCGGCCCTGCGCATGGGCGCGAATAATGGCATTTGCGCGCGTTTCCACGTGCACCAGGCCTTCATTTGCGACTGCTTAAATACGTGCCAAGGCCGTCTTCGGTTCCCGCACCAATGGTTGGGAGGCCGGCGGCGCGGGACATACGCAACTGGGAGGAAACCACATGTACAGCTTCTGCTGGATCCGTGTGGTCACCGACGACTGGGAGTATACAGAGCGCGTCGCGTGACCCTGAG
>JBFJNL010000084.1:0-9597 GCA_041618195.1 Thermoplasmatota archaeon | reverse complement strand
GGGTCAGCGGCAGACTCAACGCGAACCACTGCGCCCAATCGGGCAATTGCGTGATGGGGAAGAACGTCCCCGCGAACAAGAACTGCGGTGTGATGAACAGGAAGAACGAGTAGCTGAAGTGGTCGATGACGCGGATGCGCGCAGTGACGAACAGGCCGATGCCCGCAAACAGCAGGCCGACGACGAAAGCGATGACCGGGATGACGAACGCCGTGGGGAACGATAGCAGCCCGAACAGCCCGACGACGACACACATCAGGGTGGCGTTGATGGTGGCCCGGGTCGCGGCCCACAGCACTTCTCCCCACAGCACGTCGCCCGGGGACAGCGGTGTCGCCATGACCGCATCCCAGGTCTTCTGGAACACCATGCGAACGTACGACGAATAGGTCGTCTCCATGAACGCCGTCTGCATCATGGTGATGGCGATGATGCCGGGCGCGATGAACTCCACATACGTATGGCCGGCGATCTCCTCGATGAGCGCGCCGAGGCCGTAGCCCAGCGCGAGCAAGTACAGGAACGGCTCCGCCAGCGGCGGCAAGGCGTTGACCCGCCATGTCTTGCGGTAGACCTCGAAGTTGCGTCCCGTCATGGCGCGGATGCCGGTCCAGGTCACGTCCACGCCAAGCGACGGGGGGCTACTGGTTTGAGCCTGCTGGCCCGTTCAAATCCAGGCCTCATGGACTCAGGCCTCGGAAACGAAAGCTCAACCGTCACGGCCACCAACTTGTGGCCATGCTCGGAAGATTCACTCGCTGCCCTGAATGTGACAGCGAGCACGTCGAGCAAGATGTGGTCGGTGGGATGGTGCCTCTGTCCCGGTGCATGCAATGTGGCTGCACCTCTGAGGCGATGACCGGCGTGGACGACGAGGAGTTCGCCCACGTCGCCATGTCGGCACCCTAGTCCCGTAATGCCCGGCCAGTGAGGCGTAGAAAGACGTCCTCGAGCGAAGCCCTTCGCAGGATGGACTCGGACACGTCGTGCTTGGCGAGGATGCTGGCCTGGATCTCGGCGAGGTCGTCCCCGTAGGCGATCACCCGGTCACCCAGGCGTTCGTGGGGTCGCCCGCCCAGGTCCGCGACGATGGCGTGAAGACGCGCCGTCGAGGCATCGATGTCGATGGCGCCGCCGCGCTCTTCGACGACGAACTCCACGGCTTCTTTGCCGCAATGTTTGGTGATGAGGTCGCGGGGTTGGCCCCCTTCGTGGACCTTGCCTTGGTCCATGATGACCAGCTCGTCGCACAGCATCTCGGCTTCGTCCATGTAGTGCGTGGTGAGCAGGATTGTCTTGCCTTCGCGGCGCAGGCGACGGATGGTGTCCCACAAGGCATGACGGGCCTGGGGGTCGAGGCCCGTGGTCGGCTCGTCGAGCACCAACAGGTCTGGGTCGTTGATGAGCGCCCGGGCGACCACGAGCCGGCGCTTCATGCCGCCGCTGAGGGTGTCGATGCGGGCATCGGCCTTCTCACTGAGATTGAGGAACGCCAACAACTGATCGGCGCGGGGCCCGGCCTCCGCCGCCTTGATGCCAAAGAACCGCGCGTAGACGATGAGGTTGTCGCGGACCGTGAAGTCCGGGTCAAGGTTGTCCTCTTGCGGGACGACCCCGAGGCGCGCCTTGACGCCGCGCGGGTCCGTCAGCACGTCCAAGCCCAGCACATCCAACGTGCCGGCCGTGACCGGGCTGACCCCTTGGATCATGCGGATGGCGGTGGTCTTGCCGGCACCGTTGGGCCCTAGCAGGCCGTAGCAGATTCCGCGCGGGATCGTCAGGTCGATGCCGTCGACCGCGACGAAATCGTCGAATCGCTTGGTGAGTCCCCTGGCCGTGACCGCGTCCACGTCGGGCGACGCGCGCGGGGCGGGATAGGGGTTTGCCATGCAGCCTGGCTCAGGCGACCTTGTGTACGCGGCCGGTGTCGTTGTCGTAGACGATGCCGCCCACTTCCAGGTCTTTGGGCATGTAGGGGTGCTGGCGCAGCAGTTCGACGCTGCGTTGGACCTGCCCCTCGACGTCGTCGAAGCCGCCGAGCCAACGTTGGAAATCCGGACGCATCGCCTGGTGTAGGGGCGTCTCGGTGGTCTCGGCGATGCTGTGAGCGATGGTGAAGTTTCCGTGGCCGACCTGCATCATGCCGCACTTGGTGTGGCCCATGACGACGATGTGCTTGACCTTCAGCAAGTGGACCGCGACCACGAGGCTGCGAAGGGTCCCGTCGTCGATGATGTTGCCGGCGTTGCGGATGATCTTGGCATCGCCATGCTCCAAGCCGAGGACGCGTTCGACCGCGTAGCGGGTGTCCATGCAGGCGACGACCGCGAGGCGTTTGGTGGGCAGTCCGGGCATATCTGCCTCGGAGGGATCCCAGCCGTCCTTGACAAAGCGCGCGTTGCTGGCGATGAGTTCGTCGACGATGACCACGCGTCGTCCACCGCGTTGGAGCATTTGATGGCACCGAGACCGTCCACCCACTGCCGTGGCGGCGCGGCGGGCCCGGTGGCCCAAATCATTACATCGCCAAGAACGGTGATGACAGCATGGCTTCCGCGCGGTCTGCCGCCACCTCTGGCCACATTGCGTCGGCAAGCGGCGGCACCATCATCCGCGATGCGCGGCCGGGCGACCTAGGGTGGGCGTTCATGCGGCAAGCGGAGATGTACGTCGAACACGGTTACGCCGCCATTTTCGAGACGTACTTGGCCCAAGGCCTGGGCCCGTTTCTTGAGGAGTTCGATCCGAGCATCGATGGCTTGTGGATCGCCGAGGTGGACGGCCACCGCACTGGCTGCGTTGCGATCCAGCACACCGCGGACGGCGCCCAGCTTCGGTGGTTCTTCGTGGAGGAAAGTTTCCGTGGCGCCGGCCTGGGCCGGGATCTCCTGGATGTTGCGCTCGCGTTCTGCCGTGACGCCGGCTACGATGTAGTGTACTTGTGGACGATGAGTGACCTGGTGGCCGCCCGCCACCTCTACGAGCAGGCCGGGTTCCGCGTCGAGGCGGAGACCGACGCGCCGTGGCTGGAGAGCGGACGGCAGCAGAAGTGGACGCTGCGGCTCGACTAAGTGCCCCGCGGCGCGTTGCGATCGAGCACCGCATGGAAATCGTCGAAGGCCGACGCATCTGGGCCGACGAAGTTACGCACATGTTCAGCAAGGCGCCGTGCTTCGACCCGGGTGATGGCGACGCCGTTGTGCGCCTTGGCCAGTGGGTATGGGTAGCCCCGGTAGACGGCATCCCGTGACCAATGGGCGAGCCATGGCAGGACGCTGGTCTCCGCGTCGACCCGGAAGACATGGCGGGCGGCAGGGTGGAGACGGGTGGCGATGGCCGTGTGTCCTGGCAGCGGCGACCACCAGCAGGACGGCGGTCCTTGGCGCGCCAGGGCGGGCAACATGGGCACACCATCGTGGCTGAGGCCGCTGCGTTTGCTGATGCCGGCCAGGTGGACGCCGCTGGCCATGGCGCGGTCGAGGACCCTGTCGGCGATGGCTTGGGGCGCGTCGGGCAATTGTGCAAGGGCCCCGTCGATGAGCAGGAGGCCGCCCTCGGGCAGCACCCGGGTGGCTTCGGTGGCGGCGTCAAGTTCGGCCAGGGCGCGGTGGGCCTCGGCGAAGGCGTCTGCGCTGCGCACGGGCGGTGCTCCCAGGCCCCTTTCGGCGTAGGACCGTTGCACATCCGCTTCCGCGTCGGCGGCCCTGGTTCCGAAGACCATGGTCTCGGCCAGGGCATCTGAATGCGCGGCGCGTACGGCCACGACCCAGTAGGCGCCGTTGTCGACCAGCACGGCGTGGCTGCCGTCGACCGCCAGCGTCGGCGGAGGTAGGGCCGGTTCGAAGGCGTGGAAGGTCGCCGGGACCTCGGTCGTCTCCTGGACCATCCCCTTGATCCCCTCCAGGCCTTGAACGCGCACAAAGCCGGCAAGAATCGTGGCCATGAGGCCTTTTGCCACGGGTGAGGAGAACCACTTCGGTGCCTTGATGTACCACGCTTTCCAGTGGAAGCATGGGATGCACGACGCCCGTTTGATGGACTTGCTTGCCGAAGTCCTAGCTACGCATGGCTACACTTGTACACGCCAGGCGGCGCTCGAAGGACGCAGTGGCACAGTCTACACCGTGCCTCTGCTCGCCGAGGCAGACGAGCGTGCACTCATCGTCGACGCCCAGATGAGCGACGATGTGGTGCCCCTTGGAGCCATCGCCGACATGGCCGACGTGCTGCACGACGTCGGGGCGGACAGCGCCGTATTGTGCCACCGCGGTGCCATCGAATCCGGCAACCGCCAGGACGGCGTCCTGCTGTGGAACCAAGACCATCTCATCCAGATCATCGGTGAAGCGCAACTGGCGGCGGTCCTCGACGAGACCCCGTCGCCGTTGGTGCTCGAACGCCGCAGCACGCCCGGCACCGGTCCGATGGCCGAGTCCCTGCACGAGCTGCTGCCGTCGGCCTTCCTTGACGGCATCTCCGGCGACGCCGACGCGGCGCTCGAAGTCCCGGCAGAGGAGACCATCGAGCTGGTGTCGCCGTTCGACCTGGTCGCCATGGAGTCCATGGATCTTGGTGGCCTCGGCGACATGACCCCGCCGCTCGATCGGACACTGGCCGACGAGCCCGTGGAGACGTCCGCCTTCAGCCACCCACTCCTGCCCATCCGCCTCACCCCCGACGAAGCCCGGCTGCACCTGCGCGGCCGCATGGAACGCATCGAGGCTGTCCAGATGGTCCTGCAACCGGTCCACATCCTGGACTACGAATGCGACCTGCTCGTGGAAGGCAGCCTACGCTACGATACGGTCAACGGACGCATCCAGGTCCACGGCACCGACAAGGTCGCCATCGAGGTCGATCGCGAGGCCATCGATCCGCAAGGGTTCACCCGCCTCGCCGAGCTGCCGGCCCTTCCGCACCACGAACGCACCCTGCGCACCAGTGCCGAGCGCGCCAAGGAACGGGCGACGGCATTCCTGCTGGAGGCCCATACGCGCATGGTCGACGTCGAGGTCGACGAACCGGACAGCGGGTTCTCGTACACAGAGAAGAAGAAGGTCTCGCCGCGCCCGGACCACATCCGTCTGGCACCGCTCGGCGTGTTCCACCGGGTCCTGTGGCGCTTCACCGGCCCCGCCGGTCAGATCGACATCGATAGCATGACCGGGACGGTCGCCGAGCAACTGCTCACCCACCCCGACGATGGCGCGATGATCATCGACTAGGCGCGAAGGTGCGCAGCCAGCCATCGCCCTTAGCGACAGCGGCGGTCTCGACGACCCCCCATTCGCGCAGCTGCGCCGGGCGCGGGAACGCCGGACCATCACCGAGCTCTGCCGAGGCCTCGAACACCGTCATCTCATCCCACAGGCCCTGGGCCAGGAAGGAGGCCAGGACGGCAGCGCCACCTTCGACCATCACGGACTTGATGTCGCGGGCGGCGAGGTCCCCCAGCACCTCGACCAGGTCGAGTCCACCATCGCCGACGGCGACACGGACCAGTGCAGCATCACCACGCGGCTGCGGTTCGCAGACGTGGTAGACCAGGGTCTGGGGCGGGGCGAAGAACACCCGCGATGTCGCCGGACAACGCAGGTTCGGGTCGAGCACCACGCGGATCGGGTCGGCGCCAGCGGCCAAGGCGCTCTTGACACGCAGGCTTGGGTCGTCCGCCGTCACGGTGCCAGCCCCCACAAGGATGGCATCCATCGCGGCGCGCATGCCGTGGACCCGGCGCAGGTCCTCCTCGTCGCTGAGCATCACGGGGACGCCGCCCGGCCCGGCCAATCGACGATCATGGCTGATGGCACAGTTCAGCACCACATGGGGACGCACAGTGTCGGTACGGTCCGCCGCATTAAGTACAAAACGCGGACTCGCAGCGTCGTGACCGAGGACGCCGCACCCGAGCCCACCGCCGGCAGACTCGTGCTGATCGGGACCGGGCACGTGTTCCGCATCCGCGACACCATCCGCGAGGCCATCGAAGCCCTTGGGCCCGACATCGTGTTCGTCGAACTGGACCAGGGGCGCCTCAATGCGTTGATGCATCGGGAGCGCACCGGCGCCATGCCGCCGGGCAAGGGCGGCTTCGTGCAGACCCGCCTGCAGAAGTTCCAGCAGGATGTCGCCAAGATGTACGGTGCGGAGGTCGGTGGCGAGATGGTCGCGGCCGTGCAGGCCGGCCAAGCCCTCGGGGCCCGCGTCCGGCTCATCGACCGGCTCGGCCAGACCACGATCCGCCGGGCCATCAAGGAACTCACGTGGAAGGAGAAGGGTCGCGCCGTCGGCCAGGTCTTCAAGGCCGGATTCGCCCGCATCCTGCCCTCCAAAGGCGCCTCGATGGAAGAAGAACTGCAGCGTTACCAGAACGACCCCGCCGCGGCGCTGGAGGAACTGAAACGCCAGTTCCCCACCGTGTGGCGCGTCGTCATCGATGAACGGGACGACCACATGGCCCGCGCCATCCGCCACGGGCTGATGGGCACCACGCTCGGCGTCGCGGTGGTCGGTGACGGCCACGTCGGCGGCATCATGGAACGCCTCAGCGACCTGGACGTCACCAGTTACCGACTGCCAGATGTCCGCGCCGGGCAGCTCCCCAAGCCGGCACCCAGTCCCGCACCAGAGCCGGCTGGGCCCCGCGGCCCCGGAGATATGTCGTACGGCTTCGACACCCAGTGGTAGCACGTTGTACGCAGGCCCTTTGGCCTGGGTGCAGCAGCCACCACAATGGCTATGATGTGGGAACCACAGGCAGGCCCATGCGCTTCCTGGCCATCTTCATCCTGCTTGCCACGGCCCTCGCCGGCTGTGCCTCCGACCCCGCTGAGACGGACACGGGCATCCCCGAGACCCCCGTGGTCACGGACATCACCACCCCCACCGTCGACGCGGAAGCCCTGCTGGCCGATCTGGGCCACTTCGCCGAAAGCTTCGGCAAGCGCAAGGACAACAGCGCAGGCCACCTCGGTGCCCGCGACTGGATCGCTGAGCAGTTCACCTCCTACGGCCTCGAAGTCTACCGCCAAGAGTTCACCAACGGCATCGACCAGGAGAACATCGTCGGCATCCTGTGGGGCAACCGCACCGATGAATGGGTCATCGTCGGCGGCCACTACGACACCACCACGACCGGCAACAGCCACGACGACCAGAGCCAAGGCGCCTATGATGACGGCAGCGGCACCCTCCTGACGCTCCACCTCGCCAAGGCCTTCGCCGCCTCCAACATGACGCCCGAGTACACCATCGCCTTCGTCGCCTTCGACGGTGAAGAGCGCGGCCTCCAGGGCAGCGGCGCGTTCGCCAGCCACTTCATCTCCGAGGGCGCGAGCCCCTACGGCCCCATCGTCGGCCGCGCCATGCTCGATCTGGACATGTTCGGCCTCAACTGGCCCGCCATCGACGCCCCGATCTACTTCGACAACAACAGCCCCGAACTCGTGGCCAGCGTCGAAATGGCCCGCGAAGCCATGAGCATGCCTGCGGACAAGATCGAGTACACCGGCATCACTCTGGGCCGCAGCGACTACGCCCACTTCATGGACCTCGGCATCCCGACGGGTTTCTTCATCAGCAACTTCGAGAAGTGGCAGGCCCCCGGCGGCAACCTACCCGTCGTCGGTGGCGTCGTCATCCCGCAGGGCGCCTACCCGTTCTGGCACGTCGCCGACACCATGGACACCATGATCCTGATGGCCGGCGATGAAGCCGCTCTCCAGCGTGGCTTCCAGGCCGCTGCCGACCTGTCCCTTGCCGTCCTGACGACGATGGCCGTCGAGAGCACCCCGCTCACCGTCGCGTAAGCAGGCAAGTGATCCTCTTCCCTTCTTCCTCCCTTGTCCGCGTCGAGGCCTGACCTGGCTTCCGCTCAGCGCCCATGTGTGCCGTCACAACGCCTACTTCTGGCCGAGCGCCTTGAGGTTCTCGACGACCTCGGTGAGCAGGCGGTGGGCCTGCTCCGAGTGACCGATGGTCTCGTCGAGGCGTGCGGCCTCTTCGGCCCATTCCAACAACAACCGGATGTTGCGCAGGTTCTCGTTGATGGACAGCCGCAGGGCGTCCTCGTACAACTTGCTCATGGGCACACCCGCGGGTCGGCCACGGCGGCCTGCCAATCGGCGATGGTGGCGTTCCCGTAGCCCCCGGCGCTGGCCGGGAAGTCTGACGGGCGATGCCAGGCGACGGACAGGGGACCGCCAGGCGTGTGCCCGGCAGGGGTCTCGCGGGTCGGGCCGCTGGCCTCGTGCAAGGGCACGCCCAGGTTGACGACGCCCAGAGCATGGCCAAGGCCATGGAAGATGAGGGGTTGCACGGCATCCGCCTCGGCGGCCGTGGCGTTGATGCCGACGACCCCCGGCTTCAGTACTTGGACCACATCCCCGTCTAGGCTCGGGAGCCAGACGACGTGTAGGGTGACCGTGCGGCCGACGGTGGGCAGGGAGACAAGCCATTCGTCGAACGGCTCGCTGGGGATGGCGGCCCGGCTCCAGGAGAACCGATTGCCAGCGTCGCCGGCGACCTGGCTGACATCGACGACCCAGGCGGCCATGGCATCGTCGATTGGCGGGGCATCGCCGTGATGGACGATGCGCACCGAGATCTGGCCGTCGAAGACCTCGCAGGCAAGCCCACGGGCCGTCGATTGCGGGGTCGCGAGCAATTCAGTCACGCAGCCGCTCAACAGGAGGGCGACAAGGACCGCAAAGCCACGCATAGGGGTTCTACTGGCGTGCCAGCTTTCAGGGTACCGACTCATGATTGTCGCTATTTTGGGAGCGGCCGGCTAAAGCCTGGGTGGATTTTCTGGCCCTATGGACTCCCGACTCGCCGGCGGCCTCATCGTCTTCGCTTGCCTCATGGTCGCCATCCCGTGGCGCTTCGTCATCGGGAGCACGGATCTGGCTTTCGTCTTGTTCGCATTGGCGCCGCCGCTGCTGTTGGCTTCCGGTATCGGCCTGCGCGACTGGAGCCGCCAGGACCACCACCGGTCCTGAGGCAGAGCCCTGTCACTCCGCTCGACGGACGCGGCCGTCGGCAGGCACTCGCTGCGCGAGCACCCGCGTCAAACCGATCCCTCTCACTCCGCTCGACGGACGCGGCCGGATGCGCGTCGACGGTAGAGGAGCCCCGCGACGGTCGCCGTCGACGAGGGAGCCGAAGGCGAGCGACGAACCGGCCGCGGAAGCCGAACAGCGTGAGGCGGACGCGGCCGGATTCGAACCGGCGACAGCTGGCTTAGGAGGCCAGTGCCTTATCCAGGCTAGACTACGCGCCCACTGGGTTGGAGGCACCGCAATGGATGCTCCCGGGCACAACGCCGACCGCCAGGCCGCCATGCACCCATGGCCGGCCACCCCAGGCCCGTCCTTGAACGCTTTGCCTTAAGGCCGTCGGGGGGCCTGACGGGCCGTGCGCTGGCTTCTGCTGGTCCTGCTCTTCGTGCCGATCGCTTCGGCGCAGCTCATCGTCGGCGTGGTCCCCGACCTGTCCGGGGCCCTGCCCGCCGACGAGGCGTTCGCCCTGGCGGCCGATGACACGGTGTCATTGTCCGGGTGGTCGGTGTCCGACGGCGAGGGCTCATGGCCTTTGCCG
>JBFJNL010000083.1:0-9672 GCA_041618195.1 Thermoplasmatota archaeon | reverse complement strand
CCGGGATGATGCGCGAATCAGGCGCCAGCCAGCGATACGTGACCGCGATGAAGTAGAGGGCGTCCAGTGCGCCGATGACGCCGAGCAGGAGCAGTAGCCAGGGGGCCAACAGGAGTCAAACTGCCAGGGCGCGGAAAAAGGGCGCGCCAAGAAAACCGGGGAGTCCAGGTCCCCTGGACCGCTGGTGCCGACGCACCCCGTTGGCTTTTGGGCCCACGCCCAAACCCCCCATACCCCATGGTTATTGTCGGGCGAACCCAGAACCCAAGCCATGGCCCAAACCAACGCCGTCTCCGTGCTGGAAAGGAACGCGGTCAACGTCGTCGGCAGTGGCCCGCCCATGGTGTTGCTGCATGGCTTCGGGTGCGACCAGGCCATGTGGTCCAAGATGGCGCCGGGGTTCGCCGCAGACCATCAAGTGATCCAATACGACCTGACCGGCATGGGCGCCTCCGACTACCACGCGTACGACGCCAAACGTCATGGAAGCCTGGACGGGCACGCCGATGACCTCATCGAGATCCTCGATGCACTCGACACCAGACCCGTCATCGCCGTCGCGCATTCAGTCAGTTCGGTCATCGCCGGGCTCGCCGCCATCAAGCGACCGGACCTGTTCCAGGCTCTTGTCATGATCGGCCCGAGCCCGTGCTACGTCGACAAGCCACCGTACCGGGGCGGGTTCTCCACGAGCGACATCGAGGGCCTGCTGGACACGATGCAGGACAACTATGTCGGCTGGGCCGGGCAGCTCGCATCGATGGTGGCGGGCAGTCAGACGAGCAAGGACGCCGAGGAGCAGCTCAACGACCGCTTCTGTCGCAACGACCCGCAGATTTCTCGTCACTTCGCTCGCGTGACGTTCCTTTCCGACAACCGTGACGACCTGCCGAAGATCAAGACCCCCACACTCATCATCCAGAGCGCCCAGGACAGCATCGCCCAACCGTTTGTCGGCGACTACGTCCATGAGCACATCAAGGGTAGCAAGCTCGCCACCATCGATTGCACCGGCCATGCACCGCACATGACGCACCCCACGGAGACGACCAACGCCGTGCGGGAGTTCCTGGCGCACTGACATGCCGACCAGTGCCGCAGACCGTCTTGCCTCGTTGAACTGCGGCATCTTGACTGTCGATGCATCGCGGCGCATGCACGATGCCAACGCGGTGCTGAGCACTTGGACAGGGCGGGCGGCGCAGGATCTGGAGGGGCAAGACCTTGGGACGCTCGTGGCCCGCGGCAGCATGGTGTATTGGGAGACCACCGTCGAACCGCTGCTCGTGCAGCAGGGCTTCGCGTGGGACGTGTTGCTGGAGTTGAAAACCGACAGAGACACCCGTGCCGCGGTACTGGTCAACGCACGTCGCGAAGGCGGCCTGACGGAGTGCTTGTTCTTCCCGTTCTCGGACCGTCGCCGGTATGAAAACCAGAAGCTGGCCGCCCAGGTCCATGCCCGCCAGCACCGGGCAGAGCTCGCTCGCCTCGCGGAACTGAACCGGTTCCGCCGGGACTTCGTCAACTCCGCGGCGCACGAACTGGCCACGCCCATGACGCCGTTGCAGATCCAATTCCACCTCCTGAAGAACAGCCTCCAAGGCAATGTCGACCCGAAGACCCGACGCGCCCTGGACGCAATGCAGACCAACTTGGAGAAACTGGCGAAGTTCACGTCCTCATTGATGGCGTCGGCCAGCATCGATGCGGGCCGCATCGGCATGTCGTTCGAAGCCGTGGATCTGGCGGTGATGGTTCCGAAGATGGTCGAGCGCTGGCGTGCTCGCGTCGCCCCGCATCGCGAGATCAATGTGGAGGTGGAGCCGGCGGTCATTGACGCCGACCTCAAGGCGCTGCGCTCATGCGTGAGGAATCTGCTGGATAACGCAGCCAAGTTCAGCCAGCCAGAAACACCCATCGAGGTCCGTGTGGTGGCAGGACCGCCGGCCCAGATCACCGTCGAGGATCACGGCCGCGGCATCGACCCGGCCCGCCTGCCGGAACTTGGACGACCCTTCGTGCAGGTGCACGACCCGAAGGAGGTCACGGTGTTGGGCGCCGGCCTCGGGCTGCACATCGTGACCGGCCTGATGAAAGCCCAAGGCGGCATGCTCCGGGTCGAGAGTGAAGGCCATGGCAAGGGCACGATTGCCACGCTGCAGTTCCCGGTCGCTGCCGACGCAGCAGTCGGCCCACCCGAGCTCGAGGCACAGGTCCGGCCTGAAGCCTGACGCGTTCAATTTCGCCTGCGCCAGTCAATCCCTGCGGCCACAGCGAGGGTCACGACGCCTCCCATGGCGACGGCGATCGGGCCCGGGAAGAACGGGATGGGCACCGCGTCGACAGCGTGGCAATTGCCGGATTGGCCTTCACCCAGTGTCGCAGTCACGAAGTACGAGCGCAGAGCGTCGGTGATGTCGACGCCACCATCCTCTGTCTGGCTGTCGATCGCCGACGTGCCGATGATGTGGCCGATGAACGTGAATTGGCCGCCGTCGACGGAGCGGAACAGGTTGTAGCCGTCGGCACGGGAGACCTCGTCCCAGGACAGGTGGACGCCATTCACTTCGTGCTTGGCGGTGAGACCGGCCGGACAATCGGGGCCGTCGCCTACGGCCCACGCCGGGCAGAAAGTGCTGAGCGATTCAGCGTCGCGGTCCAGGGCAATCACCTGGAAGTAGTACGCAACCCCGAACTTGGCGGGGCTGAAGCTGTAGGTGGTGCCAGCGAAGTCGGGCTCGATGTCGAACCAGTCGTTGTCGGCACCGCCCCTGAATTGGACGTGGTACGCCGCCGCTTCCGTCACGGCAGGCCATTCCAAGTCAATCGTGCCGTCCTCGAAGGCCTCGACGGTCAAGCCGGGCAGACATTCTGTTTGCCCTGACGCGGGAATCACGAACAACGCAAGTCCCAGCCAGGCCGTCACGATCAGGGTGGTACGCCACAGGATTGTCATATGCAGGTCTCCAAAACGGACTCCGCCATCACGGTGGAATCGCGTTTGGGGACAATCCTGGTCGGAGGGTGTTGACCCAAGTCCCGATTTGGCCGGTGCGCCGCGAGCGCAGCCAGCGAACGGCCCTCGCAGGCCCTGACGGACCTGCTCGGCACTCCAAACCCCAAGGGGTTCGAAGTGCGGGAACCGGGAGTTCGACGAAGGATAAGGAGCCTGGCGACGGTCCTTCGGTGCCTGAGCGCAGCGAAGGGAAATCCCGGTTCACGCGCGAAGCGAGCGAAGTGCGGGAACCGGGATTTGAACCCGAGGACCTGCCTTGGCAAGGCAGGAGGTTACCGCTACCTCATTCCCGCGGTATGTGCGCCGATGCGGGAACCGGGATTTGAACCCGAGGACCTGCCTTGGCAAGGCAGGAGGTTACCGCTACCTCATTCCCGCATGTGGCGCGATTTCGGCCGACATAGGATTGCTATTTGAGCGCGTCGGTCAGGAAGGGATTTCCCTGGAGGGGTCTCAGAGGGCGCTGTAGCCGTCGGGAACCGCGTCCGTGTCGTAGAAGACGGTGGCTGCGAAGTCGTATCCCGTGTTGGCGGCGACGCCGTTGGCGATCATGCTGATCGTCCAGACGCCCACGTCGGGGGCGACGATGGCGAGGCTGTGCGGGCTGTCGGGAGCGCCCGGCGTGCCGCCGGTGGCGGTGTGGTCGATGTTCTGGACGCCTTGGGTGTCACCCGCGCTGGGGCTGCTGAGAGCGCCGTCAAGGTCGACGACCGGGTCTGCCCAGACCCATTCGACGTAGAGCAGCCGTGCGCCGGGCTGGACCGTGATCTGTCCACCGCCTTGGCTGGTGGCGATGACGCCGGCGCTGGCGACGACGGTGCCGCTGCCGACCGCGACCTCGTTGCCAGGTGTATCTTCCGGGCCGCCAGTGCCGGTGCCGTCGCCATTGTCGGCGGGGTCCGCACTGAGGCAGCCAGAGAACATGACGAGAACTGCGACGGCAAGGATACGCATGGACATCTGTTTGGTGTCACAGATAATAGCCGTTGTTGCCACGTCATGAAGGGGTCAGCGGCCCCGGCCTGAGCCGGGCGGGCCCACGTTCACGTGGTCGAAAGGATGCCCCTCAGCCCGCCCGTCTTTACGTCATAAGGGTCGGCTCCAAGTGTTTTCATCATTGGGGCAAAGCCTCCCACGGCCCCAAGGGCCTTGAACGCGTCGTGTGGTGGGCGGCCCGTGGAGGCACAGGCAGCGCTGGCATTTGTGGCCCGCCGATCCGGCCATCAAGCCATGCCGGCCTCCCGTTGGGGGCACGTGATGAGCCTTGAATTGGGCTGGATGGCCCCCGGCTTGGCGCGCCGCTACGTGGATGCCTGCCACGAGGCGGGCCTCCTGCTCGCGGACGGCGAAGACCTACGCCTGGCCTTCGACCCCAAGGCGGTGGACGTGCCGCGAGGTTTTCGCCCGGACCCCGGGCACTTGCCGACCGGGAGCGCGGTGCCGATGCCCGAGCGGTCCGATACGGCCCCACCGGCCGACGCACCGGCCGCGGCGACCCCACAGGCTGCCGGCGACACGACCTCGGAGGCACCAGACGCCTTCGGCGCATGGCTTGGCAAGGTCGCAGCGGCCCGGGGCGAGGACCTGGGGGCGACCATGGGAGCGATGGAGGCGATGCAAGAGCGCACCGGAGGGCTGCTGTTCGCCGAGGCGGCGATCCTGGTCTTGGGTGCCGAGGCCGGCCTCGATGTGGCGGCGGCAGCCGAGCAGGCCCTCAAAGTCCTGCAAGCTTGAGCGCGATCGGCACGGACAAGGCGGCGGCCAGATGGACGCGACGCACGCCGACAATCAACGGCAATGAACCGATGAAGATGGCGGCAGCGAACAGCAACACGCCCGCCCAGCCAGTGGTCACAGCCACCAGCGCCAGCACCAGGACCAGCGTCACGGCCTCCGCCCGCCCGGGCCTCAGTCGCGCCAGGAACCGTTCGTACCAGGGTTCGATGAGCGGCGTGATGACCACCGCGCACGCGCCGGCGACGAGGAACGTGGTGAGCACCGCGAGCAGGTCCGGCGGGGGCATCCAGGTCCAGGGCAGGACCCGGTTCTGATCGGCCCACGCCGCAGCCAAGCCGCTGCGTGTCCGGCCGGTCATCCATAGCACGGCCATGGCTAGGCAAAGGTGTGCGGTGTTGACCGCGGACAAGGTGGCGAGGACGCGTCCCGGTTCCTGGCGGGTGGCCGGCATGGCCATCGACGTGGCGACAGCGGCCGTCAAACCAGGCAGCACTGCCGTGAACATGGCCGCAGTGAGGCCCCGCATGCCAGCGCCATAGGTACCTCGAGGGACCCGGGACTCGGCAGCTGTCTGCGGCACGCCGGTTTGGCGCCGACGCATCGCCCACAGCAGCGTCGGGATCCCGAACAGTCCCGACAGAAGCGGCAGCAATGGCGTGGCGGCGCCCGGGAGCCAGCCGGCCACCGGCCAATCGAAGGCAAGCCAGCCCAGCCCTGCGGCCGAGCCGGCGATGATGCTTGCGGGCCAAGGGCGATGGTCGCGCGCGATGAGCCAGACGGGGACCGCGACCAGCACGACCGGCGCGACCAACTCCAGGAAGGGCAGGACGGCGGGCCGGGCCACGACCCAATGGTATGGCACGATGAGCAGCAACACCGCGATGACTGCGAGCATGCTGCTGTGCAGGCTGATCTGCACAGCCTGCCTCGCCATGCCGTCCAATCGCATGCGATGTGCCGGCAAGACGCTCAACGCGCCCTCGTCGGGCATGCCCAGGTAGGTGCTGGGCAGGATCGTGATGAAGGTGTGGACGACGCCGATGGCCACCACCCCCAGGGACGCTTCGGCGCCCATGGGGAGCAGCAGTGCCAGAGCCGCGATGAGGTTCACGTGCAGCCCGGGCAGCAGCCCTGTCGCGGCACCGATGGCGATGCCGGCGGCGACGGCGACTATGGTGTCCATGGATCCACGTGCAGCATGTAGCACAAGCAGCGGGGCTCGTATCGCAGGACGCCTTCCAACGTGACGGCCCCGCCACCATGCGCCGTGGTACGCAGCGCCGAGCCCTTGCCCTCGAGCACGCCGCGTTCGAGGTGGCCTTGGACACTGATGAGACGGTCGGCGTAGGCGGCCGGTTCGAGCGCGAGGGCGAGGATGTCGATGTGGTCGGCGTGGGCATTGTCGGCTCGAATGATCGTCTCCACCCGTAGCAGCGGGCGTCCGCCGTCGCGGTCGACGGTGGCCGTCACCTCGACCCAACTGTCTTCGCCCAAGGCCAGCCCTTCGGCACGGGCATGGACCGCGACACCGTCGGCGACCAGCGTGAACCACGTGACATCGTCGTAGCGCCGCACGTCGATGACCATGCCCTGGGTCGCGATGCGTTCCCCCGTGTGCAAGCCTACGTCGGCCAGGGCGACGTCAGGCGGCGTCCAGGTGGCTTGCACGATGAGCAGGCTGGCGGCCAGCGTGACGGCGACAGCGGCGAGGTCCGTAGGACGCACAGAGGACCATCGCCTGGAGGATGGGAAGGGTTGCGGACAGGCCTTGGTCTATTCGAGGCGCCGGAGGATGAGTGGCAGCGCTTCGATGACATCGGAAGCGGTGATACCGATGCTGCGCATCTCGGCGGCAGCCTCCCCGGCGCAGCCGACCAGGTAAGCACCAGCGCAGGCTGCATCGAACGGCGTCGCGCCCTTGGCCAGGAGTGCCCCGACGGCGCCGGCCAAAGCGTCCCCGGTCCCGCCGACGGTCATGGCAGGATGGCCGCGACGGCAGACCTTGGTGCGTTCGCCGGCCACGACGTCCTCGGGGCCTTTGCGCAGCACGACGACACCGTGTTCGCGGGCGTAGCGCGCCACATTGGCCCTGGTCGGTTTCCACGAGGTGAGGTCGTGGAATTCGCGGCCGTGCGGTGTCAGGACCATGGCGCCGCCGATGGTGTCTGCGTCGATGGCGTCTAGGCCGTCGGCGTCGACGACGATGGCCTTGCCGGCGCGCCTGGCGGCCAAGATGGTGCCGCGGGCCAGTTCGCGGCTGGCGTCGCTGACGCCTAGGCCGGGGCCGATGACGACCGCGTCGACGCGAGCGATCAACCGCTCGATGGCCGGCAGGGCGACGGGTGCCAGCACGCCACCTTCGCAGACATCATGGATCATCAGATCTGGCCCCCAGGTGCTGAGGATGGCAGCCGCATCACGGCAGGTGGCGACGTGGACCAGGTCGGCACCGCTGCGCATGGCGGCCAGGCCAGCGTAATGCGGGGCGCCAGTGAACGGGCCGCCACCGACGATGAGGACGCGGCCGTTGTCGCCTTTGTGGCTGTCGCGGGCGGGCCGGACGACGCCGGCATCCAGGTCGCCGAGCCCGATCTGGGTCTCGGCGCTCTTGGGGATGCCGATGGGCGCGACGGTGATGGTGCCACAGGTGGATGGCGTCATGCCCTCTTTGCGGGCGTGGAACGTCACGGTCTGCTGCGGCATGATGGCGAGACCGGTGCCATGGCCACTGGGGATGTCACAGGCGATGATGCTGCGGGCGTGCTTGTTGGCCCAGCGGATAGCGTCGCTGTAGGGCGCGCGGGGCTTGCCGCGTATGCCGCTGCCGAGCATGCAGTCGATGACGAGGGCTCCCACCCAGGGCTTGCGCTTGGAGCCTTTCCAGGCGTGGCGGCGTTGCTTGGGTACGAGCGCCAGGTACGCGGCGGCGGGGCCTGCGATGCGGGCCTCCGCTTCCAGCAGCACGACCTCGTACGGGACCCCCCAGCGCTCGAGGAACGTCGCCGCAGCGAAACCGTCCCCACCGTTGTTGCCTTTGCCGCATAGGATGACGACCAGCCGGCCGTCGCTTGCGGCGCGGGCCGTCTCGGCCAACGCTTTGCCGGCACGGGCCATCAGCGAACGGATCGGGACGCCAAGCTCCGCGCTGTTGAGGTCCAGGCGGCGGAACTCCTTGAGAGGCAACTCCACGTTTCCCACAACGGTCATACAAGGATAGGGTTTGGGAACGCATATGCTTCCGGGTATGGGTGGAGGAATGGACCCGCGACAGATGTCGATGATGATGAAGAAGCTCGGCATCAACGTCGATGAGATCGACGGCGTGCAGCGCGTCGTCATCCAGTGCGCCGACCGCGATTACGTGTTCACGAACGCCAGTGTCAGCGTCATGAAGGCCCAGGGCTCCGAGACCTGGCAGATCAGCGGCACGCCGACGGTCGAGAAGCACGAGGTCAAGCTCGTGTTCAGCCCCGAAGACCTGGAGATGGTCATGGAGCAGACCGGCGCCGACAAGAAGACCGCCACTGCGGCACTCGAAGCCGCCGGCGGCGACCTCGCTGAAGCCATCGTCGCCCTGAGCGACTGATCATGCGCGGGGCGCTCCTGTTCGAGTACAAGCCTCCCAGAGCCCACCCGATCGTATACGCCGGCATGATGCTGTTCGCCTTCGTCCTTGTGACGGGCAGCATCGAGAATCTGTTGCGCGAGAACCGGCCACTCATCTACGCCGTGTACGCCTTACCGCTCGTTGTGACCGGCTGGTTGTTCATGCTGCTGTACCCGAGTGATGTCCGCATCCACGCAGAAGGCGTCGCCCCGAGCCGCCCGCTCATCGCCCGCTGGTACAAGCCGTTCATCCGCTTCGACGACGTCGACGCCATCTTCCCATCCTACTACGACGTCACCGGCGCGTTCGTCAGCCCGTTCGCCAGCAGCGACGGCAAGGTCACGCAGATGGGACTGGCCCTCGAGACGACCTCCGGCCGCGTCGAGACCATCCGTTTCACGCCCAGCCGTTTCACCATGTGGCAACCGGAATCCCGCGGCTACCTGGAGGCCCTCGAGGTCGTCAAGCATGCCTGGGGCGACCGCCCGCTGGTCGCCAAGGCAGACACGTTCAGCCGCGAACAGGGCGAAGCGATGATCGCAGAAGCGCAGAAGCCGTTCATGCCGTTCTTCGCCATCGTGCTGTTGTTCGCGTCGGCCGCCCCCATCCTGTGGGTGCTGACCCGCCTAGGTCTCGACGTGGCCATCGCCTTGCCGCTGGCGGTGTTGGCCCCCGTGGGCGTCAGCCTCAAGAGCTTCACCGAGAGCCGCAAGCGCCACCTCATCCTCAACCGCCTCAGCAAAGCCGCTGAGCATCGCCGAGGCACCGCATGAGCAAGGCACCCGACCCGCACTGGCGCTACATCGCATTGGCTTTGACCGGCGGGCCGGCGACGCGCCGGAGCCTGCAGAACGCCGTGCTTGGCAGGGCGCGCAAGGAAGGCATCCCCGATGACGAAGCGCCGGCGTTGACACGATTCGCCTGGCCTCACGCCATTGTCAAGGTCCACCATTACCGATTGGACGAGGCCCGCGAATGGCTGCCCCGCATCACCTTCGTGGTCGAGGCCGGCGAACGCCGGGAGCTCGGCGTCGCGACGATGAAGAGCAGCGGGACCATCCGGTCGCTGACCGACAAACTGGGCATCCTGCAGGAACGTGGTTCCAAGGACACGGCCAAAAGGACCAAGTCCAGCGCCACCAAGTGACGAGCGTGGAACGGCCCCACGTCGCCACCCTGTTGCTTTGGGTCGGCATCTTCCTTGCCCTCACGTCGTTGGCGTTTCCGTGGGGCATGAAACACGTCGACGAGAAATCGTCGCCGCCCGGCGGCGAGGACGCGTATTATCGCTTGACCGTCCTCGAGCTGCGGG
>JBFJNL010000082.1:0-9805 GCA_041618195.1 Thermoplasmatota archaeon | reverse complement strand
CTACGGATAGCGCCAGCGAAACCGAACATCTCAGCAACCGGCACTTTGGCCTCGATGGTCGTCGAGTCGCCCTCTTGCTGCATGTCTTGGATCAGGCCACGGCGGCTCTGGAACTCGCGCGTGGCGCTGCCCATGACATCGTCAGGAACCGTCACGATAGCCTTCTGCATGGGCTCGATCAAGACGGTCTTGGCCAGGAGCATGGCGCCGTTGGCGGAGTTGCGCATGGCAGGAATGACCTGAGCCGGGCCGCGGTGGACAGCGTCCTCGTGGAGCTTGGCATCGTGGAGCTTGAACAAGACACCCTGAACAGGCTCGCCCGCGAGGGGGCCGGCCTTCAGGACTTCCTTCCAACCTTCGAGCATCAGGTCCATGGTCTCATGGAGGTACTGGATACCCTTCGTGGCGTCAACGAGCATGTTGGTGCCGACGATGCCACGGACCTTCTTGGCCATGTCCTTGTCCCAGCCGTACTGGTTGTACAGGATGGTCTCGATCTCCTTGGCGTGCTTCTTGGCCTCGCTGGGGATCGTGTTGTCATGGAGACCCTTGATGATCTCGGGGTCGAGGGGCTCGGCGGTGAGGTAGAACCGGTTGTGGCGGTTGGGCGACTTGCCCTCGAAGGCGCTGGTGCTCGGGGCGTTGACGCTCTCTCGGTAGACAACAATCGGCGTGGAGCAGATGATCTCCAGTTTGTAGTCGCGCTCGATGCGGTGCTGAATGATCTCCAAGTGGAGTTCACCCATGCCCGACATCAGGTTCTCGCCGGTTTCTTGGTTGATGGAGAGCACGAGGCTGGGGTCACCCTTTGCGACGCTGCGCAGAGTGTCAACCAGCTTGGGCAGATCCTTCATGTGCTTGGCTTCGACGGCCACGGTCACGACCGGGTCGCTGACGTGGATGATGCGCTCGAAGGGGTCCATCTCAGGGTCCCCGGTGAGCGTCATGCCAGCCATGGCATCGCGCAGGCCGGTGACGGCTGCGATGTTGCCGGCGCTGATTTCGTCAACGGCGACACGGTCGGCGCCGACCATCATGCCGACTTGCTGGACACGGTTCTTGGTCTTGGTGCCGGCGATGTGGAGTTCCTCACCGCGCTTGAGCGTCCCACTGAAGAGACGGCCAACGGCGATCTCACCAGCGTGGGGGTCGATCATGATCTTGGTGACCATGAAGGTGGCCGGGGCCTTCTCGTCGGCGTGGCGCATGGCGGTACCCATCTTGGAGTCCTGGTCGCCGTGCCAGATGTGGCGGATACGGTATTCTTGTGCCTTGACGGGGCTAGGCAAGGAGCGGACCACAGTGTCGAGCACGACGTCGGCGATCGGGCATTCCTTGGCGAGCTGCTTCTCGTCGCCGGCGTTGCACAGCTCGAAGATGCGCTTGAAGGTGATGCCGGACTCCTTCATGTAAGGGACAGACATGCCCCAGTTGTGGTAGGCGCTGCCGAACATGACGGTGCCGTCCTCGATGCGGACGCCCCACTTGCCCTTGAACTCGGCGGGCAGGTTGGCGTTGATGAGCTGGTTGACGGTGTTGATGTGCTTGACGAAGCGAGCCTGCATCTCTTCGGGCGTGACCTTCAGCTCGTTGATGAGGCGGTCGACCTTGTTGATGAAGAGCGTCGGCTGGACCTTCTCACGAAGGGCCTGGCGCACCACGGTCTCGGTCTGGGGCATGGGGCCTTCGACAGCACAGACCAGGATGATGCAACCGTCGACCGCGCGCATGGCGCGGGTGACGTCGCCACCAAAGTCAACGTGACCGGGGGTGTCGATCAGGTTGATGAGGTAGGGGTTGCCCTTGAAGTTGTGAACCATCGAGGCCGAGGCCGAGTTGATGGTGATGCCACGAGCCTGCTCTTCTTCGTCGAAGTCGAGGGCACGCTGGTGACCGGCTAGGTCCGCCGACATCATGCCGGCGCCAGCCAACAGGTTGTCGGAGAAGGTGGTCTTGCCGTGGTCAATGTGAGCGGCAATGGCGATGTTGCGGATGCCATCCAGATTGTGCATAATCGTGGTGGCGAGTTTGATGTTGTCTTCCTTACGTCCCATAGGAGCACCTTCGCGGGCCAACGCTTAGCGTGGGCTGATAGGAGGCGGGGACTTGTGGTGCGATAAAAGGGTGATGCCAGGGGGCCAGCGGGTCAGATTGCCCTACTAGGCGCTGTTTTGCCGCTCGCCATCGCGCCACCGTTCACGACCGGGGGCGCAGCAGCCATGGGCCGACGACCTGCGACAGCGCTTCTTCAAAATGGCCGAGGTCGAGTGGCTTGTCGATGGCGCCGTCAATGCCGGCGTCCACCGCCGCACGAACCTCCGGGTCGTCAGCAAAAGACGTCAGGAGCCAGAGCGGCACGCCTGCCGCCCGGCACCGGGCGAGGTTGCGCAGCAGGAAGCGCGACCCACGCTCTCCGGGCATCATCTGGTCGCACAGGATGAGCACCCGCTCGCCCCGAGCCAGCTCCTCGGCGAGCCTTTCTTCGCCTTCCGCCGCGGACCGCGCCTGGATCAGGCGGGCCCGCGGTTTCCAGGCGTCGGCGAGCATGGCCACGATGAGCCGGTGGTCCGGATCGTCATCGATGTGCAGGACGACGTTCATTGGCCCCCCGGAAGGAAGATGGCGCATCGGGTGCCCGAGGCGTCGCTGGATATCTTGAGGCCGCCACCGAGGCTGCGCACGAGACGGTTGGCGATGGCAAGGCCGAGCCCGGCGGCGACGCCGGGTCGGTCGTTGCGCACGGCGAACGGCTCGAACATCTCCGGAGTGAACGCGAATCCGGGACCGTTGTCGGCGATCTCGATGGAGGGGACCGGGCCGCTGACCCATTGGATGCGGACGTCGCCGCCGTGGCGCAGCCCGTTGTCGATGAGCATGGCCAAGGCGATGCGGAGGCGCTCGGCGTCGCTGCGCAGGACGACCTTCGGCCCAGACCATTGGACGTTGCGGCCTTGGGTGTCGGCGCGTTTGCAGGATTCGGCGGCTTGCTTGATGATGGGGGCCAGGTCGAACGGCGCCATGGTCGGCTCGCTGCTCGCCCGGCTGAGGAGGCTCAATTGATGGACAAGGGCCCGCAGGCGGTGCAAGGCGACCAGTGCTCGATCAAGACTCTCGTGTTCGCCTGCCGCGTCCCGTTGTACCTGTTGCAGCAGCACGTTGGCGGTGATGAGCGGCCCCTTGATGTCGTGACTGATGCCCTCGAAGAGCCGGCGCAGGCGGGCTTCTTGGTCGGCGACCACCTGGGTCTGCTTGCGTAGGCTGGCGCCGAGTTTTTCCTGCACAAGTTGCAGGTCGTGGCGGTCGCGGGCGACATCGGCGGCCGCGTTCTGCATGGATGTGGCGATGCCTGCCAGTTCCTTGACGCCGCGGTGGCTACCTGGCTTGCGCCCTTCGGCGAGGGCCCGTGCATCGGCTTCGAAGCGGCGCAACGGGCGGACCAGGACCGTGGCGGCGACGGCGGCGCCGATGGCGGATGTGACGGCCACGGCGAGACCCGTGCCGGCGGCGTTGACGACGGTGGCCGCCTCGAAGACCAGAGGCCCGGCTGCGGCCGGTGCGTACGTGACGGCTCCGCCGAACGTGATGACCGCTTGGCCAGCGGTGGCATTGGCGTCCCAGGACAGGGCCGCGCCGGGGCCGAGGTGGGCGGCGTGGCGATCCACGATGCCATCGATGGTCGAACGGGCGACTTCAGCCCGCAGGCGGGTGTCCTCCGCCTCGAAGACGACCTCAGGGCCCGCCCCGCCGCCGTTGACAGGGCGCTCGAACATGGTTCCGCCGTGCTCAAAGCGCACATAGACGATGGTCGAGTCGAGCATGTCGAGCGCGCCGACGGCCACGCCGAACTGTTGGTCGTTCGGGGTGTCGCCCAAGGCACTCGATAGGGCCACGAGTCGGCCAGCGGTCCGTTGCCACAGTGCATCGATGTCGACCGCGGCGTCACCGGCGGCCCGTTCCCGGGCGCGCTCGGCGTCGATGACGTTCTGCTGATGCCCCGCGACCAGCATGGCCCCGGCACCTGCGGCCACCGAGAGGAGACTGACAATGAGGACACTGGCCGCGACGTGCCAGCGCAAGGAGACGGGTCTCACCTGCGGCGCACTCCGGCCAGCGCGGCCAATGGGGTCCACCACGGCACGGGGACCGCGCGGTCTTCGACGTGGCTGACGTATACGGTGGTCGTCACGGAGTCGATGTGGCCTGCGGCGTCCCGGACGTCAAGCCGGACCACATAGGGCCCGGGGCCGCCTGCCTGGAACGAGGCGACGCTGCTTTCTTGCCACGTGCCGCTCAGCCCGGGGCCGGTGAACCGGTAGGCGACGATGGTCGAGCCCTCGGCGAACGAACCGCTGGCATCGAGTGTGTGGGGGGATACGTGCAGGACGGCGGTCGGCCAGGTCCAGCCAGGGATCAGAGGGGGCAGATCGGATGCGGCATGGAGCATCGCCAGGGGCTCGTCGGGGACCGCGAAGAATGGACTCAGGCCAGGCCACGGGGCGCCACCTCCGGGGCTCGACGGGGGCAGGGCGACCGGCGGCAGGGGTGCGGGTGGTGCCGGTTCCGAGTCATTCGTCGGCGGCGCAGCGGGTGGCCCCGGAGCCTCTATCGGCGGGCTGGCCGGCGGCGTCGGAGGCGGTGCGTGCGGGGGTGAAGCCGGGGGGTTGTCGGCATCGGGCCGGCTCGGCACCGGATGCTTGCCGGGCTTGGCATCGGCCTTCTCCTGCTTGGCTTCGGCCTTGGCCTGGGAGCGTGCTTCCTTGCCGGTAGCCGTCGAATAACCGTCCGACGGGTCGCTGGCGGCCGCGTCGGCTCTGCCGTCTTTCCCCGAATCCTTGGGTGCCTTGTGGGATGGCCCGCCGGCGGCATCGCCCTCGCCGCGGTCCTTGGCGCTAACCAGGTCGACACATGCCATGGCCAGGCAGACAAGGAGGACGATGCCGATGCCGCGGACAGGACCCATCTGGCACACCATTATCGGGGAAAGCAAAGACCCACACCCAACAAATAGCGGCCCGGCGGCGGCCATGAGAAACCGAGGGGTCGGCGGCGAAGAGGGCCTTAAACGTGCGAGCGTCGGAAGCGGCGATGGCGTTGGCACGGTGTATGCGCAACCGAGGGGTTGCCGCCCGTTCGGAGTTTATCAAGCCCCGGATGTTTTTTCGCGGCCGTCCTCTGAACGGCGCGCCTGCCCACCCACATTGCGCATGCAGTCAGCCCCTGGGTGACAAAAAAGACAGCTTCCGCTCCATCGCGTGGAGAACGGGAATCCGGCGTGGCCGGAACAAAAGAGGGGGAAAGGGGAAAATCGCTGCGAACAGCTCAGTGGGCCGATTTCGCCACGCACGCATCCACCGGCCGTGCGAGCACAACCGGGATCCAAGCCGTGGCTTGTGGCTCTAACGAGCCGACTTCGCCACGCGCTCTAGCTCGTCCTTCTTGCCAACGGCGAAGGAGGTCGCGTCGCCCTTGGCTGCCTTGATGATCTCATCAGCGAGGCAGTGGGAGGCAGGCTTGGTGCTCTTGTGGGAGCCAGCCAGACCGCCCTTGGCGAGGTTGCGGATAGCGGTGTCGAGGCGGCGCTGGGGAGCGACGTCGACGGCCTTGGGGACATTGATGCCACCGTAGCGCAGGCGCGTCACTTCTTCGCGGGGAGCGGAGTGCTCGATGGCCTGCACGTAGATCTGCAGCGGGTTGTCCTTGGTCTTCTCGGCGACACGGGCGAAGGCATCTTCGACAACGGCGTACGCCTTGCCCTTCTTGCCTTGGTACGCCTGACCGCGCATGCAAGCGTTGATCAAGCGTTCGACGACGTTCGTCTTCTGCTTGGCAAAGCGCTTGTTGGCGTGGCGGGCGCTGCTGTGAGGCAGGCCGACCAGGTCGAGCTTGATGTAGCGAGCGAGACCGATGTCGCGGACTTCGATGCCGTCGCCTTCGTAAAGGCCGAACAACGGAGTCGCCGGCAGTTCGATGACGGGAGCCGCGGGAGCGGTCTCCTCGGTGGCGATGTCAGCCAGCTGGTCTTCAGTTTGAACAGTTTCTTCAGCCATTGAAATCACCGCATGGGTTTCTCGATCTTGCCCTTAACGAGCATGTCGAGAGACGTGTTGTTGACTTTGATGACCTTGTAACGGACACCGGGAATGTCACCGTAGGAACGGCCCATGCGACCACCGATACCTTCGACGAGTACTTCGTCGTGTTCGTCGATGTAGTTGATCGCACCATCACCGACTGCGAAGGCAGTGATTTGGCGGCCATTGCGGATGAGCTGAACCTTGACACACTTGCGAATGGCCGAGTTAGGCTGTTTTGCTTCGATGCCGACTTTCTCAATCACGATACCGCGGGCTTGAGGGATTCCACCAAGAGGGTCGGACTTCTCCTTCAAGCGCAGAGCACGGCGCTTGTAGTATCGGTCCGACCAGCGGAATTTCTGCCGGTCGTTTTTGAGCTTCCGGGCTGCGTTGATGCCGGTTGCCATGAAAGGTCCTCTAGATCATGTCGTTCATCGCCTACAGAAGCAGGCGTGTACAAAATTCGCCGACATGGGGTCGATATATGACCGTTGTGGCGGGATGCGTCGACCGGAAGCCCACCCCTACCAGGAGTAGGGGGCGCTTGCTGCCGAGGATCACGCCAGAGCGGCCACAGGGCCACCTACGCCGACGAAGTCGGGCTCGAAGGATGAAGAGAGGGGAAGAGGAGGGAAGAGAGGTGGAGGGAGTCGGGCAGCCTTACAGGCTGGCGACGGCGACGTTCAGCTTCGTACCGGCCACGTGGATGTGGACGCCGGAGAACTTGTTGATCGTCTGGCTGGCGGTGAAGGTGTTCTCGCCGTTGACGACGGTGAACTTCTCTTCGTGCGTGACGACGCCGGCGTCATCGGTGCTGATGAGCCAGGCTTCGTACGTGTAGTTGCCAAGGCCGGAGACGGTGAGCGTCAGGTCCTTGCCGCTGTAACTGCCGGTGAACGAGGCGCCGAGCAGGCCTTCATCGAACTCGAAGGCGGCGCCGGTCGAGAGGGGGGCGCTGGCGACGAGGATGTCGTCAAGGTACAGGACGACGGAGTCGTACGTGTTGGCCTTGTTGCACATGTCGCTATCCTTGGACGCGGCGCAGTCGGCCGTGTTGTCGAAGGTGTACTCGTTGGCCATCCAGGTGCCGTCGGCGGGCATGTCCATACCGGAGAGGACGTCAAGGTCCTGCTGGGCGCCGGTGGCCATGCTGTACCACTTGACGCTGTAGATCTTGCCCGAGGTGGCGGGCAGACTGCTCAAGTTGAGCGTCATGACCGTGTAGGGGCGCTCGCAAGCCTGCACCGGGGGCTGGGCCTGAGGATCTTGGGCGCACTCGGCGAGCGTGCCTTCGGTCTGGGGGTACGGGTTGTTGAAGTCCTGGGACTCGAAGGAAGCGACGGCGCCCGTCATCATGAGGGCGTTGCCGGACGAACTGAATTCGCCGGTCGGGGGTTCGTCGGTGCAGCCTGCGAAGGCGACGGCAAGGATGGAAACGGCCACCAATAGGGTTGTGCGCATGGTCTCAAGCGCTCCATTCCGAGGGCCTGATAAAGGCATTGTGTCGCCCGAAAACCCCGGTTTTACGCCGGTTTGACCCCGGGCGCAAGCGATAAGTGGCCGAGCCCGTCGGCAGCAACATGGACGTGACGATGTACACGACGACCTGGTGCCCGTACTGCGTGCGCGCCAAATCCCTGCTGGCCCGCAAGGGCGTCACGGTGCAGGAGATCAACATCGAAGAGGTCGACGGTGCCCGCGACGAGATGGTGTCGCGCAGCGGCCGCATGACCGTGCCACAGATCTTCATCGGCGACCACCACGTCGGCGGTTGCGACGACCTTTACGCTCTCGAGTCCAAGGGTGGCCTCGACATCATGCTGGCCTGATCGTCCCGGCCGTTCGCGACAGGGCTCATGCCGTTCGGACGCCGACGGACCAGTATGGACCCCGTACATCCCCGGACCCGACGTGCGCCCCACGACCGCCCGCATGACCACGCCTCCAAAGGCGACGCCATGCGCATGCCCCGCAGCCGGCGGGCTTCCAGGACCAAGGAGGAGGGGCCCGATGACTACCTCTACTGGTGAACCCGGTGATCTTGGCAGGCCACTGCGCCGACGCGCGCCGCGGACGCGGGCGCTGAATGGCAGCTATTTCGGCCGCATCGAGTTCTTCGGCGGCCGCTACATCATCTCGTTGCCGGCCACGGTGGCCGACGACCAGGACCTGCACAGCGGTGACACCGTCGAGGTCCGCGTCGAGAACATGGCCGTGACGCCTTAAGTGACGCCGGCGGCCGGTTCGATGAGGCCGTGCTTGCGGCGGAACGACTGGATGGTGTTCTCCATCAGGACCGCGATGGTCATCGGCCCGACGCCGCCAGGCACCGGTGTGACCCAGGCGGCTTTGTCCCAGACATCGTCCAGGTGGTCGCCGTGCAGGTTGCCGTCGTCGTCGCGGCACATGGAGACATCGACGACCACTGCACCTTCTTTGATGTCGTCGGCGCCGAGGCGTCGGTGACCGCCGGTCCCGGTGACCACGATGTCGGCGCGCCGGGTGTGTCCGGCGATGTCGCGGGTGTCCTTGTGGCAGACCGTGACGGTGGCGTCGCGGTTGATGAGCAGCGCCGCCAGCGGTTTGCCGACGATGTTGCTGTGGTTGATGATGACCACTTCGGCCCCGACGATCGGGATGTCCGCGTCGTCGAGGAGTTCGACGATGCCCCGAGGCGTGCAGGGGGCCAAGGAAGCGTCGCCGATGAGCGCGTGCCCGACGGATTCGGGGTGGAACGCGTCGACGTCCTTGTACGGCACGATGGCGCGCAGGATGCGCCCTTTGTCCATGTGCTCCGGCAGGGGGATCTGCACAAGGATGCCGTTGACGGTGGCGTCGCGGTTGAGTTTCTCGATGAGCCCGACCAAGGCGTCCTCGCTGGCGTCGGCGGGCAGGCGGTGCACGCGGCTCTCGATGCCGATGCGGCTGCACGCCTTCTCTTTGTGGCCGACGTAGATGTTGGACGCGGGGTCGTCGCCGACCAGGATGACCGCCAGGCAGGGGGCCATGCCGTATCGGTCATGGAGCGCCTTGACCTCTTGTTTGCGCTCCGTCTCGAGGCGTTTTGCAAGGGCGCGACCGTCTAGGCGCTGGGCAGGCACATGGCCGGCGACGAGGGCGCCATAAAAAACGAACGCGGCGGTCGGCGTCAGGCGCCGGTAAAGCCCTGCAGCGTGATCTTGACCGCACGGCCCTGATCCGGCGTCGCGGGGTCGACGGCCACGGCGTTGTCGACGAGCCGGATCTCGACTTCGTCCACCGGCACGCTGAATCCCTCCAGTTCGATGGTCAAGGGAGGCTCCTCCCCGTCAACCACCTGCCCATCGGCCTCTAGGCGCATGCCCGCCGGTGCGGCACCATCCCACTCGGCGATGACCCGCAGGCCCTGGCCAGGCGCCAACCAGAATCGGCTGAACGCATCGTACACGCCACACGCGAACGAGCGCTTGACACTTTGGCTCGTCGCGTTGATCCCCATGAAGCCGATGCACGCTGCTTGCGGCTGGTTGTCCCAGCCGGGCCGCCTCGGCACCTCCACGACCGGCGGATCGCCGTCCGGCCGGACGCCTTGTTCGACGCCGGCACATCGGCTGTACAGGAGCGTCCACTCTGTGGGCTCCGGGAACAAGTCGGTGGTGAAGCGCAGCGGGAAGCACGACCTGTCGCTCAGCCATTGTGCCTCGGTGTAGACCCGGGGCTGGACACCCAGCAGCGTATCCGTCACCGTCACG
>JBFJNL010000081.1:0-9881 GCA_041618195.1 Thermoplasmatota archaeon | reverse complement strand
TGCAGTTCATCCGCGAGAAGACCGGCGCCCAGATCAAGATGGTCGGCATCGGCCCGAAGCGCGACGAGACCGTCCTGCGCCAATAGGCAGACACGGGCAAACTTCAACGAGCGGGCAACGCTTATCTGGTCAGCGTCGGCCATGTGCCTATGCGCGCCTTGTTCGCCATTGCCATCATGACCAGCCTGCTTCTGGCCGGCTGCGCCGACACCAGTTCCCCGGTCACTGACGTCGATGCCGCCGACCCCGGCACGACCGGCACGACGGACGAGGGTGGCCTGAACGAGACGATCGCGGCGTTGCCCACGGCCGTGCTTGGCATGGACGTCCTCAATGGCACCGCGCCGCTTAGCGTTGACTTCACCATCGAGGCGACCAACGCCACCGCGTGGAGCCTGGACTTCGGCGAAGGCAACGCCACCAACGGCACGATGTTCCCGGCCAACGTCACCTACGTGTTCGCTGCCGGCGTCTACAACATCACGCTGGCGGTCTTGGGCGACGGTGGCAACGTGACGCAGAACGCGACGCTCATCGTTGATGCCCTGGAAGACGCCGAGGCAGTCCTCGAGCCCTTCACGATGACGGTCACCATGGACCTGCCGTGTCCCGGCTGCGGCGACGGTGGCACCAGCACCTGCACCTGGCGCGCGCACGGCAACGGTGCGGCACAGGACTGTGCATGGATCGACTTCCCTGACGAGCTCGCCGGCCAGCCGTTCACGCTGACCGGTCAAGGCCTCGATGCGGACATGCTGTTCTGGGAGAGCTGCAACAGCGGCGTCGGGCCCAAGTTCCATGGCACCGGTGACGAAGAGGGCATCGTGCCCGAGGGCATGGGCTGCGTCCTCGTCTGGGAACAACTCGACTTCATGGTCGACCTGGTGTTCACCGTCACGCCCGCCTAGACGAGCTGATACTCGATCCTCTGGGTGCCTTTGCCCTTGCTCTGGCGCCCGAGGATCTGGATCTCACCGATCTCGCCCGTGTTGCGTACGTGCGTCCCGGCGCACGGGCATAGGTCCACGTCGTCGCCGATGCGGATGACGCGCAGGTCCGTCACCGATTTGGGCAGCAGGTCCATGTTGGTGCGGGCCTCAGGCATGATGGCGTTGACCTCGTCGCGGGTCATCGTGACGGCCTCGATGGGCTTCTGGGACTTGATGAGGTCGTTGGCAGCCGAGGCAAGGTCGTCCAGCATCTCGGGCGTGAACTGGATCGGATTGAAATCGATGCGGCTGCGGTCGGCGTGGATCTGGTTGCCGACCGTGCGCGTGCCGTTGAACAGTTCGTAAGCGACGCCGCTGACCAGGTGCTGGGCGGTGTGCATGCGCATATGCGCGTAGCGCCGCTCCCAGTCGATGGTGCCGCGCACTTTGGAACCCTCTTCGATGGTGGCTGCTGCGTCGCCCACCACGTGCTTGACGGGGCCGCGCTTGGTGACCTCCGAGACGTCCATGGTGGTGCCGTCCTCGAACTCGAGTCGGCCGGTGTCCCAGTTCTGGCCGCCGCCCAAGGGATAGAACAGCGTCTGGTCGAGCATCAGCCAATCTGGCCGCACCAGACTGACCGTCGCTTCGAAGTCGGTCTGGTAGCATGCGTCGATGGAGTCCATGTACAGCAGCCGCGTCATCAAGTGTCCAGGGCCGCGACCCTTTTTCGGGGTTGCGCCGGCCAAGGCTTTCAAGAAGGGGCGCTTTGCCTTGTTCGTGCGACTTCTGTCTTGCGCGCTGCTCGTCCTCTTCATGGTCCCCCTGGTGGCCGGCCAAGGAGCGCCTGCCCCGACGGTCACGTTGGTGGCCTCTGAGTCGCCCGTCCTCGTCGATCGCGAGACAGACCATGTCCTGACCTTGCAGGTCACGTTCGAGAGCACCACTCCGTTCGACAGCCTGCAACCTCGTCAGATCCGCATCGACCACACGGCCACGCCGGCGGGATGGAGCATCCAGATCTCGCCGCGCCAGGTCGATCTCTTGGCGGGTGAGAGCGCCACCATCACGGCGACCGTGACGCTGGGCGCCCAGGCCGTGCAGAGCGAAACGCAGGTCACCTTCTCCGCCCGACTCGTCACCCGAGGCGCCGAAGGCACACCGCTCGGTGCCGCCATCGATCCAGAGGCCGTCGGCACCGCCGATGTGACGCTGAAGCGCGAAGACCCGTTGACCCGTGAGGTCCTGGAGAGCGTCGGCCCATGGATCTGGGTCGTCCTCGGTGGCGCCGCCTTGGTCGCCGTCATCCTTGCCATCGTCTTGGCCCGGGGCAACAAGGCCACCATCGTCATGCAGACCCACTCGCCGCGGGCCAGCGTCGCCCCGGGTCGCTCCGTCGCGGTCCCGGTCACCGTCGAGAACCTATTGCGCAGCGAAGACACCGTCATCTTCCATGTGGCGCCGGTCCCCGACGGCTGGGCCGCCTCCCTGCCGGTCCCTGAACTTCCTCTCGACGGCCGCCGCCGCGAAGAACTCCACCTGGTGGTCACCGCGCCCAAGGGCGCGCCCACCGGCACTCAGGTCGCCGTCGGGCTGTCCGCCAGCAGCGCCCGCAGCCCTGGCCGTATCGCCGAGCTGGTGGTGCACGTGGTCGTCGGAGACTCCGATGCCAAGAAGGCCGCCGGGGACACGACGCCCGCCGATAAGCGCTGAGCGTCACTTGCGCTGCAAGACCACGCGCACGCTGGCACGGGTCACTCGGGCCACGCCGTAGCGCGGCGTCCGCTCCTGGACATCCTCCGACACCATGCAGAAGCCAGGGTGCTCCGCCACGATCGCTTGAGCGTCGCAGAAGTGCGTGGTGCGGCCATCCTTGAGCATGCAGGTGCCGTCCTCGACCGGTTCGCCCTGGGACGCTCGCAGGTCCTGCGGCAGCAGCCTCTCGACGATCAAGTGGCCGCCCGGCGCCAACACACGGTGCTTCTCGGCCGCCGCAGCCGCCCGGCCGTCGGCCAACAGATGCCCGGTGCAATGGACATCCAGCACCGCCGATACGGAACCGGTCGCAAACGGTAGACAGGATGCGTCGGCCAGGACCCCTTGGCCAAGCCGCGCCAGCGCATTGAACGAGATATCCAGCCCGACCGCATCGACACCACGCTCTTGCAGCGGGCGCAGCAGCTTGCCGTTGCCGCAACCCAGCTCGAGCACCCGGCCGTCGCCCATGAACGGGAGTAGCCCGTCGACCGGGCGCTGCCCCCGCCATGGCGCCACCTGGGCATGGTAGAACCGGTCCCACGGGTTCGGCGCGCGCTCCACACGGTGCCCACCGGCGACAGCATGATAAGGCAGGCAGGGGTCGAAAAGGCATGGCGCGGCGACGCAACAAGGGCGAAGAGCGCCAAATCGTCCGCCGCCGCCTCGACGTGCTGATGGGCCGGGCCCGCAGCGAAAGTCTGGGGCCAGACCGTGATCTGGCGAATCGCTACAGCGACCTGGTCATGCGGCTGGCCCGACGCTATCAGATGGCCATGAGCCCCGCGCAAAAGGCCCAAGTGTGCAAGAAATGCCGCACGTACCGCAGCAGCGACTCGGCCCGCGTGCGGTGTCACAATGGTCGCATCATCACCACCTGCCTCTCCTGTGGCGACATCCATCGCCGCCCATTGGTGAACCCATGAAAATCGATAAAAAATTCATTAAACAACTCAAGGCGGACTCCACCAAGACCGTCGTCAGCGTCACCGTCGGCAAGAACGGTATCACCGACGCCACCATCGAAGAGTTGGACCGCCATCTCAAGAAGGACAAGCTCGTCAAGGTCCGCCTTCTCAAGTCGGCCACCCACGAACTCGGCATGGACAACCAAGCCGCCGAGCTCGCCGAGCGCACCCGCAGCCTTCTGATCGACATCCGCGGCGGTACGGCCGCCTTTTTCCGCCAGTGAGTCGCTTGAGCCGCCAACAGAAGGGGGGGTGCGGCCCGGTTGGGTTCGCCATAACGCCCATATACCCCATCTGTGTCGGCGGCTCTTGCTTCCCTGGGAGACGCCCTTATGACTACCGTGTACGACGTGCCGCCGACGCCCCTCATCGCTGAGGTCGCCAAAGAGCTGAACAAGCATGACGCGATCCAGGCACCCGAGTGGGCGCCCTTCGTCAAGACCGGGATTCACCGGGAAAAACCGCCAACGGACGCCAACTGGTGGCCCACCCGTGTCGCAGCCGTACTCCGCAAGGTGTACGCCGAGGGCCCTATCGGGACCGAGAAGCTGCGCCAACACTTCGGCGGCTACCGCGACCGCGGTAGCATGCCCAACAAGGCCGCCAAAGGTTCCGGCAGCATCGCCCGCAAGGCGCTGCAGCAACTGGAAGCCGCTGGTCTGGTCCAGAACGTCCCGAGCCAAGGCCGCATCGTGACGGCGCAGGGCCGCGCTATGTGTGACAACGCAGCGCACGCCATCCGCGCCGACCTCGAGAAGGTCGTGCCCGGCCTGAACAAATACTAAGGTGACCATGGACGACTTGGAGGCAATCCGGCAACGCAAGTTGCAGGAACTCCAAGCCCGACAGGAAGCCTCTCAACCGCAACAGCAGAAAGAAGCGGACCAGGCCGCTGAGCAGGATGCCGCCGTCGAGCGGCTATTGCTCCAAATCCTGGAACCTGAGGCTCGCGAGCGCCTCACCCGCATCCGCATGAGCCGACCCGAATTCCATGACGGGGTCGTGAGGCAACTCATCTCCCTGGCACAATCGGGTAAGCTTGCTCGGCGTCTGACGGACGACGACTTGCGCCAGGTCCTGGCGCAGTTGACTCCCAAGGACAGGGAAACCAAGATCACTCGCAAATAAGTCAACGAAGAGGACGAGACATGGCCAGCAAGAAGCCCATCGCCAAGAAACTTCGCCTACTACGGGCGACGAACAGCAACCGCCGTGTCCCGGCCTGGATCATCCAGCGCACGAGCCGACGGTTTGTAAGCCACCCGAAGCGCCGCAACTGGCGCAAGAACACGTTGAAGCAATAGAGGTGTGATCATGGCTGAACCTGTTACCGAACTCGAACGCATTTACACGATTCCCCTGCGCAAGGCCCACCACGGCACGCGCAGCAAGCGCGCCAACCGCGCTGTCCGCGACGTCCGCAATTTCCTTACCCGCCACATGAAGAGCGAGCAGATCTGGCTCGCCGGCGAGGTCAACGAGGAAATCTGGAAGCGCGGCAAGTACACGATTCCCAGCAAGATTCGCATCCGCGCCACCCGCTTCAGCGATGGCGTTGTCGAAGTGACTCTGTCTGACTCCGACCTCACGGGCTCGATCCGTGAACAAATCCACGAGCGCCTCGAGAAGGCCGCGGAAACGCCGGTCCTCGCGCCCATGGGCATGGAAGAAGAAGAGCACGACCACCACGACTCCGAAGAGGCCGGCAACCCGGTCACGACGGTCGCTGGTATCGGTCCGGCAACGGCTGAGAAGCTGGCCAAGATCGAAGTCGAGACCGTGGGCGACCTCGCCCACGCGGACCCAGCGGCTGTCGCGGCCGCCCTCGGCAAGGACCTCGACGCGGTGATGCCTTGGATCGAGGCAGCCCGCGAGATGGCCCACGCCGTTTCCGACGACTCCGAAGAGTGAGCTCTTGTTCAAGCGACTAGACCCGTACGGGAACCCCAATGTCGGGGTCTACGTCCGGGTCACCTCCTCCCATCTTCTCCTACCTCCTGGCCTGACGGAGAACAACGTGAGGGACCTCTCTGAGGCTTTCAAGTTGGACCCCATCGAGTTGACCCTTGGCGGCAGCACCCTGATCGGGAGCCTCGTCGCGGGCAACGCACACGGCTGGGTCGTCGCGGACATGGCCAGCAACGCCGAAGTGGCGCTACTCAAGGAAAAGACGGGCCTGCCCGTCTACCGCCTGGAGTCTGCCCGCCTCAACGCGGCTGGGAACAACATCCTCTGCAACGACAAGGGTGCGCTATGCCACCCCGATCTGTCGAAGAAGGCCATGGCGGGCATCGCCAAGACCCTACAGGTCGAAGTGGCCAACGTCGACATCGGAGGCGTGCCGACCGTCGGCACCGCCGGTGTCGCCCTGAACAAAGGTGTCCTTGTCCACCCGCTGGCCACGGACGCCGAACGAAGATTCATCAAAGACAGGCTGCATGCCCCAACCGCCATCGGGACCGTCAACCACGGTCACGGTCTGGTGGGTGCGGGTATGGCAGCCAATGCCGCAGGAGCCGCCTGTGGCAGCCGGACGACCGGCATCGAACTGGGCCGCATCGAAGAGGCCCTCGGATTCCTGGAGTGAACAAAATGAGCAAGCAAGCATTCCGCGTCGAAGGCGACTTTCAGATGGGCCGCAACCGCCAGCACTTCCAGCTGGAGGTCATCGGCCTAGACGACGCCGCCGCCCGCGAAGCGACATACGCCGAAATCGGCAGCCGCCACGGCACCCCCCGCCGCCTGATCGACCTCACCACCGTCACGGCCCTCAAGACCGCTGACGCGAGCCCGATCACGCAGAAGCGCCTTCAGGCATAACATGGCAGAAGGCCAAGATCTAATGGCTCAATTCGAGGCGGTCCAGCAGGCGCTCCAGCAAGTGGATAGCCAGCTGGTCCACATCGAAGAACAGGCCATGGATCTGCGCCGCGCCATTGCGACGCTCGAGGCGATCGGTGAGAGCGACGAGCACGAGACATTGGTCCCGATCGGGGGCGGTGTCCATGTGCGCGCTCGCGTGACCAGCGATCGCCCCGTCGTCAACCCTATCGGTCGCGGCTACGCGGCCGACGTGGACATCGCCACGGCGATGTCGACTTTGGAAGCCCGGGCAAAAGAAGCCGAGACGCTGCTGCAGCAGAAGACCCAGGAAGCGCAACGCCTGGCGTCGATGGGGCAGCGTATCGCCCAGCAACTCCAGGCCGCTCCTTCCTGAACGCAGGCATGGTCTAATGGTATGACGGTAGCTTCCCAAGCTACCTGCCCGGGTTCGATTCCCGGTGCCTGCACTTTGCCGGCGTGACGCCGTCCGCGTCCTTCGTAGACCCCGGGCTGGGGCATGGGTTCCACCCGTTCGCCACGAGGCCCAACCGGGTAGGCGCCGATGTTCGGCTTGTGTCCCAACACGTCCCCCTACGTCTGCGCGTCATGGATATCGCCGCCACCACCCTGTTCGTCGTCGGCGTCTACGTCGGCTCCCTGTTGATGTTCTGACCACGGTAGTAGGCCGGCCCGCGCCCGACGGTTTCCCCGTCACCGCTTTGAAGCGCGGCCGTGTCGCGCGACCTATGTTCAAATCGCTCAAGGACCGCCTCAAGGGCGTCTCCGCTCGTCTCGAAGACGAAATGGAGGCCCAGCTGGAGGCCGAACTGGAGGCCGAACTGGCCGCCGAGATGGCTGCCGAGACGGCCCCCGAGACGGCCCCCGAAGTGCCCGTGCCGGCTCCGGAGCCTGCCGCCGAGTCCCCGGTGCCCGAACAGGCATCTGTCGAGACGGTCCCTGCACCGACGCCCGAGCCCGAGCCGGCCCCCGAGCCGACGCCGGAGCCGGAACCTGAGCCCATGCCGGCCGAGACACCAGAGCCTGTCGAGACCCCGAGTCCTGCAGAACCTGTCCCGGAGCCGACTCCTGCCCCTGCGCCCGCACCTGCTCCGACGCCAGTAGCCCCCGCCGCACCCGCTGCGACGGCCCCGGCCCAGAGCGCCCCGCAGGCCAAGCCGGTCGCCAAGCAGCCCATCATGGGGCGCAAGCAATTCACCGACGAAGAGATCGAGGCTCGCCTTACCCGCGAGTTGTCGGACGCCGTCGAGATCCAGAAAGAGGTCGAGACCGTCGCGCAATCAAGCGGTGCGAAACTCAGCCGCTACACCATCAACGAGGACGTCCTCGAGGAGATCCTGTGGGACCTGGAGATCGGACTCCTCGAATCCGATGTCGCGCTGCCGGTCATCGAGGCGATCAAGGCCAACGTCAAGGAGCAGCTCATGTCCATGAGCGTCGCTGGACGCAGCGCCAGCGAGGTCGTCGAGAAGGTCCTGCGCAGCGCCGTCCGCCGCGTCTTGAACATCGGGTCCTTCGATTTCGATTCCTTTGTACGCGACAAACTCGCCAGCGGCAAGAAGCCGGTCGTCGTCATGTTCGTCGGTGTCAACGGCACCGGCAAGACCACCAGCATCGGCCGCATCGCCTGGCGCCTCAAACAACAAGGCCTCAGCCCTGTGCTGGCGGCCGGCGACACCTTCCGTGCCGGTGCCATCGAGCAACTCAGCCAACACGGCGACAAGCTCGGCGTCAAGGTCGTCAAGCATTCGGCCGGTGCCGATCCGGCCGCCGTCGCATACGATGCCATCGAGCACGCCAAGGCGCGCCACAAGGACGTCGTCCTGCTGGACACCGCGGGTCGCATGCAGACCAACACCAACCTGATGGATGAGATGGACAAGATCCGCCGCGTCGCTAATCCGGATCTGGTAGTCTTCGTCGGCGACAGTTTGGCCGGCAACGACGCCGTGGAGCAGGCGCGCAAGTTCGACGAGGTCGTTGACATCAATGGCGTCATCCTCACCAAGGTCGATGTGGATGCCAAAGGTGGCGCAGCGTTGTCCGTGGCTTACACCATCAACAAGCCTCTCTTGTTCATCGGCGTGGGCCAGGACTACCCTGACCTCAAGCCCTTCGATGCTGGGTGGATGGTGGATCGCTTGTTCGGCGACGAAGTCGAAGAATAAGCGATTCCGAGCTTGCCGCGCTTGCGCGGCTAGCGAGCCGGCGGTTGTTCGGCGACGAAGTCGACGAATAAACGGTCCCGAGCCTGGGTTGCTGGCAACCCTGGCGAGCCGGTGCTGCTGCGACGAAGGCGAAGAATAAGTGATTCCGAGCTTGCCGCGCTTGCGCGGGTAAAGAGCCGATGTTGCGCAGCCAAATCGCGGCCATCGCCCCGCGTGAAGCTTCAAGTAGCCACGGCGAAATCTTGCCGCATGCGCGCGTTCGCCGTCATCGTACTTGCTATCCTTGCGTTGGCCCCCCTTGCTGAGGCGGGTTCCCGCGACGATCCTGAAATCACGGACGCCACAGGTGACCACAAGGTGACTGGCGGCGCGCCGGACGCCGGGGGCGTCATCAAGTCAGCCGACCTCGTCGCGGGTTGGGTGGAAGCCGTCACGGACACCCACGTCGAATTCCGCTTGCAGGCGGTCCAGACGATGCGTGGTGGCAGTTCCAATGGCCAGTCCACGACGACGTACGATTACAGCTTCAACTTCAAGGTCGACGGCACCGCATACGTCGCGACCGCCACTGTCCAAGGTCCTGCTCCCCCGACCGTGACCCCCAAGGGCGTCGCCTCCGAGGCGTACATCGCGGCGGGCACCGACCACACCATGGTCTACATCGTGCCCCTGACGGCCATCGGCGAGCCCGGCCCCGGCGACATGATTACGGACATGTATGCCACCTCCAAGGTCTATGTGTCGGCCGTCACCCTGGGCACCGACCGCGCACCTGATGCCGGTTTCGGCCTGGACTTCGAGATCCCCGCAGCTGCGCCGGGCGTCACCTACCAGAACATCACGAGCTTCCCGTTCCTCGTGGAAGCCACCAACGCCACGACCGGCGTCTTCCAGTACAACTGGACCGGCGACGGCGCACTGCGCTTCCTCGGTCAGGTCACAGAAGGCAACCTGACGCTGAATGTCACTGCCAACGGCGAGTCCGTGTTCGCCTGGAACGGCACCGAGGGCTTTGACGCATCCATGGAGCAGGCGTTCGCCTGCGTCGACGACGCCGTCACGCCAGTGCCCTGCAACTTCGCGTTCACCTACACGCTCACGGACTTCGTCGGTTTGTACGGCATCGACTTCGCGGTCGAGAAGACCTACAGCGAGACCAACGCGACGGATAGCCCACCAGCCGTCGACGGTAACGAGAGCCCGGTCGATGGCAACGAGAC
>JBFJNL010000080.1:0-10011 GCA_041618195.1 Thermoplasmatota archaeon | reverse complement strand
TGTTGGTGTCGCGCATCAACTGCTCGACGCCCCGCGCCACGGCGGACGCCTCGATGTAGATGGGGCGATCCGCTGCCGATTGCGTCGCTTCAGGAAGTTGCGTCACGCGGGCCACCATACCGGTGAGCGCGACGAAGCCGATGACCAGGACGAACGCGGTCAGCAGCATCATCTGCCCGCCGCGGTCATCACCGAGGTACTTACGCAATCGGCCACACCACCAGTTGGATGCCGTAGGACGGGTATTGGCTGGTCGTGCCGTCGGGGAGGCCGACGAAGAAGCATTGGTCGCCACCGGCGCCTCCGTCGTTGTAGATCCACCAGCCATACAGCGCGGCCCGCGGGACGCGGTCGGCAGGCAATCCGTTCTCGACGCCTTCCGCGACCCACCAATCGGCCCAAGTGGTGCCGGCCAGCAATTGCGACATGCCCGTCGGGCCCGTCAGCGTCGCGGCGCCGGTCACAGTGAACGGTAGTTGTGCCGCACCACCCGGGTGGTAGGGGCCCAGGTTCTCGGTCACCGCCTTGCCAGCGCACGCGGCGCCGGTGAGGCCGTTGTCTTGCCACATCGGGACGACGAAGGTCTCTGCCGCCTTGGCCGCCCGCGGCTGGGCCGTGAACCCGCCGCCGAGGGGAAGGAGGATCAGGTGGTCGACGCCGTTGTCGATACGCAATTGGTATCGATTGCCGGCGGGCACCAACTCGCGCACCAGCGCCTCGTTGGCGGCCGCGTCCGCGTGGCCCTTGATGGCTTCGTCGACGATCTCGTCGAGCCGGCTCGGGTAGGCACGCAGCCCGCTCGAGGTCTCGGCGTTCGGGACGAGGTCTGTCTCTGGCGGCCGCTGTTGCAGGACGCGCAGCGTATCGGCAGACACCTTCGCCAGGTCGATGCCGCTTTGGCCTTCCGCCGGGCTCGGCGCCGTCGTGGCGGCCATGAACAAGACCGCCGTCAGGATGATCATACCGGCGAGCAGGGCCTCGATGACATGGATGCTGCCGTCTTCATCCACCAGTCATCACCGGGAGAACGACACGGAACGAGATCCAGGCGGCCAGCATCATGACGAACATGCTGCTGAAGCCGCCGACCGGGCTGCCTTTGGTCATCACACCACCCACCAGCGAACCGCCGATGGCCTGGATGATGGCGCCGTGGAAGAAGATGTCATTGAACTTCTCGACGCTGAACGGTGCCAGTTTGATGCCACCGACGTCCTGCGGTTTTCCGCCGCTGCCGGCGGTCGCCGCATCGACGGCTTCCTTGAAGGCCGGCAGGAACTGAGCCGATAGGATCAGCACCACGGAGATGAACACGAAGAACGCGATGAACACGACGACGTTGTACATCTTCATCTGCTCCGTGCGCTCGGAGACGATCTGCTTGATCTCACGGGCATCGTCGCTGGCGGCGGTCAGTACGTCGACGACGTTGCCACCGGCGCGCTGTGCTTCGACGACCAAGGCGACCGTCCGGTCGATGAGCGGCGTGCGGGTCCGTTGGGCGAAGCGCTCGAGGCTCTCGCCGAACTCCACACCCCATTCGACCTGCGCCGCCATGATGTGGATCTCGGGGGTCAACGCACCATACGTGCCGCGACTGGCCGTGACCAAAGCACGGGGCAGGGTCATGCCGGCGCGGGCGGATTCGGCCAGGTCGCGCAGGAAGTCGGGGAACTTCTGGTCGATGGCCTCGATGCGTTTCAGCTCGGCGTTGAAGAAGTAGCCATAGGGCCCGGCGATGCTGACGATGGAGAGCAGCAAGACGTCGGTCGCGTACGTGGTCGGGACGTCGAAGATGCTGATGCTGCGGATCTCTTCGCGTTCCACGAGATTGCCCTTCTTGTCCAGCACTTCCTTCGTGAACGTCTGCTCTTCTGCAGTGGCGAACAAAGCCACGGCGACCACCAGCAGGATCAACGAAACAGCGCCACCCACGGCATAGATGGCCATGCGGGCGATGTCTTGCGGGTTGCGGCGTTTCTGGCCCACTAGGCGGGCCAGATCATCACCTTCGGTGATGGTGGAGCGCTGGATGTTCCGGCGCTGCATGATGCGCAACACGACCAGACCCAGTACGATGATGGCCGTGCCTGCGTACAGGATGCCGGCGGCCACCCCGATGCGGCTGTTGCCGACGGCGATGTTGCCGGTGATGGCCGCGCCTGCGAACGCCATGGTGCCGGCGACGAAGACAAGGGCGAACACGTACGTGCGGATGGCGCGCTTCTGGAGTTCGACGCGCATCTCCTCGTTGGCCTTGCGGCTCGTCTCGATGGCCGCCATGAACAACGAGTACACGGACGGCAAGCGGAGCCGGATGCGCATGGCCAGGAATTCGAGGCCGACACCGACAGTGACGACGTAGATACCCTGGCGGGCGGCGATGTTGGTCAGCAGGCCGAGGCTTTGTAGGCCCCCGGTGGCGAGGATCGCGCCCAGCAGCATGAACACCCCGGCGGCGGGCGTGAGGATCTTGCTCGCCAGTACCGAGCGCGGGTGGGGCTGGTAGCTGCTGAGGTTGTACTCGCGGGCCACGAACGCCATGACCTGCACCAGCAGGATGATGGCGGCCAGGAGCGTGAACTGCTCAGCGAACGTGAAGGTCGCCTCGCCGGGCGTGACCGCACCGACGAACACCAGCAGCGCCGCCACCTCGATGATGAGGATGAAGACGACCATGAACAACGCCACGATGCTGACGATGGTGAGTTGGAGGTCGGCCTTCCACTTCTCCAGGATCTTCTGGCCCGCCGCGCCGCGCAGGGCACGCCAGCGGATGAGGTTGAACACGAAGCCGGCGCCCATGAGCAGACCGGACACCAGCGTCACCAGGTACGTGAGCGCGGCGATGCCGAGGCTGAAGCCGATGCCGACACGGCCGACGACGATGACGATGATCAACGCCAGGGCGGTGTAGACCATCGCGTCCAGCACGAGCTTCATGTTGCGGTCGAACGGCCGCACCTCGATGTCGCCGTGCTTCAAGCGGTCGCTCAGCTGAAGGCTGTGCACCACAGGAGCTCGTCCAGCGGCCTTGTCATGAGCCCGCTGTGCAGCCCGCGCGCGGGCGGCTGCCTTGGCCTTGGCTTTGCCTGCCACCTTCGCCTGGGCGGCCGCCGCAGCGGCCTCCTTCTTAGCGGCCTTGGCATCGAGCGCCGCGGCACCGGCATCGGCGGCATCGCCCTCGAGGGGCGTTTCCGGAGGGCCGGAGGGCGGGTCGATCGGATCGGGTTGTTCGTCAGCCATGTCACACCGCCGGGATCATGGATTTCAGTCCGAACATGAAACCTGCATTGATGATGGGCAACATGAGGTAGGTGATCATCTGCAATTGGCTGGCGTCACCGCCAGACATCAGGGCCATGATGGCGATCATGACGATCAAGAACAACGGGCCGGCGACGGCCGCCGTGACGTAGGTCTCGGCCATCAGACCCATGGTCTCGATGAACGTCTTCTGCTCGACCCGGTTCTCCCATTGGTACCGGCTCGCTTTTTGCTTGAAGTAGTTCGTCAGGTCGCCGCCAGAGGTGACGGTGGTGATGGCACCTTGCAGCAATTCTTGGAACTTGACGGAGGGTGAACGGTCGATGCTGCGTCGCAGCGCCGTGACGATGTCGATACCGTGCACGTGCAGGTCCTTGAAGATCATCGCTGACTCCTTGGCGACCTCACCGTAGATGTACTGGCGCGCCATGCTGCCGAAGATGTCGGCCGGGATGACACCCGCGCTGGCCATGGCCGCGATGTAGTTGGTGGCGTACGGCAGTCGCAGTTCGATGTCCTTGCGGCGCTTCTTGGCGTTGCTCTTGGGAGTGGACAGCAACACTGCGTAGCCGACGTACCCGAAGAGCGGCGCCAGGATCAGCGGCATCACGTAGACCACGGGCGGCAACCCAAGGGCCGCGCCGGCCACGACGGCCAGCAGGATGAGCATGAACAACGAGACGACCGCAGTGGCCAGCCCCATCATCATGCTGTGCGCGATGTAGGCGTCGCCGCGGATCGGCATCTGTGCCTTGCGCAGTTGTTCTTCGACGGCCTCCAGTTGCTTCGACGCGGTGGCGCGGGGCCCGAAGACCTTGTACGCCAGGCGTTGAGAGGGGGTTAGTCCCATCCTTCTCCTGCGTCGACCTTGGCCATGATGGTCTCCTTGTCCTTGTAGAATTTCTTGATGATGAGCGCGGTCTTGTCGTAGTCGCGTTCATCGAGATCGACCAGGTGGTTGATGAGACGGACGCGGTCCTCCATCTCCTGAGCGATCTCCTTGCTCGTCTTGCCACCTTCGTGGGCGAGGCGCTCCAGCGCGTAACTGACGCCCGAGTACTCGAAGGCGTCCGTACTGGGGTCCCAGGTGAACACCTCGTTGGTGAGGATCTCACGGGTGTGCGGATCCAGGCCGACCACTTCGGTCAGTTGCTTGGTGCGGCGGACGCGCTTGCCGGCGACACGGGATTGGATCTGCACGGCCACCACGTCCAGCGCCTCGAGCAGGCTTCGCGGGATGTTGATGGGGTCGGATTCCAACCGGTGGATGACGGCGTCGACACTGTCGGCGTGCATCGTGCCCCAGGCCGAGTGGCCGGTGGCCATCGCCTGGAACAAGGCGTAGGCTTCAGCGCCACGCACTTCACCCACGACGATGAACTCGGGGCGTTGACGCAAGGCGTTCTTGAGAAGTTGGAACATGTCGATCTCACCGGCTTGGCGCCCGTGGGCGTCGCGGGGACCGAAACCGTCGCGGGTGATACCGGCGATCCAGTTGGGCTCGGGGACACGCAGTTCACGGGTATCCTCGATGGTGATGACCTTGTTCTGGGGCGGGATGAACATCATCAGGGCGTTGATGGCGGTCGTCTTGCCGGAAGCGGTACCGCCGGCGTAGATGCCGCTCATGTGCCCTTCGATGACCATCCACAAGTACGCGAGCATGGCGCTGCTCATGGTCCCGAAGCGCACCATGTCGATGGGGCTGAACGGCACTTCGCGGAACTTACGGATGGTGAACGTCGAACCGAACGACGACACCTCTTTGGCCAGGGTGGCCTGCAGACGGCTACCGTCCTTCATCGTCGCATCCAGGATGGGCTCTGCGATGCTGACGTGCTTGCCGGAGCGCTGCGCCATGCGGATGACGAAGCTGTCCAGGTGCTCGTGGTCTCGGTAGCGGATCGTCGTCGTCATCGCTTCGTACTTGCGGTGGTAGACGAAGATCGGCACGTGCGGCCCGTCGCAGGAGATGTCCTCGATGAGCGGGTCATGCATGAGGATATCAAGCGGCCCTTCGCCGATGAAATCACGCATCACGTAGTACAGCAGGCGTTCTTTGGCCTCTTCGGAGGAGGCCTCTTCGTCGCCGAGACTGATGGAGTAGTCGAACAGCACCTGCTCGAACTTGCCGCGGATGTAATCCTCCAACTCGGTCTTGTCCAGGTCCTCCGGTTGCAGGTCAAGGACATCGACCAGAGTGTCTTCGATGAAGCCGAGAAGGATCTGTTCATCACGGCTCAGCTTGGGCTCGATGGCGTGGTAGAACATGTCGTGTGTGCGGTCGTTCTTGACGATCTGCACGTACGCGTAGGGCGGCCGCAGTTCGAAGATCTCAAGCTCGCGGTCGTCGGGGTCGGGCACGTAGGCCAGTTTGTCTGTCTGCGCCCAGTCATGCTCGAGCTTGGCCCGTTGTTCGTCATCAAGGCCTTCGAGGACAGCTTCGCGGCGCTCGCGTTCTTTCTCCGCGATGGCGTCGCGGCGTAGCTCTTCGTCCTTGAGAGCCTCGGGGCGCTCGGAGGCAGGCGCCGGGAATTGGGGGAGTTTGACCTTGCTTGGATCCGCCGTGCGCTTGGCGATCTGCTGCTTGATGACGTCCTGGGCGCGCGTCGGCGCGATGCGCTTCAATGCCCCTTGGTTGGGTGCCTGTGCACGACCTTCGGACACGTCGACCTGGCGGCTTCCGCCGTCGCTCTGGACCTCCTTTGCGGCAGGCTCCGGGGTGGGTGCCGGGCGGGCCGGGGCTGCAGCCGGACCGGATGGCGGCGGGCGGGCGGGTGGCCGTGCAGCAGCCGGGGGCGGCGCGGCCGGCTTTGCCGGTGGGGCCGCGGGGGCCTTGGTTCCGGCCGGCTTGGCAGCGGGCTTGCGGGCCACGGGGCGCTTGTCGCCAGCCACCGTCTTGTCCGCGTCGGACGCCTTCTTGGGTTTGTCTTCGGGACTCATGCAGCTTTCTCCAGGTAAACGTAGAACTGTGGTGTCACCGCGGGCGTGTCGCAGCCGACGGTCACGGTCGGCACGTCGGGGTGCGTGTCGGTGATGCGGATGATGATGTCGCCGCCTTCCAAAGCAGTCTGCTGGCACACATGGACGAGGCCTTCGCTCCCAGCGGCGAACAGCGGGGAGGATGCGGTGACGTCGCCGGCGACGATGGTGACGACGGCACCCGTGACCTCGATGGTGTATTCTCGGCCCTCGAGCCGCTGTGGCAGTTCAAGACGGCTCTGCAAGGCGACGGCCTGCTCTTCGAATTTCTCCGCGAACAATGCGGTCTCAATGGTCAGGCTCGCCACGCGCTGCGCGATGGACTGGGCCGTCGTCTCGATGACGCGCTCCTCCGTGCGTTCCTTGGCGATGTTGAAGCTCATGAGGCTGAGCACCAGCACCATGCTGAGGATGCCGAACATCAGGATCTGTCCGATGACCTCGCTGACGGCCTCGTCGCGGCGGATGGGGTTACAGGTTCGTCGTGATGCGGGCATGGAAGAGCTCGAACGGGAATGATGTGGGCGATCCACCACCGTCGACGGTGGTGTAGATGATGCTGCGGACACCGTTGGCATCACCGGCATTGCATGTGAAGGCTGGGTCTTCGTTGTAAGAGCCGAATTGCAGGTCGTCGCTGCGTAATCGCATGGTGTTGCACCATGCTTGGGCGAATGCGCCGGCGAAGTCCATGCGCACCTCGACGGCGTCGTCACGGCTGGTACGCTGGTCAGCGCCGATGAGGCCGACGAACATGCGGGCATTGGACGGCGCGGTGATGCCGTCGTAGGACCCAGACATTGTCAGGAGGCGCCAGACGAAGTCTTGCGTCAGGTACGCCTCTTCGTCCATGGGCGGCGCATCCATCAGGCTGATGGCACCGTTGCGACTGGTGAAGATGGCGCCGGCTTCGTAGTAGACGGAGACGTCTGTGCGGCCGGGCATGGACCATTCGAGTCCGAGGGTCCTGAAACTCCAGATATCGGCCCATGCGGCGCCACGGGAGGGTGGCGTGGCGGCGGGGCCGACCTCGAAGAGCCAGGTGTGTTGCAGCATGTCCTGCGCCGTGGCCGGCGAGCCGTCTTCGACGCGGATGACCCAATCATCGCCTATGGGGCCGCTGACGACGAAGGCGCTGGCGGCGTTGAGGTTGCTGCCAGTGACCTTGTAGACGCGCAGACACGGTGCGGTGGCACAGCTGAAGCCGTCGTCTCCGGAGACCGCAAAGGTGCCGATGTCGTCGCACCCCGGGGCGCTGACAGCGAACTGATCGGCGTTGCCGGCGACCGCCAGTTGGGTGACATGGATGGCGCAGCTTGGGTCGAAGTCGGCCAAGCCGTCAAAGGTGGCACCGATCTGGATCCGTGTGCCCTCCACCAGGTCGAGTTGGCCTTTCTCGACTGCGATGCGCGGGACGCGCGCACTGTCGCTGAGGCTCAAGACCAGCGTGTCGCGGCGGACATCGCGGAAGTCACCGATCATCGCGACCTGTGCCCCGCGTTCGTCCAGTTTCTCCAGTTCGGGTGCGCCCCAGAACAAGGCACCGACCATGCCGATGACGGTGATGCCGAGGATGAGCAGACCGCCGACCACGGGCGTTACCGCCTCTTCTGAGAGGGCGAACGCGCGCCTCGGCTGAGGCTCAGGTCTCGATGCTGATTTGGACATGGGTGAATGCGAAGGGGAAGGTGTTGGTGCCGGCGTCGCGGTCGAAGAGGACGGTGTGGCGGCCATCGGCCGAGCCTGGACCGGTGCAGGCGCGATCAGGCGCCAGGTCGAGGGGGCGGTACGCGAAGCCATCGGAGAGGCCTTCGCCTCGCAGGGTCAGCGCCGTGCACCAGGCACGGGCGAAGCGACCCTCGAAGTCGTATTGGACACTGCGGACCTCGTCGTTGACGCGCAGGATGTTGTCATCCAAGCGCATGAACAAGATGATGCTCTGGCCGCCGACGCGGGTGGTCGATGGGCCTTCCATGATGGGCAGGCGCAGTGCGAGTTCGTCGCTGCCGAACGCCTGCTCGGCGACCGGCGGGCCCTGTTCGATGAAGATGTTGCCTTGGCGGCCGGAGAACAGGGAGCCGCCTTCGACGCGGACGAGGGGTTCCGTGCGGCCGGTGTCGGACCAGTGCAGGGCCTGTTGTTCGATGATCCAGGTCTCCGCGTACAAGGTGCTGAAGTCCTCGGATTCGTAGCGGATGAGGAAACTGCCGACGTCGATGTCGGAGGCCAGAGTGTAGTCCTTGGTCTGGCCCGGTTGGAGCTTGGCAGCGCCGATGGGGTCGAGGTCGGTCAGGAGTCTGCCATCGACGCTGTAGAAGCGAAGACATGTGTCGCCGCCGGCACAATTGTCGGCACCGGCGTTCTTGACGGGCTTTGCCGCCTGGGCGCAGGCGGCGCCAAGTGAGATCGTGATCCGATCCGCGTTCTCGCCGGCGTCCCAGTCCGGGATGTCCCACGTGCAGCCCACCGGGACCGTATCGAACACGGTGGTGATGGCCATCCGCGTGCCGCGTTCGACGCTCAGTTCACCTGAGTTGAGGTTGATGCCGGGCAAACGACTACTGTCCGTGATGGTCAGCACCAGACTGTTCTGGCGCACATCGTGGAATTCGCCGAGCATGGCCGCGTGGGCATTCTGTTCCTGCAGGATCTGCAGGGCCGGTGCGCCCCAGACCATGATGGCGCTGATGCCCAGAACGCTGATGCCGAGGATCAGGATGCTACCGATGACGGGGGTGATGGCCTCGTCGTCGACCAGTCGTGGACGAGGCGGCAGACTGCCGGGGCGATGACCGCGTTCGGCATGGAGTTTCAAAACACTCTCCTCGTGCTCTCCATGAACAGCCCCTTGGCCGTCTCCTTGAACAACAGGAAACGGGCGCTGTCGGGGACGCCGCGCATCTTGGTGACCTTGAGATACGGGTACAGGCCGAAGCCTTGGCGGTCAAAACCCAGTTCGAGCACGCCGTCGGCCCACAGCTTCAGTTTGGCGATCTCGCCAGGCGGCTGGATCCCTTGGATGACGGTGAGCAGCGCGGTCTGGCCGCTGCCACGGACCTGTTCCTTGAGTTTCTGGAGGGCGCGCCAGGCCTGGTCCCAGCCGACGATCTCACTGTAGGAACTGAACGTGTCCAAGACGAGGCGGGATTGGTTGGGGACCGCGGGCAGCGAACCGTCCTTGTTGGGGACCAGGTTCTCCACGCGGACGGACTTGGCGGACGCCGAGACGCGCTGCAGACCACCCTCGACTTCGGCCGGATCCACTTCCGTTGTCAAGAACAGGCACGCCCCTTCTGCGGCGGCAAAATGGTAGGTGAACAGCTCCTGGGCATTCATGGGCTCCGAGACGAGGACGTGGACAGTGCCCGGGGGAACACCTCCCCCAAGCTGGGCATCCAGCCCCGCCAATCCCGTGGTGAGCCGAGAAGCCACAACTTGCCACCGGCCTACTGCTTGTATATTCTTTCTTCTCTTCCCAAGTAGACTTTAGGGCCTGAGGAGCACCCAGAGCATGACGTCTCCGAGGGTCCAGGCGACGATGGCGCCGGCCGTGAGGGGAATCATGAAGGGAATTTTTGGCGTCACCCAGACGGTCTCGATGCCGGCCATGCGCAGGCGACCATACACGGCGTCGAGGCCATCGGTGGGCTTGTGCCAGAAGCGCCAGCGCAGGGCCGGACCGGTCTCGGTCTGGACGACGTGCTGCATCGGCCAGACGAAGCTGCGCTCGGCCTTGGCACGGGGCATCTGGGTGCCGAAGAG
>JBFJNL010000079.1:0-10014 GCA_041618195.1 Thermoplasmatota archaeon | reverse complement strand
TGGCTCCACGAGATCAATTACGCAGCCTCTGCTGAACTGCTGCCTGCCTGGAGCGCCTTGGCATCGTTCGTGCCGCACCCGGATTGGCGGTCTGCAATTCTTCAAACTTCGTTCGTTCCTGCACATGTGACCATTGACCAGGGCTCTGTTGGCAGCCCCGGCATAACGCGGTTTGTGCCGTATTTCACGACCATCGATGCGGAGTATGGCGTCCTGTTGAGGCTATACCTTCACCCGGACGACATTGCTCGGTTTGACGCCGGACTGCTTGGCGACTCGTGATTGCCCAGATGCAAAGGGCGCCGAGACAGGACCTCGATCTCGTTTACCGCAGGGAATCGTCGGAGACCGGATGCGCCGGCAAAGGATGCGAGCACAGGGAGCAACTTTGCCGGACTTCGAGCCGGGCTCGCCCGGGTCGAAGTGAATCCGATCGCCTGCACGACCGGAGGGAGTGCAGGAGACCGGATTCGAACCGGTGAACCACTAAAGACCCGATCTTAAGTCGGGCGCCGTTGGCCGCTTGGCTACTCCTGCGTTGGGTGCCGGCGTTGACGTGCCGGCGGAGGTTCCGCCCTAGGCTAAGATGTAGTTCTCGAAGAACGAGACGACGCCGAAGCCGAGGAGGACGAGGATGAGGATGGGGAGTGGGTAGCGGATGAGGCCCTTGAAGATGTGGCTGAAGTCGCGGCCTTTGCCGAGTCCGACCTTCATCTCATCCAGTAGGTCGGGGCGGATCCAGCCGACGTAGAGTGTCAGGAGGAGGCCGCCGAGCAACAGGAGGATGTTGCCGACGAGTGCGTCGGCGAAGTCGAGCCAGGCGAGTGACAGCGCGGCGGGGAGGCCGAGCAGGTAGACTGCGAGTCCGACGAGGATGCCGGCGCGGGTGCGGCCCCAGCCGGGCATGCGGTCGACGACGTAGCTGACGGGGACCTCCAGCAGGCTGATGGCGCTGCTGAGGGCGGCGAAGCTGAGCATGACGAAGAAGCCTATGGCCATGACGAGGCCGAGGACGCCGCCGATGGTGCCGAACGTGGTGGGCAGGATGATGAACAGGCCGCCGACGCTGCTGTCGGTGGTGATCAATGAGTCGAGGCCGAGGCTGAACATCAGGGGGAAGACCATCAGGCCGGCGATGATGGCGACGAGGGTGTCGCTGAAGCCGATGATGAGACCTGTCTGTTGCAGGTTGTTGTCGCGGCTGAGGTAGCTCGAGTAGGTGAGCATGGTGCCGAGCCCCAGGCCGATGCTGAAGAACGTCTGTCCGGCGGCTTCGTTCAGCACGGGGCGCAGTGACGAGAAGCTCTGGTAGCTGCTCCAGTCTGGTTTGAAGTAGAATTCGTAGCCGGCCCAGGCACCGTTCTGGAAGGCGCCGTAGATGGCGAGGCCGATGATGAAGGCGAAGAGGATGGGCATCATGATGAGATTGGATTTCTCGATGCCTTTGCTGACCCCTCGGATGACGATGGTCGTCGTGAGGGCCATGAAGATGAGGTGCCAGAAGATGGCCCACGGGCTGATGGCCAGTTCGATGAACCAGGTGGCGGCGTCGCTGGCGTTGCCGGTGAGGAAGCCGGGGAGCATCTGGCGGAGGGGTTCCCAGATGCCGGTGAAGGCGTAGGCGACGGCCCAGCCGGCGATGACGGAGTAGTAGGACAGCAGGATGATGGCGGTGGCCAGGAAGACGACGCCGATCCACGAGTAGCTGCGACCTTTGCGGTCGATCTCAAAGGCCTGGACGGCGTTGCGTTGCCGGGCGCGGCCGATGCTCAGCTCGGCGAGCAGGGCGGGGATGCCGATCAAGAACAGGAAGATGATGTAGAGGCCGACGAAGATGGCCCCGCCGTTCTGGCTGACCAGGTATGGGAAGCGCCATAGATTGCCCAGGCCGACGGCGGAACCGATGGCTGCCATGAGAAAACCGATACGACTGTTGAACGCGCCCCGACCCGCCATTGCCGCGCCACCGACGCGCCCTGGAAAAAGCGTTTGTGCTGCGGCGCGCGGTCGAAACGGTTTAGAGGGGGACCCAAGTCGGCCGCCTTATCCCCCAGGGGGATGGACACCGGGCCTTCCGGAGTCGCCATACGCCGCAGTAGCTTAGTTGGTGGAGCTTCGGACTGTTAATCCGATGGTCGCCCGTTCGAGTCGGGTCTGCGGCGCCTTTCTTGCGTTCCTTGGAGCGTGAGTCTTGTCAAGCCGCCGCCATGAAGCTCTCAATGGCGGGGAATACGGGGCGGATCGCGCCCAGTTGATCGCGGTCGGCGAGCATGTCGCGCAGTAGTTGTGCGCCGGCGCGGGGGTCTTGCCGGTAGTCGTCCCAGGTGCTGAGGGCGGCGGTGAGCACGTCGGATTCGTCACCGGTGAGTCCGAGGGTGCGGTAGCGGCCGGCGGTGCCTTCGGCGTGGGCGAGGAAGCGGTGGGTGACGCGCAGGCCCCTTGCGCCGGGGGCACGTTGCAGGATGCCAGCGAGGGCAAGGGCGGCGAGCAGGTTCTGGGCCATGGTGAGAGAGCGGCAGCGTTCGTATTAGGCGCCATGACCGGGGAGCGGTGAAACTATTGGGCTCCCTCTTTAAGCGCCAGAAGGGGTGGCCGACCCGTGGAAGAGGCAGGCTGGCCCATGGACCGCGTCCTCGAGGCGTTGCAGTTGGCCCGCGGGCAAGATGCGACGTTCGGCAGCGGCAGCATCCTCGGTTCGATGTGCACGGCCCCGCACCCGGCGGCCCAGGCGGCCTACCGGATGTTCCTGGAGACCAACCTCGGCGACCCGGCCCATTTCCCTGGTACCGCCCGCCTTGAGGACGAACTGCTCGCCGACCTGGCGCAACTCGTCCAAGCACCGGGCCCCCAAGCGGCGCGTTTCCTGACCGGCGGCACCGAGGCCAACCTCCTGGCGTGCTTCATCGCCCGCGAACAGACCGGGGCCCGCCGCATCCTGGCACCGGACACAGCCCATTTCAGCTTCGAAAAAGCCGCACGCCTCCTCAAGATGGAGCTCGTGCGCGTCCCGACCATCGATCATCGCGCCGACGTCAAAGCCACCGACGAGGCCATCGACGCCGGCGACACCGCGCTCATCGTCGGCGTCGCCGGCACCACGGAGCTCGGCCTCGTGGACCCCATCGAACAACTGGCACGCCACGCCCAGCGAGCCGACCTGCCCATGCACGTGGACGCCGCCTTCGGTGGCTACGTCCTGCCGTTCCTCGAAGACGGCCCGGCATTCGACCTCGCCGTGCCCGGCGTCACCAGCGTCGGCCTCGACCCGCACAAGATGGGCATGGCCGCCATCCCCGCCGGTGCATTGATCCTCAGCGACCCCGGCCAGTGGGACCAGATCGCCGTGGAGACCGGCTACGTCAGCACGGACACCCAATCGACCCTGATGGGCACGCGACCCGGTGCCGCCGCGGCCGCCGCGTGGGCCACCCACCGTGCCCTCGGCACCGCAGGCTACCGCAAGATCGTCGAGACCTGCATGGCGCTGAGCCGCACACTGGCCCGCGGGATCCAAGAGCGTGGTGGCGAACTCGTCGTCGAGCCCGAACTCAATGTCGTCACGTTCCGAGCCGGAGACCCGCAGGCCACCGCCCGTGCGCTCGCCGCAGCAGGCCACCGCGTCAACGTCGTCCCGCGCCTCGATGCCATGCGCATCGTCGTCAACCCCCACGTCACCCTCGAATCCATCGACGCGTTCCTCTTGGCGTTCGAAGGCCTCAAGGCCGCGCACGCCTGACCCAGGCCTGCATATGGACATCGACTCGTCTCTTCGCGACGCCATGGTGGTCGATCGCGGCGGTTATCCCTACATCATCCACCCATTGATGGATGGGGTGCCACGCGTCGATCCCGCCCTGCTGACGGCGTTCGCTGACTGGGTCGCGGAGCAACCCGGTATCAAGGACGCCACTGTGCTGCTGACCCCCGAGGCCATGGGGGTCCCCCTGGCCGCCGCCGTGTCCATGCGCACGGGCATCCCGTACCTCGTCATCCGCAAGCGCAGGTACGAGCTTCCAGGCGAGACCATCGCGTACTGCGAGACCGGATACAGTCAATCATCGCTGTACATCAACGGCCTCGAAGCGACGGACCGCATCGCGCTCATCGACGACGTCATCAGCACAGGCGGCACCCTCGACGGCTTGCTCGCTGCACTCAAGGCCATGGGTCAAGAGGTGCTGGGCGTTTTTGCCTTCGTGGACAAGGGCACCAAACGTGCGGAGGAACTGTCAGAGCGCCACGGCATCCCCGTGCACGCCATGCGCAGCGTGACCGTGACGCACCAACGCGTCGAGGTCAGCCAGTGAACCAGTTCGCACTACAGACCCGCGGCCTGCGCAAGGTCTACGGGGAAGGTGATGCACGCGTCGAGGCCCTACGCGGCATCGACCTCGACGTCCGCAAAGGTGACTTCGTGAGCATCATGGGCCCCAGCGGCAGCGGCAAATCGACGCTCCTTCACCTCATCGGTCTGCTGGATGCTCCCACCGCCGGTGGCGTCCGATTGAACGGGTTAGACGCCAGCCGCTTCAGCGCCAGAGAACGCACCCTGGCCCGACGGGAATCGTTGGGCTTCGTCTTCCAGGCATTCCATCTCATCCCCCGCGCCAGCGCCATCCGCAACGTCATCCTCCCCATGGCCTTGGCCGGCGTGCCCCGCGCCGAGCGCCGCCCACGCGCCGAAGCCATCCTGCGATCCGTCGGCCTCGGCGATCGCATGCGCAACACCCCCAGCCAACTCTCCGGGGGCCAGAAGCAGCGCGTCGCCATCGCCCGCGCCCTCGCCCTCGACCCACCGATCATCCTCGCCGACGAGCCTACCGGCAATCTCGACACCAAGACCGGGAACGAGATCATGCAGCTGTTCACGGAACTCAACCGCCGGGGCAAGACCATCATCCAGGTCACCCACGAGCGCGAGATGCAGGCGTATGGCAAACGCACCATCGAGATCCGCGACGGTCTCATCGCCGGCCACCAGGTCCTGGCGCCCTTCTCGGAACCCGTGGCACCGCCGCCGGGTCCGCCGACCCAGGGGCGACCGCGCAAGGCCCGCCCGGTGGCCGCCCCTCGCGTCATCTTCCAGGAGCGCGACTGATGTTCTTGGACGAGGCCGCCCGCATGGCGACCCGAAGCCTATGGGCCAACAAGGTCCGCAGCACACTGACCATCCTCGGCGTCGTCATCGGCATCACGGTGGTCGTCGCGCTCACCAGTATGGGTGCCAGTTTCGAAGGCAGCGTCAGCGGCCAATTCGATGACGTGGACGACCGTAGCATCTTCGTCACCGCGGGCGCCGAGGGCCCCCAAAGCGGCCCCCCGCAAGCCGGCCAGTTCGGCCTCATCTTCACGGAGACCGACCGCACGGCACTGCTTGGGCTGCCGGGCGTCGAACGGGTGCTCGTCGCGGGCGGCGTCCCGGTCACTGGCATCACCTTCGGTTCCAAAGACCAGGTCTTCCAATCCCTGACGGCACTCACCAGCGATGCCGACGAACTGCGCGACGCGAGCGCTTACAGCAGCGGCGGGGCATTCACCGACGGCCAGAACGAGGTCGTGCTCGGGTTCAGCATCGCCGAATTGCTCGGCGGCCTCGACGCGAACGACCAGCCCCTCATGGAGGCTGGCGACACGGTCACCCTGCAATTCACCGACGGCACGAGCAGCGATGCGACGGTGGCCGGTGTTTTGGCGGAGTCAGACTCCCTGTTCGGCTCCAACAACGGCCAGGTGTTCGTGCCCGTCGACCCATACTACAACATCATGCGCAACAGTCCATCGACGAATGAGATGGTGCGGGTGTACAGCGGCTTCACGGTCGTGGCAGAGACGGGCGCACGCATCAACGACGTACGCGACGAGGTCGAGGCATACATGGCCGATGTCAGCGATGCCAGCCTCCTGCTGGAGAACATCGACGACGTGGCCATCCTGGTGGCCACCGCCAGCGACATCCAGGACCAGATCGGCGCCCTGTTCGACCAGATCACGCTGTTCGTGGCGGGACTGGCCGGCGTCAGCCTGGTCGTGGGCGGCATCATGATCGGCACCATCATGCTCATCAGCGTCTCCGAACGCACGAAAGAGATCGGCGTCATGAAGGCCATCGGCGGCCTCGACCGAGACATCCTGGCGATGTTCGTGGTGGAGGCATCTATCATCGGCCTCATCGGGGCCATCGTCGGTACCGGTCTGGGGGCCCTCAGCGGCTTGATCCTCATCGAAGCGCTGTTCGGCGACGACATCAGCTTCAAGCTGGACGTCGGCGGCCTCGTCGCAGGCGTCGTGGTGGGCACCAGCATCGGCATCCTGGCTGGCCTCGTCCCGGCGACCCGGGCCACCAAGATCCAACCGGTCGAAGCGCTCAGCTACGAGTAGACCGGGGCTGGCCGACACGGCAACCCTGATATCCCGGGTCGGGTCGGACAACCCCATGGAACTGTACAACTATCTCATCCCGTTCGAGGAGGTCCTGCCGCAGATCAAAGCAGACCACCCCGAGCTGGATATCATCGGCGTGCAGTTCCCCGACGGTCTGCGCGACCACGGCACCGAGATCGCCGACATCGTCGAGAAGGAACTCGGCATCCCGGTCGTCATCAGCGCCGACCCATGCTACGGCGCCTGCGACCTGGCCGACGATGAGATGTCCAAGCTCGGCATCAAGGTCCTGATCCATTTCGGCCACAGCGCCATGCCCAGCGTCCCGGAACTCGGCGGCGTCCACGTCTACTACATCCAGGCGTGGTCCACGCACACCATCACGCCCATCGTCACCGAGGCGGCCACCGACCACCTGAAGGGCAAGCGCATCGGCGTCTGCACGACAGCACAGCACACCCACAAGCTCGATGAGGCGGCAGACATCCTGCGCAGCCACGGCTTCGAGCCCGTCATCGGTTTCGGCGACAAGCGCACGGCGCTGCAGGGGCAGCTTCTGGGCTGCAATGTCATGGCGGCCACCAAGCTCGTGGACGTCGACGAATTCCTCTTCATCGGTAGCGGCGATTTCCACCCGCTCGCCTTGGCGCTGGAGACGAGCAAACGCATCGTCGGCGCGTGCCCGTACACCAACCGCATCCAGCACTTCGACGAGCCGAAGCACAAGATCCTCAAGCAGCGCTACGCCGCCATCGGCGTCGCCAAGGAGGCCAAGACCTTCGGCATCGTCATCAGCACCAAAGGCGGCCAGATGCGGATGCAGATGGCCCACCGCATCATGAAGAAGCTGCGGGACAACGGCAAGACGGGCTACCTCATCCAGAACAAGCAGATCAGCCCCGGCGACCTGCTGTACTTCCGGCACCTGGACGCCTTCGTCGGCGTCGCCTGCCCGCGCGTCCCCATCGACGACCAAGGCCGCTATGACAAGCCGTTCCTGACGCCGCAGGAACTCGATATGGTGCTTGGCCTCAAGCCCATGGACACGTACGTCTTCGACACGTACGCCGCCAACAGCCGCTAAGCGCCCCGCGTGGCCGCGCGAAGCGCAGGCCGCGCCCGGGGAATCGAACGGGGCAGAGCCCCTTCGATGCGACACGTACGTGTTCGACACGTACGCCGCCAACAGCCGTCAGACGCCCGGTGACGCCATCGCCCGCGTATCACTGACCGTGGCTTTCCCCAAGCACCCACCCGGCACCGATCAAGTGCGCCAGACGCAGTGGTTCGGGCATGTGGCCCCGCAGTGTGCACAGATCCACCAGGCTCCGAGCCTCGTGCTCGGCCATGCCGGCCGGCACCAGCGTCAATCCCCGGTGGGCTGATTGATGGCTTTCGTTGCCTTGGATGCGTTGCCATTTTTCGGGCCCCCCGGCGATACCACCGTCCAGCAACGCGCGCCGCATGGCGGCCCAATCCTGGCTGCCTCGACTGACGGCCACGACCGGGTGGCCAAGACCCGCATGCAGCGCTTCCAGGTCCAACGTGTTGAAGCCGGCAACGGTGCTGTTCTGGGTCATGGTGGCGACGATGTTGGGTCTGGTGCGGGACGCGTTGACCATGCGCACAATGGCGCCAGTGGCGTCATCACCGTCGCGCTCCACGGTCGTGTGGAGGATGGTCTCCACATACCCTGTAGCGGCGCGGCATACCACGCCGACCAGGTCGACCCGGGCGTCGCTCGCGGTGAAGGGTCCATCGTCGATGCCGAGGACGCGTGCGCCGGGCTTCCAATGCGATGTTGGTTGCGTGGCCATGGAGCGTGACGTGTTCATTCGAGTAGCATCGCGACGCGCCGCCCGACCTTGACAGTGCTACTGCCGGCTCCGGCCTCGGCGAGGGCGATGGTTGGATTCTCCAGCCTACCCAGGTTGCGATTGAGGGCGTCAAGCGCTTCCCGGACCAGGCCGCCGGGGAATCCGGTGACCTGTTCACCCAGGTCGGTGGGCAGGGTGGTGAGCCGAGGGATGCGCGGGGCGCCCGGCGGCGTGGGGATGAGCGCGTCGATATTGGGGGGCGAGCCTCCGGGCGACGGGCCAGGAGCAGCACTACCGCCCCCGCCACTGCCGCCCGCGCTGCCGCCCCCGCCACTGCTCAGGGGCAGGGTGTTGCCGGGCACGCTTGCAGGATCCAGGGGATCACTGCCGGCGGCCACTTCGACGCCATCGGGGAAGAGGTCCCCGTCGGTGTCCGCGACGTTGGGGTCAGTGCCTTGTTGGTTCTCGGCCAGGTTGTCGAGACCGTCACCATCGGGGTCGCCGCCAGGACCTTCATCGAGATCAGCGAAGTGCTCTTGTTCCCAGGCATCGGGCAGCCCATCGCCATCGATGTCAGCGGGAGTAGAGTCGGCGTCGAGCGGGTCGCTGCCCGCCGCCACTTCGGCGCCGTCGGAGTGGCCATCGTCGTCGGTATCGGCGACGTTGGGGTCGGTGCCCGCATTGATCTCGTCACCGTCGTTCAGGCCGTCGCCATCGCTGTCGGGATCGTTGGGATCGGTGCCGTGCTGGTATTCGCCCAGGTTGTCAAGGCCATCGCCGTCCGGGTCGCCGCCGGGGCCCTCGTCAAGATGCCCGAAGTGGTCTTGCTCCCAAGCGTCGGGGAGGCCGTCGCCGTCAGCGTCGACGGGTGGGGCCGCGCATTCGCCGAACTGGTCGCCGTGAGCGATATGAGCCAGAACCGAGGCGGGCGCGACATGGATGGTCTGCTGGTGGCAGATAGCGACCAGGCCGTTGACGACCGGGGGATCGTTGGCGTCGTCCGGATCGCTGCCGCCGGCGACCTCAACGTCATCGCTGAAGCCGTCGCCATCGCGGTCGGCCGGTGGCCGGGGGCCGTCGTCGTCCGGATCATGCTGTTCGTCGCCATCACCGTCGCCATCACTGTCGCCGTGATCGCCGTCGCCTGCACAGGCACCGAACCGGTCGCCATGGCGCACGTGGCCGGGTGCGGCGTGGACCTGGACCCATTTCGGGCGCTCGTCGCCGCCGTGCACGTGGCACACCTGCACCCGCCCATCTTCGATGACCGGGTCCCCCGGGTCGGCCGCGTCGGAGCCACCTTTGCCTTCGATGGCATCGTCGATGCCGTCACCGTCGGCGTCCTGCATCGGCATGGCGGCCACCAAGAAGCGCAATGATCCGAAACTGAAGGCGGGTGCCAAATCGTCGCCGACGGCGATATTGAGGCCGCCCAGGGCCCCCGCCACGAATCCAAGCGCCACGACGACGCTCATGGTGACGGCGAAACTGCGCTTGCCTCGCATCGGCCGTACATCGTCTGCCCCATCATGCATCAGCAGGCCGTGCAGGTAGTCTTGCTCACGCGCCACCGCTTTGGCGTCGTAGCCGAAGCGTTCGATGGTCATCACCATCTCGGGCAGGAGCCGTTCGCGCTCCAGCGCGTGGCCGGTGTTGACGACGCCGAGCAGGTCATGGGGAGTGGTCACCGCCCCGCGGAACACAGACGGGTCGGCCGCGATAGCCGCCTGACGGTGCGCTTCGTCGCGCGCCGCGACAATGTCGGCTGGCTCGGACGCCGGGTCGCCTTCGTCGGCCCAAGGGCCACGTCGCGGCG
>JBFJNL010000078.1:0-10042 GCA_041618195.1 Thermoplasmatota archaeon | reverse complement strand
GCCGGCCGCGTCGATGTCCTATGCCGGGCGGTCACGATGGCGCTGTTCACCAGTCACGGCATCCGCCACGACACCGATGTGACCTTGGTCTTCGCTGGCACGGACCCCGTGGCGATCCGCTTCAAAGGCTCCGAGGTCAACCACCTGAACCCGGACGAGCGCAGCACAGCGGCACGCATCCGTAACGCATTGCGCCAAGCCCACCCAGACCCCTGGTGGAACACCGTCGAGAGCGGCGTCGACGTCGCACCCATGTCCCTCGCGGAAGTCCTTGAGGAACTCGGTGGCCCCGTCGTCTGCTTGGACCGCGAAGGCACCGATATCATGGCCCAGCCTCTGCCTGCATCGGGCACCTGGGTCCTCAGCGACCACCACCCGTTCACCGAGGCCGAGACCTCGACCCTTGCCGAGCACGCCCAGCACAAGCTGAGCCTGGGCGGCACCTGGTACCACGGCCACCACGTCATCGGCGTCGTGCAGTTCTTACTCGACCGGCAGGCCCCGTGAGCGCCATCGACAATGAAGGTCGGTGCACGCACTGGCATGGCCCCGACGACGTCCTGTGGCTCCGACTGGCGTGCTGTTCGTCGTTCTGGCCATGCCGCGCGTGCCATGACGAATCCACCAGCCACGCTCCGCGTACGTGGCCCCCCGGCGCTACGGCCAAGGCATTGCGTTGTGGTCGTTGCCGGCACGAGTTCCGCATCAACGAATACCTGCGTCAACCACCGGCATGCCCGGGTTGCGGTGGCGCGTTCAACCCCGAATGCCGGCGTCATCGGCACCTGTACTTCGATGAGGGCCGGGTGGGACGCCGATGACGGCGATTCGGCCGTCCCAATCGGTGCCTTGGCTACCGACCTTGACGTACGTCACGGGGCAACCTGCCTGGAACGCTGAGGCCACCACCGCATCGCGCCCCACCGACAAGCTGACGACCTCATGGCGGCGCGGCACCACACCGACCCAGCGCTCGAAGTGGGCCTGGCCGATGGCATGGTCGCCACAATCCCAGATGCGCACATGGTGGCGTGGCCCCCACCAGCGATGCTCGCCGATGTGCTGCATGGAGAGGTCGTCACGGTGCCAGGTCGCCAGGGCCTCGTTGCGGCCCACCAGGTTCCAACGGGGACGCGCCGGGACGGGCTGCCACCCGGGCATGACCTGCGTCGGGTCGACGAACCACAGCGTGGTATTGGGCGCCCGGCGACACATCATCTGACCAGCCATGATGCCGACCGGATCCTCGCTGTTGCCTGGCCTGGCCGAGTAGAGCGGGAACATGACGCCGGCGATGTCGACGGTCTCCACGCTGATGCGTCGGGCCGGACGGTTTGTAAGCTCCTCGCGACGCACGGCGGGGCGCTTATCCCTCGACGGCAGACCCTTCAACCCCTACGCTTGAACGGGCCTTGTGCGCATCGCCCTGTGCCTGGTCCTTCTGCTCGCCGGCTGCCTTGACACCACGCCTTCGACCGAGGCGCCGCCGCCCGGCACTGCCGCCGAGCCCCAGTGGGTGACCCTGTACCTTGACGCCCAGGGTGGACTCGTGCCGACGTTGGGCGACGCGGCGGCGCTTCCGCTTGAGTGGGGCTACCAACAGTGGCTCGATGGCACACCACCGCCAGCCTGGGTGGGCACCAGCGTCGGCGCGCTGCGGATCCTCGAGGGCAACCTGACGCTCTACTACCAAGCCGAGCGCCCGACGCTGAGCGGCGACGCCCGCCCGGAGCTCACCGCATGGTGGGGCACCGATGGCAGCATCGTCGACCATGTGTTCATCGACGGACCCAGCTCTCTGACCGCCGGGCAGACGGTCGAGGCCACCTCCGCGCTGCGCGTCCCCGCCGGCGGGTTGGTCATGGCCCCCGACAGGCACCCGATGCTCCGCGTCGGCACGTACTACGCGGACGGCCCGCAGCTGAGCACCGTCGATCTCTTGGTGGGCGGCGACACGCCGAGCCGCTTGGACCTGTTGGTGGAACCCCTGCAATGGCAGACCCTGCGCGCCGACAAGATCCTGGAGACCGAGGGCGCTGTCTTGGGCTCCAGGTGCGCCGCGACGGTCAATCCTACGAGCGAGGCCGACAGCTACCACGCCATCCAGATCGACGAGTCCGTGGTCGGCTTCGACATACGGTTGCAAGGCAAGGACGCGGCCCCGACGCCCGACATCGACCTCGTCGTGTACGGCCCCAACGGCACTGACGTCGGCGGCGGTCACAGCAGCTTCGACACCGAAGGTGCCCAGGTCTGGTGGCCCAATATCGCGATCGACGGCCCAGGTACCTACAGCATCCGCGTCCTCGCCTGCACGCCGCAGCGGGGTGCCTACGACCTGGTCGTCACGGCGTTCAGCGCGGACCAGTAGCGCTCTTCAGGGACGCCGCCGTCGACACCCCCGTGACGGACCGCCCCATCATGCCACCCGCGCTCGGTCTGGGCCTGGCCGTGGTGTCCGTCTCGTTCGCCGCACCACTGTTCCGGCTGGCGGACGCCGCACCCCTCACCGCGTCGTTCTGGCGCCTGGCGTTCGCCGTCGCCATCCTGGCGCCCTTCGCCGTCCGTTACGCGTCATGGGCCGACTGGTCCCTTCGTGAATGGGGTCTGGCGCTCGCCGCTGGCCTGGCCCTCGGCGCGCATTTCTCGCTGTGGGTCACCAGCCTGTTCTACACCACGGTGGCAGCCAGTGTCAGCCTGGTGACGCTGCAAGCCATCTTCGTGGCGCTGGGCGGCCATTTCTTGCTGGGCGACCGCCTGCGCATGGCCGGCTGGCTCGGCGTCGTACTCGCCACCATCGGTGCCTTCGTCATCGCATTCGCCGATGCCCAAGGTGCCAGCGAAGCACGCAACGCATTGCTGGGTGATGCCCTGGCCATCTTGGGCGGGCTCGGCTCCGCCGCATACATGCTCATCGGCCGGCGCCTGCGCGCCACCAAAGGCCTCGTCGCCTACGTCACGCCGGTCTACGCTATCGCCGCCTTGGGCATCCTGGCCACCTTGCCGCTGGTGGGGCAACCCCTCATCGGCGACGTGGACCCGACGAGCTTCCTGTTCTTCGTACTGCTCGCGGCCGTGCCGATGCTGGGCGGCCATACGTTGGCCAACTGGTGTTTCCGCTACATGCCCGCGCACACAGTGGCCACGTGGATCCTGCTGGAACCTGCCGGTGCCGCGCTGCTGGCATGGCCCCTGCTGGGAGAGATCCCAAGCGTATGGGTCGTCGCTGGCGGCGTCTTGGTGCTGCTGGGCGCGGCCCAGACAGTCAGGAGGGCCCCGGCCAAGCGTGCCGAGGCCATCATGGCCGCGGACTAGGTTTCTACCGGGGCCGGGGGCGTGAAGTAGTACTCCGCACCACGCTTGATGACGGGCAGCTTGAGCACGCTGTCGGGGCCCGACAACAGGGTCACGCCGGTCGGCGGCAGCGTCGGCAAGCGGTCGCCGTCGGTGAACACCCAAAGGCGCAGCACCAGCGAGTTGTTCTTCTGGACGACGCCGTCCATGGGCTGGATCTCCATCTTGACATCCAGCGGCTCGTTGGGCACGACGGGGACTGGTTCGGTGCCACCGGCCGCGTACAGGAGGTTCATCGTGGTCCAGCCGATGCGGCGGTCCTCGCCGGCGGGCGTGCGCTCGTACAGGTATGCTGCCATGTAGCCGCCGGGGCCGTGTGGCTCGACGGTGATGTGGACCTTGGGCAGGCCAGAGATCAGCATGTCCGAGCTCATCGGCCCGAGAGTGAAGTCCACGGACATGGGCGCCACCGGGGCGTTGACGATGGCCGGCGTGCTGGCTTGGCCAAGCACGTTGGGGGGCAGGATGAAGCGGCCTTCCTGGGCACCGTCTTCGACGAGGACGCCCTGAGCGCTGGTGCCGAGCATCATCCACGTCGCATCATGGGGCGGGAAGTGGGCTTCGTTGCGCCAGCGGCCGAGGCTGTCCATCACTTGGACGGCGGGGCCGGTGCTGCCGTTGCCGCCCTTGAGTTCGCTGTCCAGCCATCGCAGGAGGATCTCGTTGTGGTCGGCGCGGTACATGTCGCTGCGCACGCCGTCGGCACCGATACCGTCGGGCCAGGCGTGACCCCACTGACCGAGCAGTTGCTTGGTCTTGATGCCCTGACCCTCCAGTGCATCCACCCAGGGGACCACTTGGCTTGGGTCGACGTTCCAATCCTGCAGACCTTGGATACTGAACACGCTGCCCTTGTAGCTGGCTTCGACGCCGGCCTTGCGGTTGCGTTCTTGCCACCAGCCGGTCGGGTCGTAGCCGGTGCTGGCGGCCACGCCTGACAGGGCGAGGCCTTGGTAGGCATCGGGGCAGATGAGGCGGCCGGGGATGTCGGCCGGGTCGGCGCTGGTGACGCCGCCGGCAATGTACAAGGCGTTGAGGAGCGCAGGGCCGCGGGTCTCGCTGCTGCCGTTGCGGTACATCAGGCCGTGCATGTCGGGGACGCCGCTGATCGGGACGATGGTCTTGAGGTGAGGGTTGCCAAGGCTGGCGGCACCCCACGGCGTGGAGCCGTCGTAGCTGACGCCGGTCATGGCGAGGTTGCCGTTGCTCCATTCCTGGGTGCCGAGCCAGGTGACCGCTTGGTCGATATCGGCGGTCTCCAGAGGACCCATCAGGTCGTTGCAGCCGTCGCTGCCGGCGGTGCCGCGCACCGCGTGGGTGGCGAAGGCGTAGCCGTGGGGCACGAGCTGCTCGATGAGGTTGGCCACGGCGCCGCCGGGGTTGTCGACCGTGCGGCCGCCGGCGGCGGGCGCGTAGAAGTACGGGCTGCTGAACAACATCACCGGGAACGGGCCGTCGCCGTCAGGCAACCACAAGGCCATCTCGATGTTGGCGCCGTCGAGGTCGCTCGGGATGTTGACGCGGACCGGCGGCAGGATGCTCAGCGGACCCTCCGTCAGGACCCGACTGTAGGGGCCCGTGAAATCGTAGACGCCCGGAGGCACAGCGAGCTCGGCCCCAGGCACCGGTGCGACGGCCGGCGGCGCGTCGACGATGGGGTCACCGTCAGGGGTCTCTACACTCGCGCAACCGGCCAAGGTCGTCGCCACTAGCACCGCAATCAGCCATTCTACTCGCATCAGAATCGTCGCTTGCATCCCCAGCGACCTGCTTAGCCGTTATTGTCGACGCTCAAGCACTTTAGTGGGGCCCGCAATGTCTCCCTGTGGACGTCACCGCCAGCGCGCGAGCGGCGAGGCAAGCAGCCCGCAGATTGATGAGAGCCAGCGATACAGACCGGTGCCACGCGTTGCACGCCATCGCGGACGCCCTAGCCCAGGCCGAATCAGCGATCTTGCAGGCCAACGCCAAGGACCTGGCCGCGAACCCTGACCTGAGCCCAGCCATGGCCCAGCGCCTAGCATTGACCCCGGAGAAGCTGGCCGCCGTCATCGACGGCATGCGTCAGGTCGCCGGCCTCGAAGACCCGATCGGCCACCTGCTGCGCGCCACCGACCTGGCGGAAGGCCTGCGGTTGTTCCAGGAGACGGTACCCCTCGGCGTCGTCGCCTGCATCTTCGAGTCACGCCCGGACGTCTGCGTCCAGATCCCCAGCCTCACCCTGCGCACCGGCAACGCCGTCCTGTTGAAGGGTGGCAAGGAAGCCAAGCATACCAACGAGGCCATCGTCGAGACCATCCGCACGGCGCTGTCGGCTTCGGCACTCCCCCAGGACGCGGTCCAGCTCCTGCCCGACCGCGAGGCGGTCCAGCGGCTGCTCGAACTGGATGGCCTCGTCGATCTCGTCATCCCGCGTGGCTCCAACGCCATGGTGCGCGCCATCCAGGAAAGCACCCACATCCCCGTCCTCGGGCATGCCGCCGGCATCTGCCACGTCTACATCGACGCTGCTGCCGACCCGGCGAAAGCGGCCCACATCGTACTTGATGCCAAGCTCGACTACCCCGCCGCCTGCAATGCGGTCGAGACCATCCTGGTCCATGACGAGATGCGCCCGTGGTTCGAAGGTTTCCGCCCCCGCCTCGAAGCGGCTGGCGTCCACATCGACCCGGACCCCGATTACGACACCGAATACAGCGAACCGACCATCGCCGTTCGCTTCGTGCCCAGCATCACGGAGGCACTCATGCACATCTCGCAACACGGCAGCGGCCACACCGAGTGCATCGTGACCGAGGACAGTGCCGCGAAGCAGGCGTTCCTGCAAGGCGTGGATGCCGCTGGCGTCTACGTCAATGCCTCCACGCGCTTCGCCGACGGCTACCGCTACGGCCTCGGCGCCGAGGTCGGCATCAGCACCAGCAAGATCCATGCCCGCGGCCCCGTCGGCCTCGAAGGGTTGGTCTCCACGCGTTGGGTCCTGGTGGGCGACGGACACGCCGCCGGCGACTTCAAAGCAGGCGGGTTCCTTCATCGCCCGGCCGTGGGCACCATCCAGGAGGCCGTCGAATGATCCCGAACCGCCGCGTCGTCATCAAACTGGGCACGAACACCTTGTGCGACCCCAACGGACTGCCCGACAAGAGCCTCATGGCCGCGCTGGCCCGAGAGATCCACGACCTGCGCCAGCACGGTCACCAGTTCCTCATCGTCACCAGCGGCGCTATCGGCATCGGCCGCGGCCTGCTGCACCTCACCGACACGCAACTCGACGTGCCCGCCCGGCAAGCCTGCGCCGCCGTCGGGCAGCACCGCTTGATGCAATGCTGGGACGAGGCACTGGGCCACAACAAGATCCGCGCCGCCCAGATCCTCGTCGCCTCCGACACCTTCGAACGCAGACGGCGCTACGTCAACCTGCGCAACTGCCTGGAGTCCCTGCTCAAGCTCGGCGCCGTGCCGATCATCAACGAGAACGACACGACCTCGACGGACGAGATCGAAGCGTCGTTCACCGACAATGACCGCCTCGGCGCCCTCGTAGCAGCCAGGATCGAAGCGGACGCATACATCATCCTCAGCGACGTGCCCGGATTGTATGACAAGCCGCCGCACGCCACGGGTGCCAAGTTGCTGACCCACGTGGAGAAGGTCGATGACGAGGTCATGGCGATGGCCGGCGAGAAGGCCAAGCGCAACGGCCGCGGGGGCATGCATAGCAAGCTCGAATCCGCCCGCTTCCTCACCGAGGCCGGCATCCCGGTCGTCATCGCCTACGGCCGCGACGACAATATCCTGCACGCGCTGCTGGAACCCCACGACGACCCCGACGTCGAGCGGCCAGGCACCTGGTTCGACCCGGTCGGCCACCGCGACGGCATGGAGCGCTGGATCGAGGCCACGGTGCCCCTGGGTGCCATCGAGATCGATGCCGGTGCCGTCAAGGCGCTCAAGGACGGCTTCCACTTGTTGCCGGCTGGGGTCACGGCGATCCACGGCGAGTTCCCCGTCGAATCCGTCATCGAGATCAAACACGACGGCAAGGCGGTAGGCCGCGCCATCAGCCTGTTCAGCAGCATCGATCTGCTCCGCTGCAAAGGCATGCAGAGCGACGAGGCAAAGGCGACGCTCGGGCTCGAGGGCACCGTCAACGTCACGCGTAAGGGCCGGCTCGTACTGCGCTAGGTCTCGCACTCGATGCCGTTCAAGGCGCGGGTGACGGCCTCCATGGCATGCATGTGCTTGAGCGCCTTCCACACGGAACCCGTCAGGTGCAGCTTGCCGGTCAAGATGGCCCGACGCTCGCCGATCTCGCCACGGTTCACGGCGGCGAAGACGTCATAGAGACCACTGACGACGAAGGTGGGCGTCCCCAGTCCCTTGGTGACCGCCTCGTAGTCATGGCCGACGCGGTACTCGGACAAGGATCCGTCCTCGAATCGCACGAAGACGAAACCATAGCAGCCTTCGGGCGCCTGCAGCACAATGGCCAAGATGCTCAGATCGAGCCCCTTGACCGCCGCCGCCACTTCGGCGTCCGATTCGACCGCCTCCAAGGCGAGTGCGGCCCATTCCTCCGTCATGTACCGTACGGACAACAAGGCCCAGGAGGCAGACCCGTGATTTCAAGGCTGCCGCCGCCTCGCTCCGACCCAAGTCTTTTTCCAGAACCACCACTGAATGCACGCTATGGGAGAAGTCACCGTCCTTAGCGACGCCGAATTCGAATCGTTCACCACCCAGGAGGGCGTCGTCCTCGTGGATTTCTGGGCCCCCTGGTGCGGCCCCTGCAAGCGCATCGCCCCGATCATCGACGAGCTCTCGAACGAGATGGCTGCGGTGCGCTTCGGCAAACTCAACACCGACGAGAACCAGCAGACCGCCGTCGGCCAAGGCGTCATGAGCATCCCGACGCTCATGGTGTACAAGGACGGCAAGAAGGTCGATCAGGTCATCGGCGCGGTCCCCAAGGAGACCCTGGCGGCGACCCTGAAGAAGCACCTGTGATTCGAGGCTAGGGACGAAGTCCTTAAACCCTGAATCGGGCGGTAAACCTGTGATGACGTCCGGAGCGCCTCCTGCCTCACCCACCCGACAAGTCGTCGTGGTCCGCCAGGGCCCACCGAAGCGCCGTGGGGCGTTCATCGACGGCGTGGTCGGTGTGCTGGGCGTCGCGCTTCTCGTCCTGGCCGGTGTCCTGGGCGAGACCTTGCCCGAGAAGGAGGTCATCTCCGAGCAGTTCCTGCCCGAGTTCCCGACCACCAACGTCGTCGCGCAGCTCCTGTCTGAGGGTGGCAGCATCCCCAGCGAGGCCCTCCTGTACAACATGCTAGAGGGACAAGAGGAACGGATCTCTGTCCTGATCCCCGACCCGAACGTGGTGTCGATCAGCATGCAGGTCTTCCTGCCCGGCGACGACATCGGCAGCAGCCTGCCCGATTCGTTCACTTTCAAGCTCTACGACCCCGACGGGACGCAGCAGGGCGAGACGTTCATCGCCAACACCGCGCAGCCTAAGCAACGGGCCAACACCGTGCCCGGCCCGCCCATCGGCCCGGGCAGCGTCGACAACGCCACGAAGCCCATCTTCGTCAGCGGCGAGACCAACCCGGCCACGTCGTGGCGCCTCGGTGCGCCCCCGGAAGCCGCGTTCATCGGCGCTGAAGACGGGCGGAAGATCGACTACGCCATGGCGCTGAGCAAGGCCGAGGACGAATACACCAAGCTCAACAACGGCACCTGGACGCTCGTCGTGACCCTCAAGGCGACCGGAGACTGCCCCGCAGCATCGACCAGCGGCCAACAGGACCGCTACTTCGAATGCCAGCGCGAGACCGGCAACACCGGCCAAGACCCGGGCAACCCCATCACCATCAAGTTCGTCCGTTACGATTACTATACCATCACGCTTCCCAACCCTCAGGCGGAGACCCAGGATGCAATCTGACACTATCATCGGAATCGTTGGCGCAGTCGTACTTGTCGCCGTCATGGTAGGCGTCTTCGCCTACGAGTACAACAACGCTCCCGAACCGGAACCCATCGGCCAGGGCCCGGACTCCATGGCAGGCAAGATGGCGGCCTTCAATGCTACCTACCCAGGCCTTGACGCCGCCCAGGACCTGGACGGGGACGGCATCCCCAACTACGATGACGACGACCTCGATGGTGACGGCGACGCCAACGCCGGCGATGACGACATCGCGGTCCACAAGACGTTCACCGGCAACGTCGCCGCGCGCACACCGCAGAGCAACCCCGCCAGCACGGCCAACCAGTTCTTCATCGGCTCCGGCCACATGGGCGGCACCATCACCGTCAACTGGGGCACCACCGCCGGCCCCATCGGCGGTGCCATCGATGAGCTGGTGGTCACCGTGACCGGCCCCGGGGACGTCACCTGCGACAACACCGCAGATGGCAAGGCCGTCTGCGACCTCGCAGCCGCCGTCAGCGGTGTCTACACCATCGAAGTGCGCCACGCATCGCCTGCGGCCCAAGCCAAGGCATTCACGGGCGATTACCACATCCAGTACTGAACGCTCAGCTGAGCGAGAAGCGCAGGATGGCCGCGACGCCTGCCAATTGATCCAGTCGAGCGCCAGCTTCGTGCCCACTGGCCACGATGTGGACCTTGCAGCGGGTCGCTTCGGCCTGCGCCACGACGCCATCGAAGCGTGGGTCCCGT
>JBFJNL010000077.1:0-10050 GCA_041618195.1 Thermoplasmatota archaeon | reverse complement strand
CTTGGGTCGCGGCAACCCCGGCATCATATGCACACAGACCTTGTAGCCGGCGTCGCGGGCGGCTTGCATGGCGTGGCGTGCATCGTCGACGTCGTGGCCGCGATGGGTCAGTTTGGTGACCTCGTCGCTGAGTGTCTGGATGCCCAGTTCGATGCGCGTGGCGCCCTGGCGCAGCATGGCATCGATGTGGGGTTCGAAGCACCAGTCCGGCTTGGTCTCCACCGTGAGCCCGATGACGCGGCAGCGGGTGGATTCGTTGATGGACATCGCCTCGTGCAGGCGCGTCCGGCGTTCTTCCTCCGACCAACCGAGCCACTCTTCGACGCTGGACAGACTGTCGACGTCCTCCTCGGATGGGCCGTCGTTGCAGCCGGCGTAGATGCCGTGGATGAACCAATCCTGGTATGCTTGCTCGCGGGCCGGGAAGGTGCCGCCTTGGACGACGACCTCCACCTTGTCCACGATGTGGCCGTTACGCTCCAGTTGGCCCAAGCGTGACCGCACGATGCGGTACGGGTCGTAGGCGTAGCGCTTGGCCCGCATGGTGCTCGGCTCGAAGCCGGTGTATGATTGCGGGGCGTCCACGTCGGGGCCGCCCGGGCAGTAGATGCATTTGCCGTGCGGGCAGCCGGCGGGGCTGCTCATGACGGCGACGATGGCGACGCCGCTCTGGCTGCGCATCGGCTTCTTGCGCAGCAGGAACGCCCAGGCGTTGGCGTCCTCGGCGGCCAGGAACGGCAGGAACTCCGGGTCTTGGGGCATACGCTCTGCCCCGAGGCGCTTGGCGGCGCGCTGCTTCGCCTGCTGTAGGCTCTGCTTGTCCGTCACCTTGCCCGCCCTGATCTGGGTGGCGATGACGGCTGCCATCTCGGGCAGCCAAGGCTCCATGAAGCGGCCAGGACGGCTCTTGGTCATGGCCGTTGCCCTCGTCCGCTTAACTGCGCCAGCTCGAAGGACTCAGGAACAGCAGCACCGCGAAGACCTCGAGACGCCCGATCCACATCAATGTGGCCAGCACGGCGCGGCTCGATGCATGCAGGTCGGCGTAGGTGTCGAAGGGCCCTACCACGCCCATCGCCGGCCCGACGTTGCCGATGGCCGCAGCGGAGGCGGCGGCGCCGTCGAAGATGCCTAGAGCCGGCTCACTGGCGATCAGGATGATGGCGCCGACCATCCAGGTCGTGATGAAACTGAAGAAGAACGCGATGATCGTCAGCAGCGTGTTTTCGCTGAGGCCGCGGCCCCCATGACGCACCGCCATGATGGCGCGGGGGTGCAGCAGTTTGCGCAGCTCTCGGCGGGCGACCTTCAGCAACAATACGATGCGGAGCACCTTCAGGCCGCCGGACGTGGATCCTGCCATGGCCCCGACGAACATGGTGACCACCAGCAGCGAGCGTGCCAGCGTGGGCCAGTGGTCGTGGTCGACGATGGCGAAGCCGGTGCTGGTGGCGGTGCTGACGACCGTCACGATGCCGGCGCGCAGGCTGTCACCGGCCGGTCGGCCGGCCAGGGTGAGCAGCCCGACGGCACCCAGGGACGCTGCCGCGAGGAACGTGACCATGGCGCGCCATTCACGGTCTTGGATGATCTTGCGGGGGTCCTTGCGGACGTAGAACATCAGGGCGAAGCTGGTGCCTGCGATGAGCATGCCGACGACGGCGACCGCTTCGACCCAGGCGCTCTGGAAATAGGCGAGGCTGCGCGTGTGGCTGCTGAACCCGCCGGTGCTGACGGTGCTGAACGTGTGGATGATGGCATCCAGAAACGTCGCCTTGGGCGCGCCCTTGATGCCGGTGAAGGACATGGTCAGCCAGTAAGCCACGAACATGATGGCGCTGAAACCGCCGTAAATGGGGGCCATCGCCCGTGCTGTCTCGGGGATCCGTGGGCGCAGACGCTTGCCGGCGGCGGTGATGTCGGCCGCCAGTAGCTGCGCGCCGGCATGGGTCAGGCGGGTCAGGAGCGCGATGCCGATGACGATGATGGCATAGCCGCCCAGCCATTGCAGCATGCTGCGCCAGAAGAGCAGGCTTGGGGCCACGCTCTCGATGTCGCGTAGCGTGGTCGCACCGGTGGCCGTGACGCCGCTCATGGATTCGAACCACGCGTCGACCGGATTGTGCAATACCATCAGCAGTGGCAGGGAGGCCAAGACCGACATCAGCAACCAGCCGCCGGCGACGGCCAGGTAGCTCTGCTTCTCGGCAAGCTCTACGTGCTTGACGTTGGCCGTGGCGAACATCAGGCCTTGGCCGGCTGCTGCGACCAACGCTCCGGTCGCCAAGAACACGACGCCGGTCGTGGGCATCAGGAAGCCCATGACAAGCAGGTCCCACGGATCGTAGGCCCAGGCGATGAGTGCCGGCAGGACGAAGAACGGGCCGGCGTAACGCATCATGCCTGCAAGCGATGCAAGGACGACGCGCCCCGTCCTCATCGGAAGAGACGCTCCAGACGCTCCACCGATTCGGTGAGCGCGTAGGCGACGACGAGATCGTTGCCCTGGATCACGTCCTTGCCGCGGGGCAGGATGACCTCTTCACCGCGCACGATGGCGGCGATGATGGAATGAGGGGGGAGTCCGGCGCGCTGGATCGACTTGCCGACGATTGAAGCGTTGTCCGGGACCCGGATGATCATGATGCGTTCCTCGCCGAGGTTCTGCAGTTGCAGTTCCTCGTTCTGCGGGTGCACGTGCTTCAGGATGGCGCCCACGGTCGACAACCGCGGTGCGACCGCCAGGTCGATGTCCAGGGTCTCGAGGAACTGTTTCAGTTCGGGTTGGTTGATGACCGCCACGGTCATGCTGACGCCCAACTGCTTGGCCATCAATGCGGCCAGGACGTTGTACTCCTCGACGCGAGTGGCTGCGACGAACGCGTCGAATGTGTCGACGTTCTCTTGGATGAGCAGCGTGCGGTCGGTGACGTCGCCGTGCACGACCAACGTCTTGTTGAGGCGCTCGCCGGCCCGTCGGCAACGTTCGGCGTCGGCGTCGACGAGTACGACGTCGTGCTTGGTCTGCTCGAGCAACCGAGCCAAGTGGATGCCGATGCGGGTGGCACCGGCGATCATGACGCGCCGCACGGGCTTGCCTTGGGAGACTGATTTGAGACGGCCGATGTAGGGCTCGACCTCCTTGAGGACGTCGGGGCTCAGGAGCGCCATCAACAGGCGGTCGTGGACCTGGAACCGCGTCGTACCGCGCGGGATGATGACATCGTCGCCGCGGTAGATCGCGAAGAGATTGAAGCCGGCCGGCGGTTCGACCTCCTGCACTTGCTTGCCTGCGACGAAGGCATCACTGGTGACGCGTCCCTCGGCGATGTGGACCTTGCCCTGCGCGAAGACGTCGGCATTCAGAAGCTCCGGTTGTTTGAGCAGCCGGCGGATACGGATGGCGGCGACCATCTCCGGGCTGACGGCCATGTCGATGCCCATCGCTGCGTACTCGTCCGAGTATGGCACGTTGAGGTACTCGTTGTCGTTGATGCGCGCGATGGTCCGGACCCCGTAGGTCTTGGCCAAAGCGGCAGCGATCATGTTGACCGCGTCGTCGCCGGTGCAGGCGATCAACAGGTCGGCGTCGCGGACATTGGCTTCCTCTTCGAGGATGCGCTTGTTGGCGATGTTGCCCTGGATCGCCAGGACATCCAACTCCTGGAGACGCTCCAGGCGACGTGCGTTGGCCTCGATGACCGCGACGTCATGGCCTTCGTCGCGCAGGGCCCTGGCGACGTGGAAGCCGACTTCTCCTGCACCGCCGACAATGACGTACATGGTTGAGGCCTCGACTCGGGTACGGCTCGTATAAGACGTTCGGAAGCCCGCAGCGATGATATGCAGGCGTCGCTGCCCCTAGCAGAACGGCGGCGTGACGACCTTGGCCGGTTGGAGGCGGCCGCGGACGTCGACGTCGACGCTCTGGCCGACGTTGACGCCCTTCAGGTAGGCCAGGGCGATGCCTTTGCCGAGCGTCGGGCTCTGGGTGCCGCTGGTGACATCCCCGATCTCGGCGCCGTCGCGTTGGACCTTGTAGCCATGGCGGGGGATGCCCTTGTCCTGCACCAGTCCCCATAGCAGCGCGTGGTCCGTGGCCTTCTGGGCGGCCAAGGCGTCCTTGCCGAGGAAGTCATGGTCCCAGTCGATGCAGAACGCGATGTTGGCTTCGAGCGGGCTACGGCCGCCGGCGAACTCGTTGCCTGCCAGGCAGTAGCCCTTCTCGAGACGCAACGTGTCGCGGGCACCCAGGCCTATGGGTCGCAGCCCTTCGGCGGCACCGCAGGTCATGAGGTGCTCCCACACCGCGATCGCGTGTTCTGCGGGGACGTACAGTTCGACGCCCTTCTCGCCGGTGTATCCGGTCCCGCTGACCAGGCAGTCGGCGCCGGCGATGGTCATGCTGACGATGCGGTGGAACTTCGGCGCATCGTCGTCGCTGGCCTTGGCAAGGATGGTGCGGGCGTTGGGCCCCTGCAACGCCAGGATGGCCCATTCGGCGGTCTCGTCCGCGACGATGGTCTCGTCCGTGGCGTGAGCCGCGATGTGGGCCTGCGCGACCCGGTTCATGCCGGCATTGGGGATGACGAGGAAGCGCTCGTCCTCGACACGGAATACGAAGGTGTCGTCGAGGATCGTGCCATCCTCGTTCATCAGGCAGGTGTAGTGGCCCTTTCCCAGCGGCAGCGCGGCGGCGGGGCGGGTGGTGACCGCGCCGATGGCGGAAGCGGCTCCGGGACCCGCGACCCACAGGTTGGACATGTGGCTGACGTCGAACAGGCCGGCGCTCTGACGCACCGCGGCGTGCTCCTCCTTGATGCTGCCATAGTGGACAGGCATGTCGTAGCCTGCGAAGGGGACGAACGTCGCTCCGGCGGCTTCGTGGGTTGCATACAAGGGCGTGCGGAGGGCCACGGGGCGGCGAGCCCGGCTTCCATGATGACCGTTTGGCTTGCCGGCAGCGGGGGTCGCTACGCCAGCAGGCGGTGGATGGCGGCCATGCACTCGTCGACCGTGTTGACGCGCGTGACGCCGTCGCCGAACCAGCCTTCGTCGAGGAACCCGAAGAGAATCGTCGGGCGGCCGAAGGTCTTGGCGTAGGCCACCTCATTGAGCGTGCCGTAGCTGCCAGGCAAGGCGACGATGACGTCGCTCGTCAGCACGTTGCTCATGTTGCGCCCGAAGCCGATGCCGGTGAAGATGCAGAGGTCCAGGTCGGGTGCCACGTCGCCGTCGTCGCGCATGCCTGGGTGCAGGCCGACGACGAAGCCGCCGGCTTCGTGGGCACCCTTGGCGGAGGCGCGCATGACCCCTTCGTCGCGGCCGCCGTTCAACAGAATCCAACCGGCTTTGGCGATGGCTGCGCCTAGTTGTTCAGCGAGGATCTCTGTGTCGTCCGAGACCGCATGCCCACCCATGACGCCGATGACCGGCTTGCGTGCCACACCATGAGATGGTCGCGGAGGCCTTAGAGCCTGTCCATCAGCGCGGCGAGCAACGCCTCGTGGTCCGGCACGATGAGGTCTGCCTCGGCGAGGTCGGAGGGCTCCAGCGTCGTAGTGATCGCGATGACCATACCGTAGCCCGCGGCCTTGGCGCTCTGCACGCCGCGGATGGCGTTCTCCACGGCGATGCAATCAGCCGGGTCCCGGCCCAGTGCCGCAGCGGCGCGGGCGTAGGGCTCCGGGTGTGGCTTGTCGTGGGCGTACGACTCCTGGCTCAACACGGCCCCGAAGGCATCCACAAGGTCGGGGATGAGCCGGGCGAGGTTCTCGCGACGGGTGCCGGTCACCACGCCGGTGGCCGTGCGGGCCTGGATGGCGCGCACCATGTCTGCGGCGCCCGCAAACAGCTCCGGTGCGCCGGCTTCCCGGAACAACCGCTGCTTCTCGTCGGCCAAGCCGGCGACCGAGTCCAGCATGACGCCGGCTGCATCGGCCAGGTCTTGGATAATCGACTCGCTGCGTGCGCCTTCGAGCAAGTAGATCTGGCGGTCGCCGACGGGGATGTCAAAGGGTCGCAGCAAGTCGCGGTATGCTTGCGCGTGCTGGCCCATGCTGTCGCAGATGACGCCGTCGAAATCGAACACCACTGCAGGCACGAAGCCCCGGTGCGGCCGGGCGGCATTAGCCGTTTCGCGTCGCCGCCTCGTGGGCGCTTTACGACAGGTCTAATGAGCGTCCACGTGCTCCAGCGCTTTGTGCCCGGGGAAAAGAAGCGCAAAAGCCTGCTCGACGAGGTCGATGCATTGACGGCCAAGCGCCAGGAGAAGAAGGGCCAAAAAGATGGCAAGGCCAGTGACCTGGACCTTGATTTCTGGTCCTAATCGATCGGGACCATCAATTGCTGGCCCGTCTGGCACACGGTGCAGACGCAGGAGCCAGGATCCGCCGGGCGGATCACGTGTTTTGCGACGTCTTCACAAGTGTTGCAGTAGCTGTCGATCAGCCGGCGGTCGCTCATACGTGGGCGAGAATCGGGCCGTCGGTTAACCGCTTCCCCGAGATTCTCCAAACATTACTTAGGCAAGGGCCAGCCCCACCGATTTTCGATGGTGCCTCCGCTGAAGGGAGACGAAAAAAGAGGCGGTCCCGACGCGATTCGAACACGTGTCAAAAGCTCCGCAAGCTTCCAGGATATCCAAGCTACCCCACGGGACCCAATGGCGAGCCGGTCTGAGACCGGCGCGCGCACCCGGCACAGGCCGGGTACAGATTCGCCGACACAAGTCCCCTATATGAGCGCAACGACGCGCGCCCAGTTTTTGGTAAGTCCTTCGAGGCGGTTGGGCCGCATCCCGGCGAGGTCAAGCGCCGAACTTGACCCATGTCCGCTCGTCAAGGTCGATGACGTAATTGGACGTGGTCGAGCCCGAGCCACAGATGCAGACTTCCAACGCGATCTCGTCGCCAGCCACCACACCGTCCGGCAGCGTCACTTCGAGTGAGTGGTCCCCTTCCTTCGCCTCGTAGGTGGTGCCCGCGATGACGAGACGTGCTGCCGGTTTCATGTTGGCAACGACGCCCTGCTGGACGGACCAATGGATATTGATGTGGGCCGTGGTGCCGAATGCCTGGTCGGCGTCGATGGCCGGGTCCAGGACGAAGCGGTGGTATGTGTCGTCGCTGGCGGGGGTGTTGCTACCCGAGATGCTGCCCTTGGGGTCGGCGGCTTCGTCCATCCATTGCCGGTCGCCGTCCTTGTGCAAGTAGAGCGTCGGCGACCAGTTGGGCGTGTTTGCAGCCGTGTCACGGGTGCTGGCGGTATCGTTGCCCGCGGGCACCGCGTCCCCGCCGGGCTGCGCAGCGTCGTTCGATCCCCCGGCCGTGCCGTCGTCGCCGGTGGTCGGGTCTTGTGGGGCGTCGCCTGCGACGACGTCGGTGACGGTGGGCTGGGTGCATCCGGCCAACAGGAGGCCAACGATGGCGAGGAGTGGTAGCATGCGCATGGCGCGGCCGATTTGGCGGTCACTAAAAATGCTCTGCCAAACGCTACTTGCATCTCCCAGGCGCGACGATGATTTCCTTTCACCCAACGCATAGTTTAGGCGATGTGTGGGGTGGCGCACGGAGGCGCCGAGAGGTGGCCCTGAAGCACTATGTGGGGCGCGACACCAACGCTTGTTCGAGGGGGCTTCAAATAACTTGGACAGGCCCTACGAGCGCATCAGGTCGACGCTGGCCACCGCTTCCAGGGCCAGATCCACGTGCAGCGCCGGGTCCGTGGCGTCCCGTTGGGTCTTCGTGATGCCGAAGGCGTCTAGGTGGGCGTCATCGGCGACGATGAGGCTGTCATCCACGTCGAGACCCAATTGCTCGCAGAAGTATTCGATGCCAGCGTGGCGCATCTCGCCCATCGCCACCACGATGGCGGTGGTGGCGCCATCGGGCATGCCGACGTGCTCGATGGCTTCACGGATTGTGCGGCGAGCCGCCAAGAAGCGCGTGAATTCGACCTCCGGTCGGTCGGCCTTGGCGCGGCCTTCGGCCAGGGCCCGCTTGGCGTGCATCGCGGCGCTGCGGATGTGGTCGAAGCCGACCACGCGGTCGTCGCGGACAACCTGGAGTGGTCCGAATTTCTGGGCGCGCTTGGCCATGAACAGGACATCGTCCAGCTTGAGTGGGCCGCGCACGCCCACGGCGGCGACCTGTAGTTCGATGTCATCCATCATGGCTGCATCCCCCATTGTCCGAGCCCTTGTTGGCCCTTTGCCGTCGCGTCGTCCACGGGGGCCTCAGGTTCGGGGGTTTTGGCGGGCTTGGCCTTGCGGGCCTTGGCCGGCGGCTTCGCATCCGTGGTCGCTCCGGCTTCGGCTGCGGGCTTCGCCTTGGCTTTGGCAGGTTTTGTTGGCTCCGGCCCCGGGTCTCCACCGACCTGCTTGATGAGCTCGCGGGCCAGCAGTTCACCGAAGCCGGGCAACTTGGCGAGACGATCGACGGGCGCTGTCTTGAGCGTCGCCGGGGTGTGGAAGCCCGCCGTGAACAAGGTCCGTGCACGGATGCGGCCGATGCCCTTGAGGCGGATGAGGGGCAGGAGTTCGGCCTTGACGCCGTTTTCGAGCCGGATGATCAGGTCACCGATGGGGCGTTGCCAATCCGGGCGCAGGGCGCGGGCCAGTTCGCGGAACGCGTGTAGCATCCAGCCAGCAGAGTCGATGCGCATGCGGATGTCGCCGGGGCCGATACTGAAGCGCTCCTCGACCTCCTGCTGGGGGCGTTCCTCCATCCAATCACGCAACAGGCACGCGGTCTTGACGTGGCTGAACGCGTCCTCCAGGTCCTCCTCTTGGATCAGCAGCTCGGGGAAATGTTCGTAGTACGTCTCCTGGACCCAACCATCCGATTGGCGCAGGTACAGCGGGTACAGGTCGGGGCATCCTGCGATGACGTGCAGTGTGCCGAAGTCACCGGGTGATTCTCGCGTCGCATCAAGGGCCTGGCGCATGCGCAGGGCGCTGAGCGGGTCGATGTACAGGTCGCTGGTGCGCTTCCCGAACAGCGTCGCCTTGACGTTGCCGCCGTCCATCTCGACGAAGCCGTTCTCTTCCAGGAACCAAAGTGTATCCTCGAGACGGTCACGGATGATCCATGACTCGGTCTGTTGCGCCCAGAACGTGTGGGAAAGGAACTTCTCCAAGGCCGCAGCACTGTGACAATAATCGCCGGCGATGCTGGCCAAGGTATGGATGCGCAGGGCGGCATCGGCGGCCAATTTGCTGCTGACCGGTTCCGGTTCGCCGCGTAGGTATTCTTCCTCGAGGATCTCCTTCATGTCCTCGTCTTTGGCGATCAGGACCGCTTCGCCATAGGGGTCGTAACGCGGACGTCCGGCACGGCCCATCATCTGCTTGACCTCCATGACGGGCAGGGGCACGTTGCCGGAGCCCATCTGGAAGCGTCGCATGTCGCGGATGATGACGCGGCGGGCGGGCGTGTTGACGCCGGCAGCCAACGTTGGCGTCGCGCACAGGACCTTCAGCAAGCCGGCGCGGAACTGCGCTTCGACGAAGCGCCGCTGCTTGTTGTCAAGGCCGGCGGTGTGGTACGCCACGCCGGCGCGGCACAACTTGGCGAGCTTCTTGGCCGTCGGGCTGGGGTCTTCGCCGCCTTCGATCTCGTGCACCGCCTCTTCGAGCCGAGCCAAATGGTCGGCGTCGAGGTGGTCGCGCACCACCCCGCCCAGTTTCTGGGCCTGGGCCTCGGCGGAGCGCCGGGTGCTGACGAAGACGAGGCATTGGCCTCCGGCCGCGAGGGCGTCGTCGACGAGCGCGGCCACCGGGTCGCCGCCGGCGTCCAGTTCGCGGGCTTCATGGCCCAGGAAGGACAGGTTGTTGGGAAGGTAGGTGCCGATGCGCAGGTCGACAGGGCGCCAATCGCTGAGGATGAGCTTGGCATCGAGCCACTGTGCCAATTCGTTGGCGTTCTTGATGGTGGCACTGAGGCCGATGATCTGGGCCTCTGGCAACAAGGCGCGGAACCGGCTCAGCAGCACTTCAAGCGTCGGGCCGCGGCCGGGATCATGGATGAGGTGCATCTCGTCCGTGACGAT
>JBFJNL010000076.1:0-10087 GCA_041618195.1 Thermoplasmatota archaeon | reverse complement strand
CGCTGGCTCGATGAGATCGTCCCCCAGTTCAACCTGCTTGCCTACTACAAGGTCGGGTATCGCATCGGCCGCATCATCGCCTACTCCACCTACCACGTCCGGCTCGATCGTGACAGCCTCACGGCGGCCCAAGAACGAATCCCCGACGGTGCCGCGGTCGTCTATGTCAGCAACCATCGCAGCAACGCCGATTTCGTCGTCACCGGCTTCATGCTCAGCAAGTCGGTGCAGATCTCGTACGCCGTCGGTGAATGGGCCCGCGTCTGGCCCCTCGAATCGATCTTCAAGGCGTTCGGATCATACTTCGTGCGCCGCGGCGAGAAGGATGAGCTGTACCACCGCACCTTGCAGGCGTACCTGGAACTCATCACCAAGCAGGGCGTCACGCAGGCGATGTTCCCCGAAGGCGGTCTGTCACGGGATGGCGGCCTGAGACCCGTCAAGCTCGGGCTGCTCGATTACATGGCCCAATGCAAACTCGATCCGGCCTTCACGCGACCACTCGTCTTCATCCCGGTGGGCATCAACTTCGACCGCGTCATCGAAGACGAGAACATGGTCGCCGAGGCCCGCGGCGAACAACGCCACCGACGTTCAGTGGCCCAGAAGGCCCTTCGGCTCGTCGTCGGCCTGCCCCGCCTGGTGGTCGTCGGGCTGATCAACTTGGGCCGCTTCATGGCCAAGCGACTCAAGAAGCACGGCGTGGCGGCCATCCATTTCGGCGAACCGATCGTCTTCGACGACTGGCAGCAGGCCATGCGACCGGACCTGGCTGAGCCAGACCGACACAAGCGGCAAGAACAGCTGCGTCCGTTCGGCGAGGCCCTCATGCGCGGCATCGCGAAGGTCATCCCGGCCACCCCGGTCACGCTGGCGTGTGCCGCCGCCGCCCGCGTCGGCAAGCGACGCATGGCCGCCGGCGTCGACCAAGCGGCGTTCCGCATCATCATGCGCGACGTCTACGAGGAGCTGAAACAGGCCGGCACGCCGATCGAGATCGAGGACCCGTACGCCCGTAGCGAGCGCCAAGTATACCGCCGCCAGGAGACCGCAGACATGAGCGAGGACCTGGACGAAGCGGACGCGCTGGAACGAGCCCTGGATTTGGCGCTTGACGTCACGAAGCTGCGCCGCGTCTTGTACCGGGACGGGGACAACATCCGCTGCCAGCGCTTTGATCTGGTGCAATACTATGCCAACAGCCTGGCGCCCGCCAGCCCCGCGGCCCGCGAGGTGGCGTGAGCTGGCTCCGTTGGGTCAACCTGGGAGTCGCTCTGTTGGCGGCCGGCCTGGCACACCTCGCGGCGTGGTTGTACACGGAATTTGATCCAAGGACGGCCTGGGGCCCATGGGCCTACGGCGTCGGAGCGTACCTGACCAGTGCACTGGCGCTGGGGGCGTGGTGGAATTCGGCGCGTGCGTCGTGGCTGCTTTGGCTCGGCGCGCTGGGGCACGCCGCGTGGTGCGCGTACATGTTCAACACCGGCTTCATTCCGATCATTGCCGGGCACGCGTTGGCGGCGGTCTTCTTCGCCGTGACGGCGTGGTCCATCGGCCGCGCTCCGGCGATGCCACCTGGGACGTAGGCATGCAGTGGTGCGCGACGGACCAGCCCCCCTGGCCAAATCTCTGCCAGCCCTTCGGATCAGCCCCAGACCCCGGCCCTCGGCTGCGCTACGAGAAATAGGTGGTCAGGATCTTGCGCTCCGCCGATTTGAGGCGGTTGTGGGCGGCGGCCTTGCTGATGCCGAACACCTTGGCGAGGGTCTCGAGGTTGCAGCGTCGCGGGTTGTTGTAGAACCCGAGCGCCAGGCCCATCTTGACGATCTCAGACTGCTTGGGTGTCAACTTCTCCTCGTAGTCCCCGATGGGGTGGTCTTCGGGGCGGTATTCGCCCCAGCGCACCAACTTCATGCTCAGGCCGGCCTTCTTGAAATTGTCCGACGCCGTGCGAATGATGTCGCCGATCTCGATCTGCGCGGCGGTGATGATACCGACCGTCATCCATCCGTCCTTGATGACGATGGGGCGCAGGATGCGGTCCTCGCCAAGGGATTGCAGGGCCTCCGTGAAGGGGGCCTTGAGGAACTTCATCTTCTCGGGGGACGGCTCGACGAGCACCGAAAGGGCGTTGTCGTCGTGACGCAGGACGTGGATGTCCGCGTACATGCCTTCCAGGAGTTTCAGGAACTTCTTCGTGGCCTCTTCGCCGGCCAGGACCGTGAAGATGTTGCGGACCGGGAAGTGGTCTTCGTCGAACCGGATGTGGTTCATGATGACGCGGCTGTCAGGGTGATCCCGGGTGAAGCCCGCGACGGGCCACTCAGGGAGTTCGAGTTGGAACAGCAGTTCAGTCAGACCCATACCAGGTTACCAAGCGTTCGAACATGTTCGCATTATTGAGGCTTGTTCAATGGCCCCAGGCCTCTGCAGACGCCCCCACCCGTCGCCGCTAAGAAGTCAACCCGTCTGGGCGGCGACATGGCCGAAAGCAAGGCAGACCTCCAACAACAGGTGCAGCAGCTCCAGCAGATGAGCCAGCAGCTCCAGAGCATCACCGGACAGCGCCAGCAGTTCGAGGCGTTGAAGGCCGAGGCCGAGATGGCCATCGAAGCCCTCGACGGCCTTGACGCCGACGCCGCTGTCTACCGCAACGTCGGCAGCCTGCTCATCCAGGACGCCTCCAAGGACGCCGCCTTGGCCCGTCTCAAGGACGACCTGGAGACCATGGACATCCGGATCAAGCGCATCAGCGGCCAAGAAGCCGAACTCAAGAAGACGCTCGACGCGCTGCAAGTGAAGCTGCAAGCCGCCTTCGCCAAGCAAGCATGATCGGCCAAGGCGACCGCGTCTTGCTCCTTGAGCCCGAGACCGGGCGCCGATGGCTGGTCTTCGCCAACCCCGGTGCCGTCAAAGAAAAGGGCCTCGGAGTCTACGACCCGGCCCGCCTGATCGACCTCACCTGGGGCACCCCCATCGACATCGCCGGCAAATCTCTGGTCGTGCTGCGCCCGGACCTGCCGGACCTCGTGGGCACCCTGCGCCGCAAGGCGGCCATCATCCAGGCCAAGGACGCCAGCCGCATCGTCTACGAACTCGGCGTCGGTCACGGCGACCGGGTCCTGGAGAGCGGCATCGGCAGCGGTGCCACCACCCTCGCACTGGCCTGGGCCGTCGGCGAGACTGGCCGCGTCGTCGTCCAAGAGCTCCGCGAGGACTTCCAAGAATGGGCGATGGACAACGTCGTGCGTGCCGGCCTCGGCGACCGCGTCGAGTGCCACCTTGGCGACCTCACCCAAGGCGTCTCCCCAGAAGTCACCGGCCCGTTCCAAGCGGTCCTGCTCGATCAGCCCCAACCCTGGGCCGCCATCCCCCACCTGAGCGAAGTGCTGGCCCCCGGCGCCCGCGTCGTCGCCTACTGCCCGCAGGTCGTCCAGATGGAACAGACCGTGCGTGCCATGGAAGCGGCCGGCTACGTCGAGATCCACGCCATGGAGATCATCGAGCGCGCCTGGGAGGTCAAGGAATTCGGCAGCCGACCCAGCCACGACGGCATCGGCCACACCGCGTTCTTGATCTTCGGACGCTTCATCCAGCCCGCCTGAAGCAGCCAGACAGTTGGCGGAAGAAACCACGGCATTCAAGTGATGAGCCCTCCTGGGACACTTGTGCCCCGCGGCGTCGCCAAGGACTTCATCCAACTCTTGAGCGGAGCCCAGCGAAGCGGGCGCATGCGCGTCATCATGCTCTTCGTGTTGGCGCTCATCTTGTTCATCCCGGCCTGGCTACTGTGGTCGCCCTTCGGCGCCGTCATCCATGGCACCGTGTTGCTCGTCGGTCTTGGCATCGGTGCCCTCTTCGGTTGGCGCACCAGCCGCGGCTACGAGGACAGCATGCGCGGCACCTGGAACCAGTGGATGAAACTGGCACCGGCCTGCGAGAACGTGCCGGAACTGGCGCGCAAGGTGCGCGGCGCCAGCACCACCTTCCGCGTCGCCTGGATCGCAGCACTCCTGACACTCCTGTGGGCCGCCGAGCTCGGCCTGCTCGTCCTTGCGTTCATGGAAGCCGGCAGCGCCGCCTTCAGCATCCCGGTCATCGCCGCCAACGCGCTGTTCGTCGGCGGGCTGGCCGGCTACCAAGTCCGCCTGCTCACCTGGACCCGGACCTTCCGCCACTCCCTGGACGAAATGGTCCGCGCGGGCGAGATCGGCGTCTGGGGGGCCTCCGGATGAAGAGCTTCTCCGGACGCATCTACCAGAACGGCGAGCTCGTCGCAGGCATCCTGCACGTCGATGAGCGCGGCCGCATCACGCAGATCTCCGAGACAGAGAAGGCCGAGGACCACACCGACTTCGGTGACAAGGTCATCCTGCCCGGCGCCATCGACGTCCACGTCCATTTCCGCGAACCTGGTGCCACCCACAAAGAGGACCTCCACACCGGCAGCGTCTCGGCAGCGTTCGGCGGCGTCACCGGATTCGTCGACATGCCCAACACGCTGCCGGCGACGACGTCCATGAAGTTGCTCCGGGAGAAGCACCGCTTGGCCCAGGCGAAGGTCGTCATCGACTACGGCTTCTGGGGCGGCTCCACGTGGTACACCGGCGAAGTCGAGGAGATGCTCGACTGGGTGGTCGGGATGAAGGTCTACCTCGGTGCCACCACCGGCGACCTGCTGCTTGAGGACGCCGGCGCTTTCAAGGAGGTCCTGCGCGCCTGCGGCAAAGCATCCAGACCCGTCATCCTGCACTGTGAGGCCGAACGGGTGATGAAGGCCCATCGCCGCACGGAAGTCGAGGTCGCCGATCACGACGCCGCCCGCCCACCCCTGGCGGAGGTCGAATCCATCTACGACGTGATGAAGACGATGCCCGGCATCAAGCCGGCACCGACCATCCACATCGCCCACTGTGCCAGTGCCGACGCGGTCCAAGCCGCCAACGCCGGCAAGTTCAGCATCGGCGTCTGCCCGCACCACTTGCTCCTCACCCACACGGGCTGGGAACTGCCGGATGGGCTTGGCAAGATGAACCCCCCGCTGCGCGACGAGACCCGCCGGGCGGCGTTGTTCAAGGCGTTCGTCGACGGCAAGATCCCGCTCATCGAATCCGACCACGCCCCCCACACCCTGGGCGAGAAGGATGACCTGTTCGCCAACGTCCCTGCCGGGGTCCCCGGCGTCGAGACCATGCTGCCCTTGATGCTGGCTGCAGCCCAGCGCGGCGACGTCCCCTTCAAGACCGTCGTAGATGCCTTGACCGTCGCCCCGGCCAACCTGCTCGGCCTCAAGGATCGTGGAGCCCTCGAGGTCGGCAAGCGCGCAGACTTCTGCGTCGTCGACCTGGAGGACATCGCCCCCATCGAGGCGAAGATGCTGCACAGCAAGTGCGGCTGGACGCCCTACGAAGGGCACGACGCCATCTTCCCCACACACACCTACCTTGCCGGCCGCGCCGTCGTCGCGGACCGCACCTTGGTGGCCAAAGCGGGCTCCGGCGAGAGCATCATCCCGTTGCCTGAGGAACCCTAGATGGGTTGGTTCCAGGAAGCCCTGGACCAGACCTTGGCGGCCCTATCATGGCTGCCAGACCCCATCGTCGTGATGCTGCTGGCGTTCAGCCCCGTCGGCGAGGTGCGCCTCAGCGTGCCCGTGGCCATCTTCGCCCTGAAGATGAGCTGGGGCCAAGCCGCCGTGTGGAGCTTCCTCGGCAACCTGTTGGTCGCCCCGGCTGCTTGGTGGATGTACCCGCGGGTCGAGCGCCTGCTGCGCAGGTGGCACCGGGGCGACGCGTTCCTTGACCGGTTGTACGCGCGGACGCGCCACCGCCAGAGCAAGTCGGTCGAGAAGTGGCAAGAAGCCGTCATCGCGCTGTTCATCGCCATCCCGGTCCCCGGCAGCGGTGCCTGGACCGGCGTGCTGGTCGCACACATCTTCGGGTTGTCCTGGCAGAAGGCCTGGCGCTTCTTCTACGCCGGCGTCGCGGGCGCCACCGCATTGGTCACCATCTTGACGTCGACGGGCAACTTCGTCTTCTTCGGCGCCTAATCTTCGACGCCGTAGCCAGCGGCCACGACGGCGGCGACGAGGGTCGCGCGCTTGACATCGGCCTTGGTCGTGACCTTGGCGTGTGCCCCGGCCAGTTCCACCTTGACATGCTTGACGCCTGGTACGGCATCCAAAGCCTTGGTGACATGCGACACGCAGTTCTGGCACGTCATGCCCACCACCGAAAGATCGACCACTTGCTTGCCCATGGCGACCGAATCAGAGCGCCCTGGCCAAGAGGCTTGCCCCTTGGGTCTATCAGGGCGACGGGGCTGGCAGAAGCGTGGCGGACGTACGCATCCGGTATGGCTGGCTCTGGCTGCTCTTCATCGCAGTCATGATCGTGGCCGCCGGGCTCATCACCAGCAAGGACCAGACCACGATGTTCGTCGGCCTGGGTCTCCTGGTAGGGCCGCTCGCCTTGACCGGCCTGGCGTTGGCCGTGTTCTACGCCTTGACCTGGTGGCGCGCCTACACCGGCCGCGATTGACCTCCAACGCCACCGAATGACGGCCAAGGGGCTATACTGGTGCCAGGGCCATCTCCCCTCGCCGGCCGCCGCACGCGCGGACCGGCGAAGGTTGAGACAATGCCGCACTTCATGGATATCCACAACATGCCCGGAGTCACGAACGCCAAGGCCGCCGAGGCCCACCAACAGGACCTGGCACACCAGGCCAAGCACGGCGTCAAGTTCACCAAGTACTGGGTGGACGAAGAGGACGGCAAGGTGTTCTGCCTCTCAGAAGCACCCAACAAGGAAGCGGCACAAGCGGTCCATGCAGCCTCTGGCCACCCGGCCGACGAGATCTACGCGGTCCACCCCGGCCACTGAGCCGGAGATCGACCGCCCCGCGTCCAGATCCGGGCGCGCCATCGAGGCATCACTTGAGGCCTAGGTCTTCTCCCACCTTGTTCAACGTCTTCTTGATCTGACGGTACGACCGACGTAGCTCCGCGTAGAGCTCCGGGTGGTCCGCTACGAGCCGGCCCAATTGCTTGTCCACTTCGTATTGGGCGGTCTCTGAGAACCTCTCGACCGCGGCCTTGGCATCCACGGCGACGGATTCGAAACGCTTGCGGAACTCGCGGGCCAGTGCGCTCAGGTCTTCGTCAGACAACAAGCCCACGACGCAGCGACTCCAGGTAAGGCTGGCGGCGCCCGGCTCCGACAGAACCCCCAAGGGAGTGCCGGACAAAAGGGGAGAAGAAGACGGACGCGAGGGGATTCGAACCCCCGTTCTAGCCTCCGGAGGGCCAAGTGATATCCAAGCTACACTACGCGTCCGCGCGGATGGCGGCCGACTTGACAACCCCATTTGACCGTACCGGCCCCTTCAAGCCCCGCAACCCTTGGCAGGGCCATGGTCCGCTGGGGTCGTATCGCGATCGCCTATGAGTTGCTCTTCCTTGCCAGCTTGACCTGGGCGGACGTCGGCAGCGGCTGGCACCTCGACGAGACCATCAGTGACCAAGTGTACGGCCCTTGGTCGTGGCTCATGGTGACGTCCTTCGTGCTGCACGCCATCAGCCTGGCCGCCCTTGCCATGTGGCGACCACGCGTCCGTATCCCGCTCCTCGTCGGCACCGTCGGCATGGTCGGCGCCACCCTGTTCTGGACCAATCCCCCGGGGGAGACCAGCTGGGTCGGCACCATGCACATCGTCTCCGCAGCGCTGGCCTTCGGCGGCGTCGCCAGTGCCGCATGGATGGAGCGCCTGCACATCGCCATCGTCCCGTTGGCGCTGCTCGTCGTGGCTTCGACCCTGGTCTTGGTGGCTGCGGCGCAGGAAGGCGGCATGTTCCTTGGCGTCGTCGAGCGCTTCCAGGTGTTCCTCAACGGGGCCTGGATCATCAACGCCGCCCTGGCGCCGGGCTTTTCAAGCAAGTCCTTGTCGCGCGCCACGTGACCCACTGGGCCGATGTGGAAGCGGAACGCCTGCTCGAGAGCCGCGGCACTGGACCGCACGTCTTCGCGACGGCCATCACGCCGAGTGGCCCCATCCACGTCGGCAACATGCGCGAGGTCCTGACCACCGAGGCCATCTTCCGCGCCACGGTCCAAAAAGGCGGCGACGCCGAGCTCATCTACATCGCGGATGACTACGATCCCCTTCGCAAGGTCTACCCGTTCCTGGACGCAGCCTACGAGGTCCACGTGGGCAAGCCACTACGTGAGATCCCCTGCCCCGACGGCGACGGCATGCCCAACGGCTGCGGCCGCCACGATTCCTACGCCGCCCATTTCTTGGAGCCGTTCCTTGGCAACCTCAAGGAACTCGGCATCGAGCCGACGGTGATGTCGGCGTACGATCTATACTTCGAAGGCCGCTACGTCGAGACGACGCTGAAGTCGCTCGAGGAACAGGCTGCCGTCCGCACCATCATCGAGGACATCAGCAAGCGTCAGCTGCCCAAGCGCTGGGTCCCGTTCAACCCCCAATGCCCCACCTGCCGCCGCATCAGCGGCGTCGAGGTCACCGGTTACGACGCGCCTACGCTGCATTGCGTCTGCGCCCACTGCGCCAAGGAAGGCGACGGCACCTTCGACGTCGATGCCTCCCAGCCCGGCATCGGCAAGCTGCCATGGCGCGTCGACTGGCCCGCCCGCTGGTCGTTCTTGGGCGTCACCTTCGAAGCCTTCGGCAAGGACCATGGCGCACGGGGCGGTAGCTGGGACACCGGCATCCCTCTCGTGCGCGACGTGTTTGGCGGCGTCGAGCCGGAGCACGTGATGTACGAGTTCCTGAACCTCAAAGGCCAGGGCGCCATGCACAGCAGCAGCGGTCTCGCCGTCAGCGCGTCCGACGTGTTGCAGATGACGCCTCCCGAGGTGCTGCGCTACTTGTTGATGCGCCAATCACCTCGCAAGCACATCGACTTCGACCCCGGCCTCGGGGTCCTCAATCTCGTCGACGAGTTCGACCGCCTCGAACGCGTCCGCTTCGGGCTCGAAGAGAACCCCGGCACCTTCACCGAGGTCGACAGGACCTACGAATTGAGCTGCCCTCTCGACGTGCCCGCCAAAGTCCCGAACCAGGTTCCGTACAGGCACCTGGTGACGGTCGCGCAGATCGCCGAAGACGTCGCTGGCGTCGAGGACGTGCTGCGCCGCAGCGGCGAACTGAAGGGCGACATGGACGCCACAGACCGGGCCCTTCTGGCCGAGCGCGTCGACCACGTGCGCTTCTGGCTGGCCCGCTTCGCACCGGCCGATGTCAGGTTCGAGGTCCAGGCCGACGTGCCCACCGTCCTCGAAGACGATGACCGCGCCATCCTCGCCAAATTGGGTCCGGCACTGGCCGACACCGAATGGTCCGGACAGGACGTCCACGACACCATCCATCATGTCGCCGCGAGCCTTGAAGTGCCGCAGAAGGCAGCGTTCCGCGCCGTCTACCGCGCCATCCTGGGCCGCGACCGTGGCCCGCGCGCAGGCTTCTTCGTCAGCAGCCTGGACAAGGCGTGGGTCGTCGAGCGCTTCGCCGCCGCAAGCTGACCCTCCGAAGCGTTCGACCAACGCTTTTCAGGTCCCCGAGTTGGCCAGCCTATGCGCTTCCTGCTCTGTGCCGCCCTGCTCTTGCTGGCCGGCTGCGCCGCCCCTCTTGACACCGCCACCGTTGACGTCACCGGCGGCGGCCTGGACATCAGCGACACGCTGGCGTTCGGCGTCGATAGCCGCCCATCAACGTTCCTGTACGAGATGTACGACAAGGACCACGCCGACTTCTACACGGCGCACGACCTGCTGCTCGAGTGGTCGCTCCAAAACGATCACGACGTCGAGGTCGAGTGGTTCGATTCCAGCTTTGGCTTCGGCTACGCCCTGTGCGCGGTCGATGACTTCCCGGCCCGCGTGGTCGACGGCGCCGCCCGCGGCTGCTTCGAGCGCGACGGCTTCTGGGCGATGACGCTCAATGGCGAGGCTGCCCAGGTCTCCATGGGCGAGATCGAGATCCGCGCAGGCGACAAGTTCGCCCTGACGTGGACCCCGTTCTGATCAGCCCAGCAGGTCGACCAGGTCGGCGGCCTTGCCGT
>JBFJNL010000075.1:0-10338 GCA_041618195.1 Thermoplasmatota archaeon | reverse complement strand
GTTGAAGGTGCGTCGCAAGACCACAGCGATGCCTCCGTGCGTGCGGCGACCATCGCCGACGTCTACCGCCAACACGGACGCTTCGATTGCGTCATCGGCCCTGCCCGCAGCGAGTTCGCCGGTTTCAGCGGCACACTCGCCGCCGTGGCAGGCAACCTAGACCTGCCGTGCGTGGTCGGCGTCACCGGCATCCGCAGCCACGGCGACCGGTTCCAGATCGACTACAACTCCATCTTCGGCCGCTACGAGCTGTCCATCCCGCGCCCTTGCGTGGTGCTGGTCGGCGACGTCGAACCGAGCTACCCCACCAGTTGGGGGATCCAGGCGGCCTACCATGAGCGCGGCATCCTGCGCGTCCAAGCCGACCAGTACACGGTCCGCACGGCCCTCACCAAGCGCTTGCGCGTCGAACCCACTCGGGCGGACGCGCAGAGCCTCGAAGAGGTCGACGGCCCCACACTGCTCAGGCGGCTGCGCAGCCGCGCCTTGCTACCCGAAGCGGAGGCCGGCGCATGAGCGACGACGCCTGGGGCTTCGCCGACATCTACAGCCTCGATGCCAAGCAGAAAGACACCGGCGGCGCCCTCGAGGATGTCCAAGGCGACGACTGGCGCAATATTCTGGTCCTGGGTCGCGCCACCGCTGACGGGGTGTACCCTGAGACGCTCGCCTTGGTCGGACGCGCCCGCCACCTGGCCGACGAGCTTGGGTGCCGCGTCGAGGTCCTGCTCATCGGCAACGACCTCGGGCCGGCCACAGAGGTCCTCAAGAAATACCCCATCAACAATGTGTACCGCGTCAAGGCCGACGGCTACGCCCCCATCGACGCGACGGCGCGCATCCTCGAAGCTGTCGTCAAGAAACGCCGACCTGAACTGGTGATGGCGTTCCAGAGCCGGACCGGCGATGCGGTCATCGCGTACACCGCCAGTCGGCTCGGCGTAGGGTTCGCCCACGGTGCCACCTCGGTGGAGATCGACACCTACGAGCGCCGTGCACGAGCGGTCCACGTGGCGACCAACACGCAGTTCCAGATCACCACGGAGTTCCAGCACTACCCGCAGTTCGTCTCCGTCCAACGCGGCCTGTTCCGTGCCCCCATGGAAGATCCGTATGCGGACGTCAAACTGCATGATCTTGAGGTCGATGTCCGTGGCTCGGCGGCCATTGACGTGGTCTCTCGGCAGGACGTCCATCCGCCGACCCTCGAGAACGCCGAACGGGTCGTCGTGGCTGGTGCCCGTGTGCGCAGCGTCGAAGAGGTCGACGCCGCCCGCGACCTGGCAACACGCGTCGGAGCGGTCTTCGCTGTCACGCGCAGCGTCCGCGACCGCGGCCTAGCGGGCGATGCACCGCTCGTGGGGCACAACGACCAGCACATCGCTCCGCGTCTCCTGATCTGCGTCGGCGTGCGCGGCAGCCTGGACTTCACGGAGGCCATCACCGGCGACCCGGTCATCTGCGCCATCGGCAGCATGGCCAACGACCCCATCGCCAAGAAGGCCGCCTACCTCGTCACCGGCGCGGTGGACGAGGCCGTCAAGGCGGTCCTGGATTCGTTCTAGCGCTAGCTGAACCGGGGCATCGCGGAAGCATCCAGCCTACCGGCGGACAGATCAAGGGGCTCGTGCAAAGAGTACGCCGCGATCCAGAACGAGTCCGCCACCGCGGCCGCACGGTCCACCTCGAACCCGTACGCGCCGGGGCCGGCTTCCAACGAGAGCCTGTCGCCGGGGAGCCCACCCGCCTGCTCTTGGTCTGCGGTGAGTGTGAGGCGGCCCGCCTGGTAACCGAAGCCCGCGCTGACGATGCGCCCGTAGTCGCCGGTCAGGTCCACCGCGCCGGATCCCGTCAATGTGGCGGAGGCCATAGGCGCGCCGGCGGACGCGGCCCCGACCATGTTGTTGTCGTCCCATGCGTAGAACTCAGAGCCCGCGTGGGCGTCCGCGATGTCGAACGGCTTGCTGCATTGGATGCTCAGAGCGAGCGTGGAGCTCGGCATGAGCGATGAATCCCAGGGCTCCAGTGCACGGCCGCCGAGCGTCAATGTTGCTTCACCCGACCATGGGCCGCGCGAGGTGCTGGTCCCGGAGGAGTACCCGTCCCCGGTCTGACCGCGTGTGTCCACTGGGCCAGCCTGTACGTAGGCGAGTTCGCCGCCACCGGAGGTGCTGGTGCCGGTCCCGTCCTGGCGCTCGCGTAGGAAGATGCGGGTCGGGCCCGTGATGGACGTGCCTGCGCGGCCGCCGCCGAGGCTGCATTCGTTCGCCGTTCCGAAGTCGACGCGGATACGGACCACCATGGACTCGGCGGTCGCGTCCGTCGCCCAGTGGAACTCGCGCAGCTCTGTCAGCAGTGACGTCTCCGGTAGCGCAATGGATTGGTTGACCGGTGCCGAGAGCAACGGCTGCGGTTCGGGATCTGGTGCAGGAGTCGATGCAGGTTCGGGGGTCTCGGCGCAGCCGGCCAAAATCAAGATCAGGAGCACGAAAAGGGCACGCATGGCCGGGAAAAGCCCGCGAAGGGCATTTCATCGTGTTGGTCCAAACGTCGATGTTTGTTTGCTTGTCGAACCCCTTGCCGGCGCGCGCGCCGCCAAGGTCCGCTCGGCTTCGCCTCGCTGTTCGACAACCCTTCGAACGTGCTAGTACACGTTCGCCGGCTTATCGCCAATCGTCTCAGGGCCTGCGGCTCGAAGCCGAAGGTCGGTTCGCTGCGCTCGCTCGCCAATCCGGAAGCGTCAGCAGGCGTTTTCCGGCCCGTCAAACCCCTTGCCGGCGCGCGAGCGCGCCGCCAAGGTCCGCTCCCTTCGTTCGCGGTTCGACACCCCTCCGAACGTGTCAGTACACGTTCTCAGGCTTGTCGAACATGATCCCTGGCTTGTAGCTCGGGCTGAACTTCAGGGTCGAGCCGATGGGTAGATCGGCCGGGCGTGAGATGAATGGCACCCAGCCACTGACCTTCGGGCCGTCCTCCAGCTCGATGATCGCGAAGGCGTACGGCACTTCGTTCATGAAGATCTCCGGCGCCACGTTCTGGATGGTGTAACTGACGACCTTGCCGGAACTGCTGAACTGTTTGGCTTCGATGTCGCGGCTCTGACACTGGGTGCATCGGACCATGGGCGTGAACTGGTCGAAGTCGCAGGCGTTGCAATGCAGGCCCCACAGCTCGCCATCGCGCATCTTGTCCGTCTGCTGCTTCATCGACATCACCGGAGCGACCGCCTTGTGCGGGTCGACGGAATCGTCGGCGTCGTCCTTGCGCTCCTTGGTGATCTTGACGTCCGCCATTCTAGTTCCTCCTGCTCAGGATGTTGACGACCACGGTACCGCCGGTGGCGCCGACGTTGTGGGTCAGGCCGCGCATGGCGCCATCGACCTGGCGGCCGCCGGCTTCGTTGCGCAGTTGTTCGACGACCTCGACGATCTGGCCTGCGCCGGTGGCACCCACCGGGTGGCCCTTGGCCTTGAGTCCGCCGCTCGGGTTGATCGGCCGCTTGCCGTCTGGGTAGGTGAGGCCGTCCGTGGCGGCCTGGGCACCCTTGCCCTTGGCGAAGAGCCCGAGGTCTTCACTGGCGGCGACCTCGGCGATGGTGAAGCAGTCATGGACCTCGAAGAAGTCGATGTCGTCGACGCCCACCTTCGCCTGTTGCATGGCTTGCTGGCCGGCGCGGACGGTGCCCGGGATGGTGGTCAAGTCGGGGCGGTCATGCAGGCTGGCGACGCTACCACTGCGGGCGCTGGCGTCGATGTACACCGGCGTGTCGGTGAGCTTCTTGGCGATCTCTGGCGTGCAGAGGATGGCCGCTGCAGCGCCGTCACTGAACGGGCAGGCATCGTAGAGCTTGAGCGGGTCGGCGACCTTCATGGATTTCATGACGGTGTCGACGGTGATCTTCTTGCGCAGGTGCGCGATGGGATTGTGCAGGGCGTTGTCGTGGTTCTTGACCGCGACGGCGGCCAGGTCTTCCTCGGTGGCGCCGTACTTCTCGAAGTAGCCGCGGGCCATGGTGGCGTACAGGCCGGGGAAGGAGCAGCCGTTGCCACCCTCGAACGTGTAATCGGAGCCGTAACCGAAGTAGGTCGTGGCGGTCAGCGTATCAAGCATGGAGACGCGTTCGACGCCGCCGGTCAGGACGATGTCGCTGAAGCCGCCCGCTACGTCGCGGTAGGCGTGGTGGAATGCCGTGCCGGCACTGGCGCAGGCGGTCTCCATCACGGTGGCCGGAACCTCGGGGATCCCGAGGGCCGTCATGATGAGCGGGCCCAGGTGGCCTTGCTTCTCGGCCATGCCGAACGCGTTGCCGAAGAATCCGCCTTCGATGTCTTTGACATCGATGCCGGCATCCTGGATGGCTGCGTCGGCGGCCGCCGTCATCAGTTCGCGAGCTTGTAGGTCATGCTTCCCGTACTGGGTGATTCCCACGCCGACTACGCAGACGTCTCTGGACATGTTCACCCTTAGGATGGACAGGTGGGGTGATAAGGGCTGTTGAGGGGGCTATCCGAGCCAGGCCAGTGCTTGCTCCGCTAGGTCGCCGTCGTCGGTGGCCCCCAGGACCGTGCCATCGTCGTCCAGGACGACCACGGCGGCCTTCTGATTGGTGTCGTCGAAGCCGAACGCCGAGGCGACGGCGTTCTCATAATCGGGGCAGATGAGCACGTAATCCTCGGCGTTGTCACCGAGCTTGCTGGCCATCTTCTCGTACGTCGCTTTGATCTGCGCGTCGGCGACCTTCTTCCAAAGGCCCGCCATCGACTTGAGGTTCACGACGTTGGCGACGACCACGTCGTCGGCGGAGGCGTGCTTGGCACGCACGGCCTTGCCGACGAGCTTGGGGGCCTCGGCGGTGCGCGGCCCGTGTAGGACGACGACGGCGCGTCGGCGGGCCAAGGATTCGACGGAGACGACGACACCGCTGACGGCGGCTTCGGTCTGGAAAGCGGGGCACGGTTGGCCGGCTTGCATCGTCGTTGCACCTTGCTCTATGGCTTTCAATGCTGTGCTTCGCCGTCCCATGCACGGGGCCAACGCTGGCCTGGGTCCGCGACGCCGGTAGGCAGGGCACCCAGGTCTGCCAAACAGCGGGCCAAGAACGGTCGATGCAACAGGTCCTCGTCGACGATCACGCCATCCACCAGCAGGACGTCCAGGTCAAGGGTGCGGGCGGCCCATTTGTCGTCGGTGCGCACGCGCCCCTCAGCCGCCTCGACCTCGCGCAGTTGGGTGACGATGTCCCCGTCGTACTCGACGGCGACGACGCCGTTCCAGTAGTCATGCTGGTCGGGCCGGTCGATGGCCGGGACGAGGTAGAACGGTGAGATGGCGGCGACATCGACGAGGCCGCCCAGGCGGGCGATGGCGGAGGGGACGTGGATCTCGGGATCGATGTTGCTGCCCACCGAGATGTGGATCATGGGCGGTGGATCTCGACCGCGACGCTGTCAGCGAAACGGAGAGCGCCGGGTTTGGCGACCTTCACATCGACCGCGATGACGCCGGGTCGCTTCAGCACCGTGTCGGCGACGGTCTGGGCGAAGGACTCCAGCAACGCATGGTTAGACTCGTCCGCGTACGTCACCAGCTCGTCGCGGATGCCTCGATAGTCGATGGTGTCCGCCACGTCGTCGCTGGCCGCGGCCTTCGACTGGTCATGGTGGATGGTGATGTTGATGACCACGTCCTGGCGGGCCTTCTGCTCCCACGCCGCGACGCCGATGTGGGTGCGCAGGTGTAGGTCGGTGATGTAGATCTTGTCAGTCATGGAGGTGTCTCCCGCCGTCGACGCTCACAGCGAAGCGCTCTGTGATCAGGCTAGTCACGAAGATGCCTCCCGCCGTCAACGAACACGACGTCGCCGGTCACGTAATCGGCTTCGAGAAGAAAACGCACGGCGTGTGCGATCTCTTGTGGTGTACCCATGCGGCCCAGCACGGTGGCATCGATGGCCGCTTGCATACCTGCGTCGCCGCTGCCGTCGGTCGGCGTCAGGATCGGTCCCGGTGCGACGCCGTTGACGCGCATCGGCGCGAAGGTGCGTGCCATGTCTTGCGTCAGGTGCCAGAGTGCCTGCTTGGACAACAAATAGGGTGCATGGTCGGGGTCGTCCGCGGCCATGCGCGTATCGAGCAGGTTGACGACCGCCTTGCCACCCTGGCCGGCCAGCGCGCGGGCGGTCGCGAAGGGCGCCCAGGCGTGGATCCGCATCATGTGGTCGACGTCTGCGTACGTCGCGGTCTTCCACGGCTGTTTGGGGAATGCGGAGGCGTTGTTGACCAGCAGGTCGATGGGTCGGCCGGCGGCAGCACTGGCGGCGGCGACCAGGCCCTCGGCGGCGTCGGTGTCGAGCAGGTCTGCGCGCACGGTCCACGAATCGACGCCGCGGTCACGCAGGTCCTGCGCGGTGGCTGCGGCCTCGGACTTGGAGGACCCGTAATGGACGACGACGTGGCAGCCGGCATCCGCCAGCGATTCGCAGATGGCCTGGCCGATGCGCTTGGCGCCCCCGGTGACGAGGGCGGTCTTGCCGGCCAACCTCACGCTTGCCTCAGCAGGCGATTGAGTTTGGCGGCGAGGATGAAGTCGTTCTCACTGAGGCCGCCGACCGCATGGGTCTGCAGGGAGATGCGCAGGTGCTTGTACCCGGTCAAGTGGAGATCGGGGTGGTGCCCCTCATCCTCGGCCAGGTCGGCGATGTCGCGGATCATGTCGACGCACGCGACGAAGTTCTTGCCGACGATGTCGCGGTGGATCCAGTCCTCTTCCCGGGCCCAGCCAGGGCATTGGGCGAGCAGGCGATCGGCCTCGTCATGGGGCATCTTGGGCGTGCCCCCCTCGCATGGCGTGCAGTGCTTGGCGGTCAGGTCCATATCAGCGGAACCGTATCGGGACTTGAATGACTTGGGCCTTTGGGCGTGCACCAACGGCTAAGCGTGCGCGGGTCGGATGACGTCCTATGTTCTCCTGGAACCGGGGCGAGTGGGTCGGGGAATACCCGGTGACGGTCCGTTCGCATCATGGTATTTGGGGGACGTTCATGGCGGTGTACGCTTGGTTCCTGGCGTTGCAGATCCTGGATCTGGGGAGCACGTTGATGGTCATCCGCCATGGTGGCATCGAGGCCAATCAGTTGGGGCCTGCCCAGGCAGTGGACTGGCTAGGGCCGCAGGCTCTGCTAGGGATGAAGCTGATCGTTGTGGTGGCCTCCATGCTTGCCTGGGTGCCTACGGTGGCGTGGTTGCACCACAAGCAGGAGCACCGCAGTGCCGGCATCGTCAACGCCATCATCACGGCAGGTACGGTCACCTACACCCTGGCAGTGTTGTGGAATCTTGCGGTACTGCGATTTTTGCTAGGGTGATTTCACCCACCCAGCCCCACACCCCAAGACCTCGCGCGTCCCAGTCAGTCCCATGTGGTCCCCGCTCCTTGAGCCGGGCCTTGCGCTCCTATCAGGCAGTCGCCGCGACCTGCGCGGCTTCGGGCAGGAGCTCTGCCACTTCGCGATCCACGACCGCCCCGGGACCGTGCTGTGGTGCGACGGCGACCACGGCTTCGACCCCTACCACATGGCCGAACTGAACCTCGAACGCGGCCACCAGGCAGACCATGGCGCAGACCGGGTCCTCATCAAGCGCTGCATGACGCCCTTCCAATGGGACACGGTGCTGACCAAGCACCTCGATGAGAAGTTGGCGCAGATGGGGGCGGATGCGGTCATCGTGTCGCCCTTCGACCGCTTGTTCTCGACGGATGAACTGCAGGACTGGGAGCAAGAGGACTACACGCGCTACGCCTTGAAGCACCTCAAGAACCTGACCCGGCGCCACCACACCCCGGTTCTCCTGTTCGTCGACATGCAGCGCTGGTGGCGCACCCATCCGGTGCTCGCGCAAGCCACCTATGAAGCGGTGCACACGCGCTGGACCATCGACGCCCCCGGCGGTCGCTGGCGTGCGGTCTGTGACAGCGGGGATGTCATCGACCCGTGGCTACGCCGCCAGGTCACGCTGCTGGACTTCCTCGACGAACCGGTCCCGATCCCGGTGCTGACCAAGTCACGGCGTCGGGAGTTGGCCAAGCCCATGCGGTCGTGGCGCAACCCTGGCCAGGTCGTCCCCGTCGCATAGGTCACCAGTGCACCGGCTCGGCGATGTTCCGGGCCCGTTCACCCAACCGCTTGCGCACGGCTGCGAACGGCGAAGGCGGGGGGCGGTCATAGGCGGCCTGTAGCACCCGTTCGAGGCGCTGGATGGCTGCGCTGGCGTCCGCGCCGACGCCCTGACATCCGGGCAGGTCTGGGATGGTGGCGACCACGTGGCCGCCTCGTGCTTCGACATGGATGTGGTGTTCCATGCCTCAACATAGGCGTGGCGAGCATACCGTTGGCGTACAGGCGTTGGCCTGTGCCTCGCCGAAACCACGCGGACAGTCTCATCAACCGGGACGCTGATGGCGGCCCATGTGCGCGCGGATGGTCTGGATCTTTGATGAGGCCAATGGCTTGTGGACTCAACAAGTCCACCCACAACCGGCCCGACCTGTTGGACGCTCTTGTGGTCCCTGGCGGCACGCAAGCGCGTCTGTTCTGATCAGCCAAGTGGCGACCGGCGTACGGCGCCTGGCAAGGGTGCCTGGATCTGCAGGCGCGGGTGGTCGATGACCAGTCCGGCCTCGCCGACATCGAAGCCTACTGGGATGTCGAAAGCCAGCCGCAGCACATCCGGGGCGGCTTCGGCGCTACTTGTCGGGCCCACCGGGCGCGCGGTGATCTCGACGCGGCCCGACACCAGCCGAAGACGGGTCTCCACGCCGGCGTACAGGCTGGTGCGCGCGGTGCCCTCGTCGTGTCCTTCGATGGTCAAAGTGGCGGTCAGCAATGCTTCGCATGGGCGCAGGGCTCCGTAGCCGGCACGCATCGCAGCCCGCGTCTCGGCGTCCTCTTCGCCCCACATCATCTCCGCCTGCTCATGGTCGATGGTGGTCTGCGATTCCCACAGAAGCATCACTCCGGGCGCCAAGGCCATGCGGCGTGAGGCTTCATGGGCCGCCACGAGTGCCGCTTGGTCTTGCCGCGCCGCGTCGATGTCCATGCCTATCGGCCGCGCAACGTGGCGTTCAGCCGCCGCGTGGGGTCGTGGGCTTGGCGGGCACGGGTCTCGGGTCGGGTCGGCATGCATGGCTCCTGGCAGGCGAGTGGCTCCACCACGGCGGCGAACCACGTATCGACTGCGTGCTCGTCCAATATAGACCATAGTACGTATGAGGTGCGGCGTCTGGCCCTGGCGGGTACGTCTCTGGGCCACTGGCCATGCGGCGGGGCCGTCAGTGCAGGTCGAAGCGGTCGGCGTCCATCACTTTGGTCCATGCGGCGACGAAGTCGTGCACGAACTTCTCCTGCGCATCGTCTTGGGCGTAGACCTCGGCGAGTGCGCGCAGTTGCGAGTTCGACCCGAAGACCAGGTCGACGCGGGTGGCACGCCATTTCGGTTTGCCCGATGTCCGGTCTCGTCCTTCGAACGTCTCCTCCACTTCGGAGGTTGGGGTCCACGCTGTCTCGATGTCGACGAGGTTCGTGAAGAAATCGTTGCTGAGTTGCCCGGGTCGCTTGGTGAACACGCCGTGCTCGGACCGCCCGTGGTTGGCCCCCAGGACACGCATGCCGCCGACAAGGACCGTCATCTCGGGGGCCGTGAGGCCAAGCAGCTGTGCGCGGTCGACCAGCAGCTCTTCCGCCGAGACGCTGAAGCGGGTCTTCAGGTAGTTGCGGAAACCGTCCGCCACTGGTTCCAGTGGGGCGAACGCGTCGACGTCCGTCTGCGCCTGTGTGGCGTCCGTGCGGCCAGGATGGAACGGGACCTCGATGTCGTGGCCGGCGTCCTTGGCCGCTTTCTCGATGGCGGCACAGCCGCCGAGGACGATCAGGTCGGCCAGGGAGACGTCCTTGCCGGTCGTGTTGAAGTCCTTCTGGAGTCCTTCCAGCTTGGCCAGCACGGGGCCGGACCTGGCGGGCTCGTTGGCGGGCCAGTCCTTCTGTGGCTCAAGCCTGATGCGGGCACCGTTGGCGCCGCCCCGCTTGTCGGAGCCACGGAACGTCGCCGCCGATGCCCACGCCGTGAAGACCAGGTCGGCGACCGACAGCCCCGAGGCCAGGATCTTGGCCTTCAGGTCTGCGATGTCCTTGGTGCCGATGAGCGGGTGGTCGACGGCGGGGACCGGGTCCTGCCAAAGCAGTTCTTCGGCGGGGACCTCAGGCCCCAGGTAGCGTGAGCGTGGGCCCATGTCGCGATGTGTGAGTTTGAACCAGGCCCGTGCGAAGGCGTCCTCGAAGGCGGT
>JBFJNL010000074.1:0-10423 GCA_041618195.1 Thermoplasmatota archaeon | reverse complement strand
GGCGCTGGAGATCCTGCACAACTTCACGCTCATCCACGATGACATCATGGACGACTGCGACATGCGTCGCGGCGTCGAATCGGTGCACAAGAAGTGGGGCGTCAACCTCGGCATCCTGGCCGGCGACACCATGTTCAGTCTCGTCTTCGAGCTCCTCGACCGTCTCGACATCGATGACACCACGTACCGCACCGTCAGCCTCGACGTGGCAAAGCTGGCCCGCGAGGTCTGCGAAGGCCAGTACTGGGACATGCACTTCGAGTCGATGAAGAAGATCGACGAACTGCAGTACTACCACATGATCGAGCGCAAGACCGCCACGTTCTTCGAGACCGCGATGAAGAACGGCGCCGAGCTCGGCGGCGGCGACCACCAGCAGGTCAAGAAGCTGGCCGAATGCGGCCGCCTACTCGGCCTGGCCTTCCAGGTCTGGGACGACTACCTCGGCGTCACCAGCACCGACGAAGCGCTCGGCAAGCCGGCGCACAGCGACATCGTCAACGGCAAGAAGACGCTCGTCTACGTGTCCACGCACACGAAGCTCGATCCGTTCGACCGCCGCCAGTTCGTCGACTTGTACCGCAAGGACGACAAGACGCCCGAAGACGTCGCGGCCATCCTCAAGTTCATGGAGAAGTCCGGTGGCCTGGAGTACACCAAGAGCCGGGCCAAGGAGTTCAGCAGCTTCGCCAAGGCGACGTTGGCTGACCTGCCGGAGACCGCTGCCAAGCGCCTCCTGACGTTGCTGTGCGACTACGCCAGCAACCGTGGGCACTGAAACATCCCTTCGTGGGCCAAAGAACGTCCACATCCGGGCCGGCAGGCTGCTAGGAATTGGCCGGCTTGCTTGGATGTGTGGACAGACTTAGCATGCCGCGCCGCGGCTAGGTCGTTGGGTACACGCCTCGGCCTGTCCTACTTGGGCATGATGGCTGTGAGGCAAGTTCCCGCACCGGGCGAGCTTGTGAGCGTGAGCGTGCCGCCGTGGGCTTCCACGATGCCGCGCACCACGAACAAGCCGAGGCCGCTGCTCTTGAGGTCGTGCGGGGCCGGTGTGTCGCCCATCACGTACGCCTCGAAGATGTCGTCTTGCTGATCCTCGGGGATGCCGACGCCCTCGTCGGAGACCTGCAGCGTCCAAGACTCGCCGTCGTCCCTGACGTCCACGTCGACACGGCGGCCGGTCGGGGTGAACCGGATGGCGTTGAGCACAAGGTTGTCGACGACCTGGACCATGCGGCCGGCATCGACCGACGCCGACAGTTCATCCGGCGTGTGGGTCACCAGCACGACGCCGAAGCTGGCGGCCGTGGCCTGATGCATGTCTGCGGCGTTGCGCACGAGGTCCGCGACATCGACCTCGGCCTTGGCCATGGTCAAGGCACCGCCATCCGAGCGTGCGGTGTCCAATAGATCCTGAAGCAGCGATTGGATGCGGACCGTCTGGCCGCGGATCTTGGCCAGTGCGGCGCTCTGGGCATCGTCAAGGGGCCCGAGATTGCCGTGTTCCAACAATGCGAGCTGCATCAGGATCGGCGTCAGTGGGTTCTTGAGCTCGTGGCCGGCCATGCCGACGACGCGGGCTTGGCTCGCCTGGCGTGCCTCGAGGTCGCGGATCTTGGCTTCGGCCTCCAGGGCCAAGGCCTCTGGGGTGACGTCCTGGGCGACGACGACGACGAACGGTCGCAGCCCTTCGTCGACGCGCGTCAGTAGGAGGCGCACATGCTGGCTCAGCGCGCCCGCGGGGGTCGCCCCGACGGTGCGGCTTTCGGAGTGCCCGTTCAACAGATCGTCGATGGCCGCCACGACCTCGGCCGATTCTACGAAGCGCTCGGCAAAGACGGGCTCGATACCGGTGAGGCGATCGAGCGTGACATTGGCCTGCTCGATGACCCCGTCCGGACTGATGGAGGCGATACCAAGACCCGCATAGTCCAAGATCAAGCGCTGCCGGTGTTCGGAGGCCGCCAAGGCGATCTCCGATTCCTTGCGCCGGGTGATGTCCAGGCAGACACCCTGCAACGCATGCAGCGTGCCGTCGTCGTGCAGGACCGGGCGTGCCCAGGTGTGGAGATGGCGCCAGGTGCCGTCCGCGTGGCGGATGCGTTCGTCATGGCTGTACGATTCGAAATCCTTGAAGGCGCGTTCGGTGGCGTGCTTGACGCGCTCCACGTCGTCCGGGTGGATGCGGGTGAGGTAGTCATCATAGGTCGGCACGTGGGTGGCCGCATCGAGTCCGTAGATGTTGTACAGTTCGTGGGACCACGTGGCGTGGGGCTGGCTGATGTCCCAGTACCAAGTGCCGAGGTGGGCCATGCCTTCGCCGTCGTGCATGAGGCGTTCGCCTTCCTGGAGACGCTCCAGTTCCCGGCGTTGCGCGTCGATGTCGGTGCAGTGCAGGAGGGCCACCCGGTCTTCGGCGGGGCCGCACGGCATGCTTTGGATGCGGTACCAACGGCGCCCTGCGCCGCTCGGGAAATCGGCTTCGATGACCTGCGGGATGCCTGGGTGCAGGGCGTGGTGGACCACGGCGCGCAACTTGGTGGTGAGGCCCTCTGAGGTCCACGCCCAGATCGGCTCGGTCTTGAGATCCATGGGGGTGATGGACCCGATGGGCCGGTTGAGCCGCAACAGCATGCCTGCGGCATCGACGACCAGCACGACGTCGGGGCTCGGCGCCCAGGCCTTGAAGGCGGCCAGCCACGCAGGCGTGGCCTCAGGGCTGTCCAACCGCTGTTCCGCAGGGTCTCTCGTACTCACAACAATATTGTCCCACGGTCCTGCCTAAGAAGGCGTGGTTTCGCCCGATTGGGGCGAAAGGGCCAGAATCGGCGCGGGGATGCGTGCGAGTGCCCTACTTTGCACCGGGTAGGGTGTTGCCGACCTGCTTGTTCGGGTAGCCGGCCGGGATCGGCTGCGTCCACACGCGGGCATCGGCATGGCGGCCGGAAACGGTCTCGCCGTCACCGATGACGCAGCCGTGCAGCCTGGCGCCTGGGCCGATGGTCACGCCGTCACCCAGGATGCAGTCGCGCATGTCGGCATCCGGCGCGATCGTGCAGCCCGTGCCGACGATGTTGCTGCCGCCGCCCAATGCCCGGTGGGCCTGCAAGAGACGCGCCGGGTCGCCGACGTCGATCCATTGGCCCGTGAACGTGGACCCATAGAAGCCGTCGTCCAGCAACTGGGGGAAGATCTCCTTCTCCATCGACACAAGGCGTTCGGGTTCGATGAGCCCGAGCACGCTCTGGTCCAGCAGGTACGCGCCGGCGTTGATGAGGCGACTCGGTGCCAGGTCCGGCGTGGCCGGCTTCTCCACGAAGCCGCGGATGCGCCGGTCGTCATCGGCGTCCTGTTCGACGACGCCGTAGTGCACGACCTCCGCGGGCTCGACCTCTTTGAGCGAGATGGTGCCGACGGCACCGGTCTCGCGGTGCTGCTTGACCATGGCGACCAGGTCCATGTCAGACACGATGTCGCCGTTCAGGACGAAGAACTGGTCGCTCGTCAAGTGGGATGCGCAGTTCTTGACCGCCCCCGCCGTGCCAAGCGGCTCCGATTCCCGCACGACCGAGAAGCGCAGGTCACGCTCGCTCGCGGCAAAATACGATTCCAGTCGCTCCGCCAACCAATTGACGGCCACGACCACGTGGTCGACCTCCGGCGGCAGGCGGTCCAAAGCCCATTCGAGCATCGGCCGGCCGGCGACGGGGATCAACGGCTTGGGTCGGGTGTACGTCAGCGGGCGCAGGCGCGTCCCGAAACCCCCGGCCAACAGCAGCGCATCCATACACGGCCAACGAGCCGTGGCACTTGGCCCTTGTCACGGATTCTCGAAGAACGCCGCCACCAATGGCTCCCCATCCGGGCCCTTGCCGCCGGCCACCAAGTGCATGGTGACCCACGCCGGGCCCTTGGGTCGATGGAGAAGGATCTGGAACGTCTCGTTGCGCTGTCCTTCCGCGGTCATGGCGACCAGAGGGGCCACCTGGGCCGCCGCGCCCGCATCCATGCACGAATACAATGTGTGGCCGCGCAGGCTGCGACCATCGGTGTGGAAGAACGATGCCAGCGATGGGCTGACGTTGAGAAAGTGCCCCTCCGCGTCTAGGATACAGGAGGCCTGGCCCCGGAACTGGCCCTTGCGTCTGCCCCGGGCCGCCGTGTGCCGCATAGCAAGGATGGCATGGGTCTGGGTAGCGCATAAAGCCCGAGCAGGCCCCCGGAACAGGGGTGCTGGGCGCGGGGAAGCACGGGCCGAAGGCCCTGCCAGGCTTCGGCGGCGCAGGGGATGGGGAGCGCAGCACCCAAAAGCACGATGGGGGTCGCGCCGACGTGGCCGACCTTGTCGCCGTTGCGCGTCGCTTCTGTCTGCAGAACGCTATCCAGCATGAGGGCACGTGCCAGGCCAAGGGCCTGGTCGGTCGCGTGATGGCTGCTCACCCGGAGTTCCGGGGCGACCCGAAGGCGGTCGTCGCCGCGCTCATGGCGGCTGGTGACGAGGTCAACGCCATGGGGCTCGAAGCCCAACAGGCCGAACTGGCGGCCGACGCGCCCGAGTTGTTGGAGACCAAGAAGAAAGAGCGCCGGACCGGCCTCAAACCGCTGCCCGGCGCCGACGACGTGGAGAAGGTCGTGCTGCGCTTCGCACCCAACCCCAACGGCCCACTCAGTCTGGGCCACGGTCGCGGCGTCGCCATCATGGCGCAATACGCGAAGGACTACGACGCCGACATCATCTTGCGCTACGACGACACCGACCCGCAGGTCAAGCCGCCGTTGTACACCGACGACATCGATGGCTACGCGTGGATCCTTGAGGATTTCACGTGGCTCGCTGGTGCCGCGCCGGCCAGGCTCATCAAGGCCAGCGACCGCATCGAGGTCTACTTCGAGCACGCCTTCCGACTCATCGACAAAGGTGGCGCCTACATCTGCGACTGCGAGCCCGAAGGCTGGCGGGAGAACAAGAACAACGGCATCGCCTGTCCGCACCGAGATCTGCCCGCCGCCGAGCATAAGGCCGGCTTCCAGGCGATGATCGACGGCGAGCGCGCCTCCGGCAGCGTCGTCCTGCGCGTCAAGACCGACATCCAACACAAGGACCCGGCCCTGCGCGACTGGACCGCCTTCCGCGTCGTCGCCAAGACCGCCATCCATCCCCGCGCCGCACGCGGCGAGATCCCGGACCATCGCTGCTGGCCGCTCCTGGACTTCGAGTCCGCCGTCGAGGACCACTTGCAGGGCGTCACCCACATCATTCGCGGCAAGGACCTGATGGACTCCACGCGCAAGCAGCAGTTCCTCTACAAACACATGGGATGGGACTACCCCCAGACCCTGTACTGGGGCCGCGTCTCGGTCCACGAGTTCGGCAAGTTCAGCACGAGCTGGATGCGCTTGCACATCGACGCCGGCGACTTCAACGGCTGGGACGACATCCGCCTCCCGACGCTGCGCGCCCTGCGCCGCCGCGGCTACGACGCCGGTGCCGTACGCCGCTTCTGGGTCGCCCTCGGCGTCACCGAGAAGGACATCGCCATCAGCATGCAGAACATCGAAGCCGAGGACGGCAAAGCACTCGACGATGTGACGCCGCGCTACTTCTTCGTCCCCGCCCCGCAACGCATCAGCGTCACCGGCATCGAGGGCAAGGTCGCCCGCCCCCTCCTGCACCCGCCGCATGAAGACAAAGGACGCCGCACACTGCCTGCCGCCACCACGGTGTACATCCCCGGCAGCGAGGAGGCCAAGCAACTGCGCCTCAAGGACCTGGGCAACATCATGCTCGCAGGCGGCACGGCGTTCTTCACCGGCGAAGAGATCGATCGCAGCATGCCCATCGTGCAATGGCTGCCCCACGGCCTCGCCGAGCCGTTCACGGTGTTGCGACCCGGCATCCTGGCCGACGACGCGCCAGAAGGTGCCCTGCCCGGCATCGACCTCATCGAGGGTCGCGTCGAACCGGCCGCCCTGGAGGTCATCGGCCGCGTGGTGCAGTTCGAGCGCTTCGGCTTCGTCCGCATCGAAAGCCGCCAGCAAGGCGTCTGGCTGCACGACTGAACCCTTCCCTGGCCGCCGCCACAAACCGAGCCGAGGTTCTTACCTACCTCGAGGTTGTCTGCGGCATGCTCGTCGCTCTTACGTTCAGATGCAAGCCAGGCAAAGAAGCCGAATTCCGCGCGCTCCTTGACGACCCCTCGACGGGCCAGAAAGTCGCCCGCTTCATGGGGTCGCCACAGAACACCTTGTTCATCGCGGGCCGCACCATGATCCGCATCCTCGACATCCCTGACGGCGCACCCCCACGCAGCCTGGTCGGGCTGGCACAACAGGACCCCGCCTTCAAGGCCTTCTTGCTAAGCCTCGCAGCCGTCATGGAGGACAAGATCGATCCTCTTGACGAAGGCCAGATGGCGGCGTTCATGAAAGCCCACATGCTGCCGTTGGTCTACGATGTCGGTCCCGATGGACCACGCACCGCCGCCCAGCCGTCCCAGCAAGCCCGCTCCGCGACGCACTGAGCCCGGACGGCGCCGCATTCGCCCGGCCCGCTTTTATCCAAGCCTTCCGGATGGGGAGCTATGCGATGGATGATCCTCGTCGTGGCATTGGCCACCCTGAGCGCAGGTTGCTTCGGCGGCGGCGCCAAGCAACTCAGCCCCGAAGAGGCCGAAGCGGTCTCCCAAGAAGCGCTCGAGACGTTCGCGGCAGACTTCGCCTCCCCCACCGGCGGCAGCCTGACGACCGTGGCAGGCGAATTCGGGTTCGGCAAGGACAGCACCGACACCGCGACGTTCGCCATGGAATGGGGCCGCGGCGGCAGCGCCAGCGTCATCCTGTCCACCGGCGGCTCGTTCGGCGTCGACCTCAAACTATTCTGCGGCCCAGGCAGCATCGTCATCGTCATCGGTGAACAAGCCGTCGAAGCCCGCCCGCAGCCCGACAAGGCCTGCATGGAGAGTTTCCAAGACACCGGCGACCCATTGGATCTCGGCGAGTTCGAGAACCTGGACCTGCTCAACATCACAGCCCACCCGGACGGCACCGTGACCGCCCGCTACACCGATGAAGATGGCACCGTCACCATCGCCATCGATGCCAAGGGCCGCGTCAGCCGCATGGACATCGACACCGAGAGCGGCACCGGCTTCCTGGACATGGGATACGGCGAGCGCCGCACCATCACCGTCCCCCAGGCCGACGAACGCATGCCGGCGCTCATCAACGGCTTCGGCGACCACAACGGCCAGGTCTACCAATGGAACGGCCTCGGCGGCGACGAGACCCAACCGTTCTCTGAGTTCGAGGTCCGCGTCATCGATGCCGAGAGCCAAGAGGTCGTCGCCACGTTCCCCGTCGGGGAGAACGGCGAAGCCAACGGTTTCACCTTCATGTTCACCGATGACGGCGACGGCGTGTTCGATGGCGGCGACAGCTTCAGCATCAGCCGCGAAGGCTGGAACACCGTCAACCAGTACGAGGTCGTGGTCTGGGACCGCTGGGCCGACCGCGCGCTCGGCGACGTGCCCATCCCCAGCCTCGGTGCATGGGTCTTCGTCGGCCTGCTCGGTGCAGCCTTGTTGGCGCGCCGCGTTTGACCAAGCGACGTATCTACAAACCTTATACGCGGAGCCGTCGGCTCTCCCGCATGCGAGTAGCGCTGGTGCTGTTGATCGCGTTGGCTCTGAGCGGATGCTTTGGCAAAGGACCGAGCCAGAGCGAGATGCAGCGCGAACTGGAAGCGGCCATCGTCGCGTTCCCGGCGGACGTCAGCCCGCAGGGCGGCTTGGCCAGCATCAAGGTCACGGGCGATGTGTCGGTGGAGAGCCAGTTCAACGGCGTCCCCGTCATGGTCACCATCCAACCCCGCATGGAGGTCACCCTCGGCCGCGCCGGCGATGTCCTGGTGACGGGCAAGGCCGCCTCGCTGGTCTTCACGGCCTATTGCAGCAGCGAACGCATCATCGCCATCGTCGCCGGCGGCGAGCAGGTGGACATCCCGGACACCAGCGCCGCAGCCCGCAACCCGCTTGGCATCTGCACGGGCCGAGGCAGCGAGGCCATCCTCGAGCCGTACTTCGAATTCCCCATGGTCGACCCGTCGCTCATGACCGGCGACCTGCGTCTCGAGAAGATGACGCCGCAGGGCTTCGAGGATCTGGGCAAGGGCATGTTCGCGGGCACCTTCACGACCGAAGGTGTAGAGGGCACCACCACCTTGACCATCACCGCGAAGGACGGCCACATCACCAAGATCGTCAGCCAGAACCCGAGCGCCCATCTCAAGCTCGACATGACGTACGGCGACCGCGTCACCATCACGCCCCCCGAAGCCGACCACAAGGTCACCAGCTTCGTCGTCGGCACCACCAAGAGCGACGAGAACGGCTGGACCTGGAAAGGCACGAGCGTCGAAGGCGGCCCGTACGAGGAATACACGATCCGCGTCTACCCGGAAGCCACCAGCGTCGGATGCGGCACCTCGGTGACGCCGACGGTCAGCTTCGACTTGGGCGACGGCACCACGCAGGAGAAAGACGGCTGGCGCATGGTGTTGTTCGAAGACAAGGACGGTACGCTGGGTCAGGGCGACGAGATCATCGTGCGCCAACCAGGCTTTGGCCAATCCTTCTCGCACGTCGTCACCATCCACGACGACTGGGCCGACGAAACGGCCACTTACAGTTGCAGCATCCCCGGTCCGACACCGCTGCTGGCCGTCACGGGCCTGCTGGCCGCATTCATGTTGCGCCGCCGCTGAACGGCGTCACCACGAAGCTTCAAGGTGCGGGCGTAGGGCCTCGTACGCCGACTCGGCCACGCCCTTGTCCGCCGTCTTCAACAACACCTTGCCATTGGTGTACACCGTCGACTCGGTGTCCTTCTTGATCAACAGCAAGACGCGGGCGTCGAGCATGATGGTGAAGCCGTCGGCGATGAGCCGCGACTTCAACCCGGCCAGGTCAACGCGGCGCTGCTGCTCGGGGGTCGCCATGAAGCCGGCGGCTGTGGAGCAGGGACGGATGAGCGCCATCGCTATGCCTGCCCACTCGGGGGCGTAGAAAAACGCGGCGGCGTCACAACTTCCCAGCAACCCGCGTGGCCAGATCGCGACCAAACGGCAGGCTGCACGTCAATCCAGGCGACACGGCGTTCAGCACATGGACGGCATCATCGGTCTCGCGCACGAGGATGTCCTCGACGAGCGTTCCGTCGCGGGCGACGAGTTGCGCCCGGTTGCCCGCCTGCAACGGCAGCAAGCGACGCGGGTCGACTGCGGGAATCAATGATCGGGCTTCCCGCCCCACGGCGCGTCGGCTGATGCTCTTGTGGATCTCTTGGCGCACCTGTGCCCGGAACGACTTGTTCCACATGCGCCAGAAGCCGCCGAACCCAGCCATCGATGCGGCGTCGCCGGCTGATAGGCCAAGGAAATGGTACGCTTCGCGGCCGAACGCCAACATCGCGCCGGGCCCGACGGCCACCGCCCCATCGACGCGGCGGCTCAAATGCACACCCAAGAACGGGAATCGCGGGTCGGGAGCGGCGTAGACGTGGCTGCGCACGAGATGGCGTTGGTCGGTCGCCAGTTGGGCGTAGTAGCCCCTGAACGGGATGACGCGGTACTCGGGCGCCAAGTGGCGGGCGAGTCGGTCTGCGTGCAGGCCGGCGGCGTTGACCACGCAGCGAGCCGAGACATCGTCCCGGTCGGTGCGGATCCGTGCTGGGTCCGTGATGTCGCGGACCTGGACATTGAATCTGAATTCGGTACCGGCGGCCTGTGCATCCGCGACCAGCGCCGCCACGTAGCCAGTGGCATCGACGCTGGCCCCCTCCGGTGCATGCAGGGCGCGCAGGCCGGCGGCGTGGGGTTCGATGTCGCGGATGCCGGCCTCATCGATGTCCCGGACGTCGACGCCGTTGGCGCGACCTTTGACGAGCAGGTCGTCGATGACGGGTAGCCGAGATTGGTCGGTGGCGACGACCAGGATGCCGCCTTGCTCCATCGCCACGCCGCGCTCAAGGCAATACGCCCGCATCTCGCGGCTGCCTTCGACGCAGAAGCGCGCCTTGGCCGAACCCGGCTTCAGGTTGTAGCCGGCGTGGATGACGCCGCTGTTGCGCCCCGATTGATGCATCGCCGGCCGCGCTTCCTTCTCGAGCACGACGACCTTGTGGCCGGCCTCGGCGAGGTGCTTGGCGGTGCTCGCCCCGATACACCCTGCGCCGATGACCGCCACGTCGAACACATGCCAAGCAGCAGGTGCTGTGGTTTCAAGCAAGCGACCGGCTGCACCCCCAGACCAACCGTTATCCGTATCCTGCGACTAGAAGCGAGTGTGAAGGCGCTCCTACTGCTCTCTGGCGGCATCGACAGCCCAGTCGCGGGCCAGATGATGCTCGACCAAGGCGTCGAACT
>JBFJNL010000073.1:0-10437 GCA_041618195.1 Thermoplasmatota archaeon | reverse complement strand
GTCGTCATGGTCGACATGAAACAGGACTTCGTGGACACGGGCCTACAGAACATCAAGGCCTCCCTTGGCAAGTTCGTCCAGAAGGAAAAACTGAGCCAAGCCGACGCCGACGCCACGCTGGCCCGCCTGAGCATCAGCACGGACAACGCGGCTCTTGCCGACTGCGACCTGGTCATCGAGGCCATCATCGAGAACCTGGAGATCAAGACCAAGTTGTGGTCCGCCCTCGACGCCATCGTCAAGCCCAGCGCCATCTTCGCCTCCAACACCAGCAGCATCCCGATCACTGTGCTCGGCGCCGCCACCAAGCGCCCGACGCAGTTCATCGGCATGCACTTCATGAATCCCGTCCCACTGATGAAGCTCATCGAGGTCATCAAGGGCCATGAGACCAGTGAAGCCACCTTGTCGTCCGTCCTCGAGGTCGGCACCAAGATGGGAAAGCTATGCCACACCTGCGAAGACTACCCAGGCTTCGTCGCCAACCGCATCCTGTGCCCGATGATCAACGAGGCCATCTTCTGCCTGCAAGAAGGCGTCGGCACCCGCGAGGACATCGACGCCATCATGAAGCTCGGCATGAACCACCCCATGGGGCCGCTCACGCTCGCTGACTTCGTCGGCCTCGACACCCTGCTGGCCATCCTCGACGTCCTGCACGCCGGCTTCGGCGACCCCAAGTACCGCGCCGCGCCCTTGCTGCGCAAGATGGTGCAAGCGGGCCACTACGGTCGCAAGAGCGGCAAAGGGTTCTACGACTACTGATGGACGGCGCACGGCCGTTCCCGCGCCGGCTTGCCCGCCGCGGTCGCCGGTTCCATGAGTCCAACATCGGCCCGTGGCTGGGCTTCGTGCTGGCCCTGCTCGTCGCTACCACGTTCGTCCCGATCGTCTGGCCAGCGAGTCAGGACTGGTTCCAGCGTGCGACGCCGCTGCTGTCCATGTTCTTCTTCCTGGCCGCCGTTGGCCACTGGATGCGCATGCGCTCGCGGGCCTTCGTGGTCGCCGGCGCCCTCACCGGCCTGTTCTACGCACTGACCGCGTGGACGCCGATCGCCGTCGGCTACGAGGATTTCTTCGTCGTCGCCCTCGTCAGCAGCTTCCTGATCTTCGCCTTGGCAGGATTCAACCTCATCTTCGTGCTGGAAGAGATCGTCTTCGACGTGGGTCGCTTGGCGCGGCTGCGCAGCCCCATGTGGCGTTTCGGGCCGACGCTACTGGTGCTGACGCTTGCTTGGGTGCTGCCGCTGCTCGGGGACCTCGGGTCGGCGCTACGCACGACCTGGATCGTCGCGGTGGCGAACCTGGTGCTGCTCGGCAGCTGGTGGTTCCTGCGCGCCTTCAATTCCCTCGATGAAGGTCCGGTCCTGCGGGAACTGCACCTGCTCGTCATCAGTTCCTTGCTGATGGCATCCCTCATCGACATCACCGGTGCCACCGTCGCGGCGCCGCGGGCGTCGTACAGTTTCATTCCGTTCTTCATCCTCGTCGGCACATGGCTCTACGTCACGTACACGACGTTGCAGCGCACCCATTTCCTGCTCGGCGGCGACAACGCCGTGCCGTGGCTGCTCATCATGCTGTCGGCCTCTTTCGCCCTCGTGCAGCACTCCTTGCTGCATTTCCGCGTCGAAGGCACGCTCGGGGTGCAGGTCATCCTGACCCAACGGTTGGCGTACCTGGTGGCCGGTCTGGCCATCGGCATGGCAGTGTACGTGGTCGAAGCCGTCTGGCGCGTGCTGCGTTCGCTGCGTGATGAGAAAGGCCTGGGGCCGCAGGGTCGTATCATCGCCGGGCGCGTCGCCCGCGTCGCGGAGAGCCTGTTCTCCGTCGAGAAGAAGCTCATCCGCGGCACGGCGTACCAGGTGTACGCTGGCATGGATCGTTTGTTGCCCGGCAACCAGGTCGCTCCGCGCCACCGTGGCTGGGAACTCGACATGGACACCGGCAAGGTCAGCCCCATCGGGGCACCCTCAGAAGAGGAGTGACCTAGGCGTACGCCGGCGCGGCGACATCCGTCGACGGGAAGTAGCTCACCGTGCGGCCTTGGCGGACCGCTTCCAGCAGGTTGGCTTCCAGAAGGCGCTTGACGTGCCAGTGGGCGACGCTCGCCTGGATGTCGAACTTGCTGCACAGGTCCTTCTGGATGGCACCCGGGTGGGCCTGGATGAACGCGTGGATGTCCTTGGAGCGGTCGTTGTGGAGCACCGCGTAGGCGTCCTTCTGGTCGCGGCCGTAGCGGCCGCCGTTCTCGAAGAAGTGGCGGCTGCGGCCGACGCGCTTGGAGACGATCAGGTGCTGGTGCTCCAGCAGGCGCAGGTGGTGGGTGACCGCGGTGCGGCTCAGACCCGAGTCCTCGCATAGGTCCTGCAGCGTGATGCCGGGGGTACCGATGATGGTGCCGTAGATGGCCTCTCGCTTGGGGTGGCCGAGCACGGTGTCCTTCTCGAAGCGGGTGAACATCGGGCTGGCGTAGGGCAGGAACTTGCGTCCGTCGTTGAGGGCCGCGGTGCCGGCCGCGCCGGCGCCGACGGTTGCGGACTGGCCGACGAACCATAGCACGATGCCGAGGCCGAGCACGGCTGCGCCGATGATCAAGACGGGCTCACTCAGTCCGGGCCAGACGGCCTTGATGGACGACTGAGGGGCCATCTCGGTGGATTGGGATTGTGGCTCGGGGGCGTCGGGGGTGAGCAGGGCGTCCATCTGCTGCTGGGCGTCCTTGACCGCCCGGTGCACCGGCTTGAGCGCTTCATCGAGGAGCGCACGCAGGGCTGCGGGGTCCGCAGCTGCTTGCACGTCCTTGACGGTGGTGTTGGCTTCTTGTTGCAGGCTCTTGGCCGCGGATTGGGCGTCGGAAAGGGCACCGCCGGCGGGGCCGGCATTAGGGTCAGTGGGCGGCACGAGGCCGAAGATGGCGTCCTGGGCCCAGGCCGCGGTCTCGGCCACGAACTCGCCGGCGTCCTGCTGGCCCGGCGCTCCCGGAGTGTGGCCGGCTTGGACCGGTACAACGAGCGCGAGCACTGTCAGAAGGCATGCCGTCCATTTCAGGCTCCTTAACAACACAATGCGCGACCCGTTTCTCAGCATATAATCCCTATTGTCATTTTGATGAAACAAACCGGGGCCTTGCCCTTCGACGCGTTCACGCGACCAGGCCGGTGACGCCGTCGAGCAGTCCGGAGGCGCTCGCGTCGACGTCGCCAGGGGCTTTGAGGCCACTCTGGAGCAGCGAATCACTTGCAGGTTCCGCGCCGAACCATCCGGCGACCGTGTCCTTGACCGCACGGGCAGCGTCTGCGACACCGTCCGCGACGGAGCCCGCCGCGTCAGCGATCGCCTGGCCGACCGAGCGGCCGGCGTCGGCGATGCCGTGGCCTGTGGCGGCGGCAGCGGAGCCGATGGCGTGGCCGAAGGCACCGAGGCCGTCCGCGATGGCGACGCCACCGGCGACCAACGCATCGGTGCTGACGGCGGCGGTCGATCCGAATGCGTCGCCCACGGCTTCGAGGGCGCCCGACAAGGCCTGGGAAGTGGCGACGCCGATCGCCTCGAGGCCGTCCACGGCTGCGACAAGACCGTCGAGGATCGCCAGGACGCTGCCGGCGAGGGCGTCGGCCAACGCGGCAGCCGCGTCACCGATGCTGCCGAGGAAGCCTTGGGTGGCGTCGAGCAGGCGTTCGACCTGGCTCGGGGCGCTCGCGGGGTCGGCCACGGTGTCGTTGACGACACCCACCGCTGCATCGGCGAAACTGTCGGTGGCGTTGATGACGCTGTCTTCGAACGCCTCGACCTCTTGGGCCTCCTCCGGTCGCTCGGGCATCGCTTCGCCGCGCGGCGTGTAGAACGGATCGCAGGCGGCGGGTTCGAGGCCGGCGTCGTCGGCGGCCCAGCACGCCACGTAAGCCGTGTGCTCGGCCTCGGCCTTCAACGCCTCGGGGGACGCGTAGCCTGCAGCGAAGCCTTCCGGGTCCTCGGACGCGTTGCCGACGCGCTCTTCGGCGTACGCCTGGGCGTAGTCGGTGGCGCTGGCGTAGCCGGGCTGCGGGCCGGGTTGGGCCGCGGCAGCACCCGACAGGACGAGCAAGGCGATCAGCAGGGTCAGGAGGCGCATACAATGGAGAGCCGCCTCGAGACCTACATAATGTGCGCGGTGGCACGGCTTGAATCAGGGGCGTTTTGGCCGGTCTGGGCGCTTCATCGTCGCCGCCACCCTTGTCGGCACCCGGGTGGCGCCGTGGGAAACGCCTTTTCAAGGGTCGGCTTGGCGGGATCGATGAGGGTCGTCGTCACGGGCGCCGGAAACGCGTACGGAGCCGCCATTGTGCGAGCACTCCAGAATGAGGGTCACATGATCCGCCTCTTCGGCGTGGACGGCGATGTCGCCGCCAAGTTCGGAGACGTGCAGTGGCACGCGGGTGAACTCACCACCATTGGCAGCATCGAACCCGTCCTCGCCGAGCGCGAGGTCCTCGTGCACGCCGCATGCATGGATCTCCCTGGCAAAGACAAGGTCGCCCACGCGGTGCTGATCGAGCGCGGCACCCTCGGCTGCAAGTACGGTGTCGAGCGCGAACTGATGGACCAATACATCCACGTCACGCCCGCCGTGCCCAGCCGCACCTACAGTGTCGCCTTGGCCCGCGCCGTCGGCATCGTCGAGACCATCATCAAGGTCCCCGCCCACATCGTGCGCGCCGCAGACCCCGAACAGGCCGCTGCCGAGGTCGTCGCCGCCATCGGTGCCGGCCAGCACTTCGGTCGCTACCCCGGTCGCGAGACCGATGGGATTGCGTCCTAAAGGGCCCGCGCCCCACCTCCAACCTTCAAGTAGGTGCACCGACAGCGCCATGCGTGGCCAAACTCGTCCTGGTCGACGGTTACGTAGACGAACCGTCGGCTTTCGGTGTCCCTCCCTACATCTCGCCCCATGCGCGTTATGCAGCCGGGGCAGCCATCAGCCAGGGCGCTGAGGTCGAGTACCACACCATCGATGGACTGCGCGCCAATCCCCAGGCACTCCAAGGCGATGCCCTCGCCGTCCTGGCGTCATGCAGTGTACCGGGCAAGTACCTGCGCGGCACCCCCATCACCCACGCCGAGACCGTGCAATTGATGCGCGACTTCTCCGGCGACACCATCCTGTTCGGTGACAACGCCGCGTTCGGGTTCCCCGACCACGGTGGCGGTCATGCCACGACCAAAGGCGGCCAGCTCAACGACCACCTGGACCACCTCGCCACCCGCGACGGTGACGCCATGATCCGCGATTACTTCGCGGGCAAGATCCCCATCAATCGCTTCCGCACGATGGATGAATGGAACGAGCATGCCCTGCTCGGTGCCCCTATCGTCGCCCAGCATCCGGACATGAAGCCCGGCATCCTGATGGCCGAGATGGACACCTTCTACGGCTGCGTCCACTACCTGTCCGGCGGCTGCAACTTCTGCTCCGACGCCAAGAAGAAGCCCTGGTACCGGCCCTCCAATGCCATCATCGACGAAGCCGCCGCGCTCTACGATGCCGGCGTCCGTCATTTCCGCCTCGGTGGCCAGACCTGCTTCTGGACCTACGAAGCCATCGGCGTCGGACAGACCGACGAACCCAAACCCAATGTCGAAGCGACCGTGGGCCTCCTGCAAGGTGTCTCGGACGTCACGCCGGATCGCAAGGTCCTGCACATCGACAACGCCAATCCCGCCGTCATCGCCACCTGGCCAGACGAATCCACCGCCATCGCGCAAGGACTCGTCGACTACGGGACCGACGGCAACATCGCCGCCTTCGGCCTCGAATCGGCGGATCCCGCCGTCTTCAAGGCCAACAATCTCAACGCGACCCCCGAGCAGACACTCGAGGCGACGCGATTGCTGAACAAGGTCAGCGCCCACCGCGGCCCCACCGGCCTGCCCTTCCTGCTACCCGGCATCAACCTACTGTATGGTCTGCCCGGCGAGACGAAGGAGACCTACGAGCACAACTGGCGATTCGTCGAACAAGTGCGCAAGGAAGGTCTCAAGATCCGCCGCCTGCAGATTCGCCAACTCTTGCCCATCCGGGGCCAGAAGGCGACCATCGATCCCAAGCATTACCGCTTGTTCCGCCGCCAGAAGGAACGCATGCGCGACGAGATCGATCATGAGGTACTGAGGGAGGTCATCCCCGCCGGCACCGTGCTGCGCAACGTCTACCTGGAGAAGGTCGAGCCCAGCCTGACCCTGGGTCGCCAGATCGCCACGTATGCACTGTTGGTCGGCATCCCGTACGAGATCGAGATCAACCGCTTCGTCGATGTGCTGATCACTGACCACGGTCAACGCAGCATCACCGGCATCCCGGTGCCGTTCCACGTGCCCTCGGCGCCGTTGAAGGCCCTGAACGCGCTGCCCGGCATCGGCAAGAAGCGCGCCGCCCACATCAAGGCGGCCGACCCTCGCGACCTGGCCGAGTTCGCCGCCGCCGTGGACGACTCCAAGGTGGTCGCCATGCTGGCACCCTACCTGTTGTTCTGATCTTTGCGATGGCGAGACGTTGCCAAGCCTTCAAAGCGCTTGAGTGGTTGTTTGCCTGCGATGTCTCCCGAGACTGCGCCGCAAGCCGTTGAGGATCTGGGCCACAGTGGACGCCTGGAGAAACTGTTCAACCTCACCCACGATCTGCTGGCGGTCGTCGATTTCCGAGGCCACTTCGAAACGGTGAGCCCCAGTTGGACAGAGACGCTCGGTTGGTCGGAAGCCGAATTGAAGGCGACGCCGATCTGGGAGCTGATCCACCCCGAGGATCTGCCGGCCGCCCAGGCGGAGGCCCAGAGGTTCATGGAGAGCGGCGGCAATCTGGCGCGGTTCCGCAACCGGTACCGCTGCAAAGACGGTGGTTACCGACACATCAGCTGGACGAACTACACGGATCTTGAAGCCCAGCGCGTTTACTGCGTGGCCCGCGACGTCACGACCATAGCCGGCCAGGCGGACGAGCTCCTCGAGTTGCTGCAAATGACGCCGGACCTGATCGCCATCGGCCCGGGCTCCGGCAGGTTCGATGTCGTCAGCCCCAGTTGGGAGACCGTCCTTGGATGGAGCACCGAAGAGATGACGTCCATGTCGGTCCTTGATCTCATCCACCCTGACGACCTGGACGCGTCGCTGGCTGAGGCTGGGCGCGTCAAGCAGACCGGGACGGCGGCCATGGCGTTCGAGAACCGCTACCGCTGCAAGGACGGCAGCTACCGCAACCTCAGCTGGACCGCCTTCTCCGACACATCACGCGACCGGTTCTACTGCATCGCCCGTGACGTGACCGTCCTGCGGCGCCAGCAAGCCCAGCTTGACGACCAGGCGCGGGCCTGGGAGACCTTCGCCAACACCCTCGCCCACGATGTGCGGTCGCCCATCCGATCCGTCGGCGGGCTGGCTGAGATCCTCAAGCGCGGCAAGGGGCGACTCAACGATGCAGAGACGCAACGATGCCTGGCGATGATCACTGAACGGGTCACTGAGATCGATGCCATGACCTCGAAGCTGCTGGCCTTTGCCCGGACCGGCACGGAGGCGCTGGAAACTCGGATCATCGACATGCAGCGCCTGGTCATGCACCACGTCGATCTCGTGCTCGAGGCGATGGATGGAGCCGAACCCGTGTTCCAGGTCGGACAGTTGCCCGCGTGCCGCGGCGACCCGGCGTTCATCGGTGTTATCGTGGCCAACCTGCTACAGAACGCGTGCAAATTCGCCGACCCAGAGAGGCCGCGCGTGGCGATCTCCGGCGAGATCGCAAGCGGCTATGTCAGGTTCAGCTTCGCGGACAACGGCGCGGGCTTTGCGCCCGATCTCCGGGACCGCATGTGGGAGCCGTTGGTACGTGGCGAGGCACACCGCGACATCGCCGGCACAGGCCTGGGGCTCGCGACGGTCAAGCGCATCGTCGAGAACCATGATGGGTCCGTGCACTGCGAGAGCAGCGATGGCGCAGGCAGCGTGTTCTCGTTCTCGCTGCCGTTGTAGTCCGGGTCTAGCGCCGACGGGTCATCATGGCGATGGCGAGAGCGCCCAGTAGGGCGACGATCGGCAGGCCGGGGCTACCCTTCTCGGTCGGCGTCGGGCGTTCGGCGGCAGGCGTCGCCTCGTTGAGCGGGTCGAAGTCGTAGAACGGTACGAACGGCGTGTCGATGGCGAGCCATTCGATGTGGCCGCCGAGGCTGTTCATGACGATCCAGTACGTGAACGCGGAGACCGAGTAGTCGGCGAGGCCGTAGCGGTGGTCGGCGTTGGGGCCGGTGGCCTGGCGGGGCTGCGGCAATGCACCGCCGAGGAAATCGATGCTCCCGTCGCCGTGCATGATGCGTCCGAGGCTGGCCTGGCCGTTGGTGGTGCCGACGACCTCGGTGCCTGCGGGGACATCGCCCAGCACGTAGTTCGGGTAGTGGTTGCCGACCTCCATGCCGATGGCCGGGCCTTCCCCCGTGACCCGGGCGTCCCAGGTGACGTCCTTGACGAGCGTGTGGGTCCAGTCCTGGACGTCCGTATGGCCAAGGTAGACATCGAGCTTCGTGACATCGCTGACGAGGCCGACGCGCTTCAAAGTGTGCAGTGCGGCGTCCGTGACGAACAGATGGCCGCCAGCGTCGACCCAGGCCATGACCTCGTCGAGTTGGAGGTCGTTCATCTGCTGGTACACGGTGTCCGTGATGACGAAGTGTTCAAAGCGCGAAAGGTCCAGGGTGACGTCGCCGTCGACGGGCACCGCGGTGACCGGGTCTTGGCTGAAGCGTCCCAGGTCGCGCCAGAAGTTCAGGTTGCTGACCTCGTATTCGACCTGGTCGAAGTCGAACCATGTCGCCTCGTTGCTGCGGTCGAACCCGTGGCCGACCTCGTAGCGCGACGCGTCGTCCTGGCTGCTGACGGTGACGGTGTCCGTGAACGCGTAGCCGATGGGGCCCGTGCCGGCCAGTACGGGCGTGTCCAGGCGGCCGGCCATCTCCATCTGTGCCTTGACGATGTGGCGCACGCCGGCGACGTGCATGTCGGTCAGCTTGTCGACGTAGTGGTTGTCGGGCACCATGTGGCTGTATGCGAACTCGGTGATGGTGCCGACGGCGCCCATGCCGCCGGTGGGGCTGCGCGGGCTGAGCATCAGGTAGTCACTGGTGAAGCCGGTGTCGGTGTAGCCGATCATGTCCCAGCGGGCACCCCACTGTAGGGGCTTGGCGGGCAATGCGCCGCCACCGACGACGGGGACGCCGGGTTGCCCAAGGCCAAGGTCTGCAAGCATGCCGACCATGCCGCCAGCGGCCTTCCATTCTTGGAACGCCGGGTCATTGTCGACGCCGTCCTCGATGGTCAACAACTGGTCGACGCTGAGCACCATGCGGCGGAAGTCATAATCCTGGTTCGGGATGATCATGCGCATCATGTTCTCACTGCTGAGCATGCCATGCAGGTCGGTGCCGGCGACGAGGCTGGAGTGCTCGCCGCTGAAGCGCAGCTCCTTGACGACGGCCTGGGATTCCGGCTCGGACATCGGCGTGTGGTCCTTGTGGATCAAGCCCGGGTTCGGGAACTCACGGTTCAGGTCGACGCCGGCGGCGTTGCCACGGGCGAAGCCGACACCATCGGCGGGGGAGTGGACGCCTGCAACGCAGGTGCTGCACCAGTAATCGCCGGCGGCCCAGCTGTCAGCGTTGGGGAACCAGACATTGACGATGATGTCGTCAAGCAATGGCTGGAGGAGTGCGCCGTGCGGGCCGATGCCGGCGGCCAGGTCCTCGATGACGCGGGTCATGCCTTCGCGGCCTGCGGCTTCGTTGGCGTGGATGCTGGCGGAGTAGCCGATCTGCAGCTTCTCTTCGCGGGTCTTGATGGACTGCTCGTTGGTGACCTCGACGAAGTATACGGGCAGGCCGCCAAGGGTCTCACCGATGATCTTGACTTCGACGTAGTCGGGGAATGTCTCCTGCAGGTACGCCATGCCGTCTTGGAACTGCTCGAACTGGATGAAGAACGTCGAATCCATGGCTTCGCAGAAGAAGCGCGTCTGGCCTTCGTTGATGGCGCCGGTCGCCGCGTTGGTCGCGCACGGCACGTCCGTGGTCTGTTGCGCCACGGCTGGCGGGATGATCATAAGGAGGGCGATGGCGACGCCCAGCACACGCTGCATGCGGCGAGCAGGGGCATGCCTGTCATTCAAACCTTCCTCAGAGGACCTCCACGCCGCCATGACGGACGTTCGGCCGGGATGCTCCATCATCGCGACGGGGCTGGCCGCCAGATTCGGCCGGATCGGCTTGTCATGGCTCCGCACGCTGCCGAAGCGGCTAAGAATGGGATGCGTGTCGAAGGCATCGATGGCAAAGAAGAGCCAAGGCCCGGGCATCCAGTCGGCGGCCGGTCTGATCCGGTACTTCGATGCTGAAGAGAAGAGCGCAGTCAAGATCGCCCCCG
>JBFJNL010000072.1:0-10452 GCA_041618195.1 Thermoplasmatota archaeon | reverse complement strand
TGCGGACCGTGTACTGGTCGGCTTGGACGCGCAGGATGCCGCGCTCATGGTAGGCCGCCTGGATCCCCCAACTGGTGGGGTAGCTCGGTTCGACGTCGCCGACCAGCACCACGCATGGGCGTGGGATGGACAGCTCGTATCGGCCGAAGATGGAATTGTAATCGATCTGGAACCGGTCGCCGTGGCTGCGGATGCCGGTGACGCCGACCACGCACGGCAGGTCGAGGTTACCGGCGACGGCGGCGAGCGTGCCACTGAAACCGGCGAACTCGCTGCGGGCAGGGCCGATGACGCAATCGAAGCGTCCGTGTTGGCGGTAGACGTCGGCGATGGTCGCCGCACGCACGGAGGCATCGCTGTGGTCTTGCGACGCACCTTCAACGAGGATGCCTTGGTCAAGGCCATGCGACAAGGCTTCGCGCAGCACCTCTTCGCCACCACCTTTGTCGACGTGTACGGCGACGACCTCGGCACCTTCTTTCTGCAACTGCTTGGCAAGACTGATGGCCCGGATGGACGGGTCGCTGAGGACTCGTTCGAGGCCTTCCGTGTCAAGCGTGCCAGTGCTGCGGCGGACGCGCAGGCGACCGTGGAAAGCCCCGGTGACGGGCACCAGGACCTTCATAGGCCCACTCCTTGGAGTAGCTCGCGCGCGATGATGAGACGTTGGATCTCGTTCGTGCCTTCATAGATCTCGGTGATGATCTGGTCGCGGAATCCGCGTTCCATACCGTAGCGCGCCCGTAAGCCGTCGCCGCCGTAGATCTGGATGCTGACGTCGCCTGCGCGACCGAGCATCTCACTGGTCTGGATCTTGGTGGCGGCCGCCGCGCGGCTGACCTGCTCGCGCAGGCTGCGGCTGACCGGTTCGCCGGCTGCGATGCGGTGGTAGTATTCGTTGGTGAGCGTCGCGGCGTGGTACACGGCGTATTGGGCGTGATGGATGTCCGTCGCCATGTCGGCGAGCATCCATTGCACGGACTGGTTCTTGCCGATGGTGCGGTCCCAGCGCTCGCGCACCAGGCCGCGATGGACACATTTTTCGAGGATGCGCTTGGCACCGCCCAGGCAAGCGGCCGCTAGGCCGACGCGACCACCGTCGAGCGCGGTCAGGGCGACGATGAAGCCTTCACCGACGTTGCCGATGATGTTCTCTTTGGGGACGCGGCACTGGTCGAAGATCAATTCGGCCGTGTTGCTGTGGCGGATACCGAGCTTGTCTTCGATGGTGCCGACGGTCATGCCTGCGGTGCCTTTCTCGACAAGGAAACAGGTGACGCCACCGTGGGCGCCCAGGGCTTCGTCGGTGACGGCGAAGACGACGATGTAGTCGGCGAAGTTGCCGTTGCTGCACCAGATCTTGGTGCCTGAGATGAGGTAGTCGTTGCCATCGCGCACGGCTTTGGTCTTGATGCTGGCAGCATCACTGCCCGCGGTCGGCTCGGTGAGCGCGAAGGCGCAGATCTTGTTCTGCTCGGCGACGGGACGGACCCAGCGTTCGCGTTGGTCTTCGTTGCCGAACAAGTAGATGGGCATCATGCCGATGCCCGTGTGAGCGCCCAGGATGGTCCCGAGGCTTGCGTCCACGGCACCGGTCTCTTCCATCAACACGCAGTACCCCAGTTCTCCCATACCGGCTCCGCCCAGGCTTGTGGGGATGGGCATGGCGAAGTAGCCTTGGTTCTGCATCTTCTCGACGAGGTCGAGGGGACTGTCGCCGCCATGGCCGCTCCAGTCGTCGGTGGGCAGGAAAGGTTCGATCTCGGTGCGCAGGAACGAGCGCGCACTGCGTTGCAGGAGTCGCAAGTCGTGTGGGAAGGAGAATTCGAATGCCATGGGGGACCGGTTGGAATGGGGATGTTGGTTCGGGGAAAGGGTGGTGAAGTGGGTGGAGGGGGAGTTACGCCGATGCGGTGTGTGCCGCTTCGCTGGGAGCGCTAGGAGCGCTAGGAGCCCTTGAACTCGGGCGAGCGCTTCTCGATGAACGCGGTGATGCCTTCGACAAGGTCTTCGCTGCTGGCCAGGGCGCCGCCGGCTTCCAACTCGTTGGCCAGGGCGGCTTCGCGGCTCGTGGCGCGCAGGTTCTCGTTGATGACGCGCTTGGCCGCCTGCACAGCGAGCGGAGCGGACTTGCGGTCGATCATGCGAGCGATGTCGATGGCCGCGCGGACTTCCTCGCCATCAGGGACGATCTTGTTGACCAGACCGATGCGCTGGGCTTCTTGCGCATTGATCATCTGGCCGGTGAAGATCAGTTCCTTGGCCTTGGCGGCGCCGATGATTGCGGGCAGGCGGGTGCTGCCGCCCCAGGCCGGGATGAGGCCGAGCCAGACTTCGGGCTGCCCGAAGCGGGCGCGGTCGCTGCTGATGCGCATGTCGCAGGCCAGCGTGAGTTCACAGCCGCCGCCGAGGGCGAGGTTGTTGATGGCCGCGATGACGGGCTTCTTACAGTCCTCGACCGCGTTGAAGGCGTCGTGGCCCATGGAGATGATCTCCTTGGCCTGGTCAGGGCTGGCACCGGCCAACTCCTTGACGTCGGCACCGGCGCAGAAAGCGTGGTTGCCGGAGCCAGTGAGCACGATGGCATTGACCGTGGCGTCGTCGCTGAGGGCCACGAAGGCGTCCTTGAGTTCCTTCAGCATCGCCGGGCTCAGGCTGTTGACCGGGGGGTGGTCCAGCGTGACGACGGCGATCTTGTTCTCGATCTTGACTTTGATGAGTTCTCCCATGTTTTTCACTCCTTGTTGTATTCGTAGAAGCCGCGTCCGGACTTCGTTCCCAGCCGCCCTGCGGCGACGAGGCGGTCGATGACGAGCGGGGCCCGCTGTGGTAGTCGACCACCGACTTGTTCAGCGATGGATTGTCCTGCGTGGAGGATGACGTCGAGGCCGATCATGTCGGCCAAGGCGAGCGGCCCCATCGGCATGCCGGCACCGGCCTGCATGGCAAGGTCGATGTCCTTCGGGCTCGCGATGCCTTCCTCGTAGCATAGGAATGCCTCGTTGAGCATCGGGGCAAGGATGCGGTTGACGAGGAAGCCAGGGCATTCCTTGACCTGTACGGGTAGCATCGGGAAGCGCTGGTTGCGCATCGGGGCGAAGACGTTGATGACGTCCTCGGCGACGTCGTAGCGCGTGTCGATGCCCGGGATGATCTCGATGAGCGGCAGCGTCGTCGGGGGATTGAAGAAATGGATGCCGAGGAAGCGGCCGCGCCGTTCGGCGGGCAGCAAGGCCGCGAGTTTGGTGATGCCGATGGTCGACGTGTTGCTGGCGACGACGGCGTGGTCGTTGAGGTGTTCGAAGAGCTCGTTGAGGACCTTGCCTTTGAGTTGCAGGTCTTCGGGGACCGCTTCGATGACCATGTCGCAGTCGGCGACGTCGGTCAGCGAAGTGGTCCAGGTGATCTTGTCCATGATGCGTTGCTTGCGCGTGGCATCGTAGGTCGGCTTGAGGTTCTCGGCCACCGTGGCTTTCTGGTCGTCGTTGAGCGTGACGCCGGTCTTCTTCTCGAAGTCGGCGATGGCCTTGTCGGCCTTGCCTTCGTGGAAGGCGACCAGGGCATCCAGGTCTGCCTCGACCGTTCTGCGGCCGCGCCCCAAGAATTCGTCCGAGATGTCACGGACGATGACGTTCACGTTGTTCATCGCCAGTACTTCGGCGATACGAGCTCCCATGATGCCGGCACCAAGGACGGCTGCTTTGTCTACGAAGAGGACCATCGGTCTGTTCCCTGCCCCCAAGGGCCAACGGCGATTGATAGGAGTGAGGATAATCATTGCGTCCAGCCCGAAAGAAATGGTCGACCAAACTCGAACATGTCAACGTTTGGCCCGTCCATGTTGGGCTGAGGGGTCGTTTGGGGCCAGGGGGACTTTCGCAAGGGGTCTATGCTCGATTCCGGATTGTCTGCTTACCATGGCCGAATCGACCCGCCTGCAAGCCCCCACGCCGACCGCCCCCGCCCCCAAGCGCCGCTGGCGCCAGCGCCCGGCCACCTGGGTCGTCGCAGGACTGTTGCTGACCGCGGGTGCCGTCGTCGGCGCCATCATCCTCACCCAGACCGCCACCATCAACAGCACGTCACAAGTCAGTGACGTCGTGTTCCAGGACGGCGGCGGCGGATTGGCCGGCTACGCCACCATGAGCGTCCCCGGCGACGGCGCCAAGGCCACCATGACCCTGACGCCTGTTTCAGGTGCTTCGATGGGCGTGACGGACCTCTTGCAGATCAGCAACACCCACGCGACCCAGGCATTCACCGTCGCCCTGGCGCGCAGCGCGGCCCCGGATACGGACATCACGGCGATGACGTTCACCGTCTACAATGACGTGGGCAGCCAGGTGGCCATCTACGACGCCGTGGCCGACACCGGAGGCGGCTTCACCCTGCCCGCCTTGAAGGTCTACGACATCCGCATCGACATGACCGTGGCCGATGGCCAGGCGACGAACAGCCTCGGGTCGTTCGACCTACAGTTCTCGTTGACCTCCGTATGATGCGGTGGCTCGCCATGGTGCTGATGGTGCCGCTGGCCGTCGCCGGCGTCACCGTCGACCAGGGAGCGAGCATCGACAGCACCAGCCAAGAGGCGTTCGCCACGCTGGCCCAGGCCGATAAGGGGGCCGCCATCATCGGCGCGAGCGGCACGCAGGCGACGGTCACCGTGGCCGCGACCAGCATCCTCGTGTCGGATGATATCCTGGACATCGTCAGCAGCGACGCCGCCTGGCAGGTCCATGCCGAATACCGATCCCACACCGGCTTCACCGGCCTGCTCGAGAGCATCACACTCCACCTCCATGATGATATCGGCTCACAGCTAGAGATCATCGTCGCCAATGGAGTGGCCACCAAGACCGGCGGGCTGCCAGTAGACCTGCCCACAGCAAGCGCGGCAGAACTTCGCGGGCTCGCCACGCTGACCGCTTCAGGGACCGTGGAACTAGACCTGGTCTTGACCCGGGATGCAGGATCGGGACCTACGCTCCGCTACCCTGTGACCATCATCGTCTGATGGCGGCGCGAGCTTAGTTGACGGCCACGACGACGACGTCGCGTACGGCCTTGATCGAATTGAAGGGGAACGTGATGCGCCCCTTGTCGTCGTTGGGGAACAAGCGAGGATCGATTTCCTCGGCGGGTTCCACGTGGATCGAGACCAGGTCGCCGGTCTCGATGTTGGCCGAGCAGTTGCGAAGGACGCCCAAGTAGCCGCCCTCGTCGCTCATGACCGTCTTGCCTCGGAGTTCAGACTCAAAGATCTTCATTCTGCATCCCTGAGCATCATAGCCCCACCCGGGGCATAAAACCTCCTTTCTGCAGCGTCAGCGCGCCACCACGATAGGGATGGAGCATGGAATTCGTGTCCGGGGGGTAGCCGCCGAGGATCCCAGCATCAGTCGACGCAGATTTCCTGCACTTGGGCCTCGAAGTCGTCGAAGACGGGTTCAGGTAGGCCCAGTCGCGAGAACTGCTGCCGCGTCCGATCCTGGAGGGCGTCGACGTCGAGCGTGCGGCTATCGAGGTGGCCTCCGGCGATGCGCCCAAAGGCATCGGCCTCCACGTAGGTATGCTCGCTGAAGTCATCGATGGCCCACGTGGGGGCCGCCAAGAGCATGGACAGCCGGCCATCGACCGCTTGGGCGCGACCCACTGCCTCGCTGTGGAGTACCCAGGCCCCTGACGCGTAGAGTTGGTCCGTCTTCCAGGTCATGGGGGCCTTGACGGAACCGCTCGCATACTCGTAGTGGTCGACCGCGTCCCACGTGGCCAGCAACGCGCCAGCCACATTGGTGCGGCCCTCGTCGGTGCCGTTCCAGGCCAGGTCCATGAAGGCGTCCAACTCGGCTGCCAAGACCCCCTTCTTCGGACCGTTGGACTCGTCGCCTTGGCTGCCAGGATACGCGTAGCGGAGGACCACGTCCGAGTCGCGGTTGACAGTCACGGTGATGGTCCGGTCGTGCCCGTCGGCTTGGCCGAATGTCCAGCGCAGGCCCGACAACTGCACACCCGCAGGCAAGCCCACCGCGACCTCGTCAAAGTCGAATCCGGGGACTGGTGGAGGGCGTGCCGCCCCTTCAAGGGCGCCGATGGCTGCTGCCATCTCAGGCTGGGTCCACTCGCCGCTCCAGGAGTCGGGATAGCAGCCGCATTCCGGGCAGAGGACGCAGCCAGCCGCCATCGTGAACAGCGCCACGACGGCGAACGCCTTCATCATGGCCGCCTATTGTTGCGTCGCATCTTAACGGCGACGGAGCCGAGGCTAGAGGAAAGGGAAAGCGGTGGGCACGAAGTCGGCGTGTTGGCCGGAATCCTACAGGAATTCCATGCCGCCAGATCCACCAGTGGCCACCTTCTTGATGGCGGTCTGGCCGAGCTGTTCGGCGAGCCGGTCGTAGTACTTGACGACCTCATCGGTGACGCTGCTGCGCACGGTGCGCAGGGCCTCATCGAAGTGGTGCTTGCCGACCGTACGGGCCTTCTTGTCCTCGCGCAGCGCGATCATCGCGGCTTCGCGGCACAGCGACTCGATGTCGGCGCCGACGTAGCCCTTGGTGACCTTCGCGAGGCCTTCCAGGTCGACGTCTTTGGCGAGCGGCATGGTGCTGCTGTGGACCTTGAGGATGGCGAGGCGAGCCTCTTCATCCGGGGCACTGACCTTGATGAGGCGGTCGAAGCGACCGGCGCGCATCAGGCCGTTATCGAGGATGTCCGGGCGGTTGGTGGCGCCGATGACGACGACCCCTTCCATGCCTTCCATACCATCGATGCTGGTCAGCAGCTGGTTGACGACGCTCTCCGTGACGTGGCTGCCTTCGTAGGCACCGCGGCGGGGGGCGATGGAGTCGATCTCATCGAGGAACACGATGCTCGGAGCGCTCTGCTTGGCCTTCTTGAAGATCTCGCGGATGGCCTTCTCCGATTCACCGACCCACTTGCTCAGGACCTCAGGGCCCTTGACAGACAGGAAGTTGGCACCGGATTCGTTGGCGACCGCACGGGCCAGCAATGTCTTGCCGGTGCCAGGCGGGCCGTAGAGCAGAATGCCGCGGGGCGGCCGGATGCCCATGCGCTCGAACGATTCGGGGTCGTCCAGAGGCCACTCCACAGCTTCCTTGAGCTGTTGCTTGACCTCGTGCAGACCGCCAACGGACTCCCAGGTCGTGGTCGGGACCTCGACGAGGAATTCGCGCAGGGCGCTGGGGTTGACGATCTTCAGGGCTTCCTTGAAGTCGTTCATCTGGACGCACATCTTCTCGAGCACGTCGATGGGGATGGGTTCGTCCAGGTCGATCTCAGGCAGGTAGCGGCGCAGAGCCTTCATGGCGGCCTCGCGGGCGAGGGCCATCAGGTCGGCACCGACGAACCCGTATGTGCCGTTGGCGAGTTCGTCGAGATCGACGTCCTCGTCCTTGGGCATGTTGCGGGTCTGGATCATCAGGATCTCGAGGCGACCTTCCTTGTCCGGAACGCCGATCTCGATCTCACGGTCGAAGCGGCCGGGGCGGCGCAGGGCCTCGTCGACCGAATCGACACGGTTGGTGGCACCGATGACGATGAGCTTGCCACGGCCCTTCAGGCCGTCCATCAGGGTCAGCATCTGGCTGACGACACGTCGCTCGACTTCACCTTGGACCTCTTCACGCTTGGGCGCGATGGAGTCCATTTCGTCGATGAAGATGATGCTGGGCGCGTTCTTCTCGGCCTCTTCGAAGGTCTTCCTGAGGTTCTCTTCGGACTGGCCGTAGAACTTGCTCATGATCTCCGGGCCGTTGATGGTGTAGAACTGGGCGCCGGCTTCGTTGGCCACCGCTCGGGCGATCATCGTCTTGCCGGTACCGGGCGGGCCATAGAGCAGGACACCCTTCGGGGGGTCGATGCCGAGGCGATCGAACAGCTCGGGGTGCTTGAGCGGCAGTTCGATCATCTCGCGGACGTTCTGCAGTTCGTTGCGCAGGCCACCGATGTCCTCGTAGGAGATGCTGGGGGCGGCGTCGCTGGTGGTCGCCGCTTCCTCGTTGACCTTGATCTGCGTCTCTTCGTTGATGAGCACGATCCCTTTCGGGTTCGTGTTGATGATGCTGAACGGCAGCGCGTTGCCAAAGAGGGCGATGTTGGGCACGACGACAATGTCGCCTTGCACCACCGGGCGCTTCAGGAGGCCGCGCTTGGCGAGGGCGTCGATGCCTTCGCCGAATTGGATCTGCTGGTCTTGGCTGATGGCCGGGGCGAGCGTGACCTGTTTGGCCGGCTTGACGTCGGCCTTCTTGATGGTGACTTTGTCACCGATGCTGATGCCCGCGTTCTTGCGGGTCAGGTTGTCGATGTGGATGATGCCCTTACCTTCGTCACCGGGGTGACTGCGCCAGACGACGGCGGCAGTGACCTTCTGGCCGTGGATCTCGATGATGTCCCCGGGGCTCAGGTTGAGCTCGACGCGGGTCTGGCCATCTAGGCGGGCGCGGCCGTACGAGACGTCCTGTTGGAGGGCTTCGACGACGCGGAGGGTGGCTTCAGTCTTAGGCATGGGACGACCTGGATGGGTTTGCGCTTCTATAAGAAAGTTTGGGTACGCGCCTTCCGGCCCGCACCGCCACTCTCTCGCAGGTTGCTATCCCCGCAAGCATAGATAAGCGGCTTGGCAAGAATCCGGGGCCGATTCGGGGCGTCGACCCGAAAGAGGCGCAAGCACACCGAGCCCCGACGACGACCCCAAGCGGTCGCTTGCTGGGCTTGTCAACCCCGACCACCTGAACCGCTAAATGGCCCCCTCGCTGAAGCCCCCTTCGTGGAAGAGGTCGCGCCCGGCACCACCAGCACCGAGAACGCCGCCACCGGCTGGTTCGAGTTCCGGCACAAGGCGCGTTTCGTCTGGAAGGCCATCACGTTGTTCGTGACCATCGCCGCCTTCATCCCGATCCTGCTTTACCAGCACGAACTCGGCGTCACTTGGTACCTGGGCTTCCTGGTCGGCGTGCACGTCCTCGGCCTCATCGTCTTCGGATGGGGTGTCTCGAAACAGGATATCGCCCCGACCGCATGGGGTCTCGTCGGCCGCCTCATCGGCTTGGCCAGCGTCGGCATCCTGCTCTACTTCGTCTCCAAAGGCGTCACCGACACGCCGGTCGGCGGCACCATCTTCTGGGCCAGTCTGTTCGGGCTGTGGGCCATCCACAGCGGCGGCCTGCTACTGGTCCACGTACGCGGCCGGGAAGGCAGCAACTGCCCGTTCATGTGATCCGGGCCACCCAGCCCGCCGCCCAGCCCAGCATGGGCCAAGCTGGACGCTCTGCGTGGGCCATTTGGCCACCAAGGCCACCACCCACGGCAAGTGCCGCCGCTGCCGGCAGCAGGACTATGCCAATGGCACCATCATCTGCTGGACGTGGCCGCAGACCCCGCACTGGGTACTGCCTGGTTCGTGGGAGACGTGGTCACGCACGGCTTGACATTCGTCACAGTAGGCCTGCATCTCCCGATCCTCACTCATGATTGCCGATAGCCGCGGGAGAGGATAACGACAGGGGATGGGACGGGAAGGCGAAAGTACACAGGCCTTTCGGCCCAAATCCCGTATTGGGTGCAGGCCACCCCGGACGTCGGCATGCATCGCAGAGACGGGCCTGACGCGATGGGTCCCTACAGATGCATCTGCGAGGTGGCCGCGAAACCACCCGACCACCCAGGCCCCGAGCAAAGTGGCCGGACGCGATGGGTCCTCGCAGATTCATCTGCGAGGTGGCCGCGAAGCGGCCTGACCATCGTGTTCGCTGCAAGCGCAGCGAGCAGCGGACGCGATGGGATTCGAACCCATGACCCCCGGCTTAGAAGGCCGGTGCAGTATCCAAGCTGTGCCACGCGCCCATGCCACCGACACCGGGCCCGGTGAAAGGCTCACCGGCGTTGTTCGGGGACCTGGATGACGATCTGCTGTTGCTGTTGCTGCCCTTCGCCGCGCCCCCCGGAGACGGCCGCAATGACGATCAAAGCCACGGCGAGGAGCCCGAGTGCCAGGACGAGCGGGAAGAAATCGAAGTGAACGTGGGTGGCCTCGTCGTTGGAACAGAAGAACCAGCAGTCATTGTGAGCCGGCTCGGCGCCGATCCCCACCGACGACTGGCTTTCGACGCAGCCCGCCAGGGCGAAAGACAAAACGACGACCGCGATGATGGACCTCATACCAGCCAAAGCCCGCGCTGAGCTTATGAATTGGCTGGTACGGATGTCGACATTACCCGTTGTCCGGGCCCCCGTAAGCATCGACCTCTGACGATGGCGCGACCCCGAACTGCTTATCTACACCACTAGGGTCGGCGCGTTTGCGCAACCCGAATGGGCCGCTAGCTTAGTCTGGTGGAGCATCCGGCTGATAACCGGAAGGTCGACAGTTCGAATCTGTTGCGGCCCACCTGCGCCGGCGACGGGGTGATTTTATCGCACCCCGTCGCC
>JBFJNL010000071.1:0-10474 GCA_041618195.1 Thermoplasmatota archaeon | reverse complement strand
GCCGGCCGTGACCTCGACGAGCAGGCGGACACCGCCAGGGATCTCCTGCACCGCATCCTGCCAGGCCACGTCTTGGCATGCCGCCCTAGAAAAAGGCTATACCGGCGGACCCCCAAGTCAGTCTTGCCTGTCCGAAGGCACCTCGGACGCGGCCCTCGTGGCCGAGTGTGATGTGGTGCGCAATGGCAGGCGTACAGGAGACGCCGTAAAACGCCCCGCGGATTCGTGAAGTGGGGTACCAGGATTCTCCAACAAACGCGGACGGCTTCGGCCCAAGCCGCGGACCCCTGGCCGTGCCCTACTTGGGCGGGTCCCCTACTGAGCTCTCAGACGTGACGTCACGCGATGATGGTGGGACAACCTCGGACCAGGACAAGGCCGCGAATACGCGAAAGCCTCACCGGCGTTTCGTCTGCTGCCCCGCTTCGGCTGGGTTCGGGCGTCGGATGATGCCGCAGCCGGGTCAGACCCTCGACTGGGTTGTCATCAACCTTGGATGAACTGGGTTGTTACGGAGCGGGCAGCGGCCACCCCTTTTCCTTTCGGACGCCGAGCGCGTCATCAAGCTTGGATCCATCCCGACACCGGGTGCCCGTCCGCCGAGGCCCGCCGAGGCAACAGCGTGGACGCCCCGCCATCCGGCCGGCAGATTCAGGCGACCGAAGGATCGGGGCCGGCGCTTTTCTGGCCCAAGTGGACCTCGCCGTCGAGGAAACTGAAGCGGTCGAGGATGAACGGCCACTCCTGGTTGTGCTGCCCGACGAAATCCGCCGAGATCCCGAGCAACCGCAGTCGATTGGCCACCATATGCCCGAAGACCGCGGCCGCCTCGACGCCGTGGTGCAGGATGAGCGAGTTGATACTATCGACCATGACGTGTGTATCGGGGCCAAGCGCGGCACAACCGTTCTCGATCTCGACCGCCACGGCAGCCAGGTCGCGGGGATCATCGGGCGTGAAGATCGGGCCGTCTGCTGGCCCGACTTCACCGGATACGTCGATGAAATGCAGGGAGGCCATGGCCAGATCGAGGGCGGCGAACCGTTCGGCCAAGACACTGGCCGGGCGATCGAAGGAGACGTAGAGGATCTGGCGGCCCTGGCCCAGTTTCTGCGTCAGCCTTTCGGCGATCGTCTCGACGGCAGAACTGCCGCTCGGGCAGGCCAATGCAGAAACGGCGGCGTCCATGGCGGCTCGCGGCGTGCCGCGCTGGGCGGCAAGGGCCGCTTGCGCCTGGGCCCGTTGTTGCGCGAACCGTACGGTGCGCACGATGTCGCGGCCCGAGATCTTGCCCTTGACCAGGTAGTCCTGGGCGCCCGAGCGCAGCGCATCGAAGGCGGCTTGGTCGTCATCGAGCCCGGTCAGCACGATGATCGGCGTCTCGGTATCGAAAAGATGGGTCGTGGTGACGCTCTCCAAGCCCTGGCTGTCGGGCAAGCCGAGGTCCAGAAGCACGGCGTCGAAGGAGCCGGCCGTGAGGCGTTTGACCCCTTCATCGAGCGACCTGACGTGGATGAGCTCGACGGGGCTGGACACCTCGTCCAGCATCGCTCGGATCAGGTGGGCATCACCATCATTATCCTCCACCAGAAGCAGGTGTAGGTTTCTGCCGACCATGAACAATGGTGCCAGCCCGGCGTTTGACTTAAGCTGGACTGTCCGCAGAGCGCGGAGCCCGCGTCAGCTCCGCGGCCCGGGCCGCCCGCGGGGCTCTTGCGAGTAGATCTGGCAACACGACGGTGAAGGTCGAACCCTTGCCCGGCGTGGAGGTGACGCTGATGCGCCCACCCATCTGCTCCGAGATCTTCTTGCACATGGCAAGCCCGATGCCGTTGCCCTCGTACTCCTCCCGTAGGTGGAGGCGTTGGAAGATGTGGAAGATGCGCTCTTGCTGGGCATCATCGATGCCGATGCCTTCGTCACGGACCGACAGGTGATAGCGGTCGCCATCGCGGGTCGCCATGACCTCGACGACAGGCTCCGCCTGCGGGCTGAACTTGATGGCGTTCTGGACAAGGTTCAGCAGCAACTGGACCAATTGGCCTTGGTCGCCGTGCAGCGTTGGAAGGTCACCATAGCTGAGGCGAACACTGCGCTCGCTCAGAAGACCGCGCAAATGGCCTTCGACGATGATCATCACGCGGTTGAGATCGACCTCCTTGTAGGTGGCCTGGTCACTGCGGACACGGGAGTACGCCAACAGGTCGTCGACCATATGCTGCAGCCGACGGGAACCGTCCGCCGCGAACAGCAGGTAGTCCTTGCCTTGGTCGTCGAGCTTCTTGCCGTAGCGCATCTCGAGCAACTGCGTGTAGCCGGCGACCATGCGCAGCGGCTCTTTCAGGTCGTGGCTGGCGACGTAGGCGAACTGTTCGAGTTCGCGGTTCGAGCGTTCCAGTTCCACTTGGATCCGTTCCAGTTCGTTCAGGTCCTCGAGCACCAGTTCCATGTTCCGGCGCCGCGCGACGACCCCGACGACGACCATCACTGCGATCGTCAGAGCGAGCAACAGATAGGCGATGACATTGGCGCGGGGCAGCGGCCATGCGGCCATGCCAAGGCCTGTGCTACTGATGACCAGGGCCACGGCGATACCGATGTACAACGACCAAGCCCCGACCAGGACCAGCTGCAGCCCCCAGCGGGCACCGCGCAGCCGACCCCGAGACGAGCGATAGAAATCATTGAGATTCCGCTGCGCCAGAAGACCCGCCAGCAACGGGACCGTCAGTGCGATGACGACCAGCGGGATGCGATTGGATTCGACCTGGCCTGTTGCGCTGCCGGTGAAAACGACGACGTAGTCGCCAGGCCCACTGTCGCGCAGCAGCTCCTTGCTCAAAGTGAAGAGCAGACGACCGTCACTTTCCTCGGCGCGCAATGCCCTGGCCTGGACGATGTCAAGGCCATCGAGCCCTTGTTTGTACAGGGCATGGATGCCCCATTCATTGTTGATCCCGAACGACACTTCGTGGACCTGGCCGGGCCGGGGTCCGGGCACATGGATCCTTGCCTCCAGGAATCCGACCAGCGTGGCTTGTGGATCCGAGCCGCGTTTGAACTCAAGGTCCAAAGGGATCTGCGTGCCGATGAACGTCACCGTCGCGCCGGCGATCTGGGCCTCGAATTGTTGCCCGACCGGCATGGCCACGCCCGGCACTGGCGTGGCGGGGTTGGCATCCAGGAAGTAGAATGCGAGGATCAGGCGCTTCCCTTCCAGCGACGAGCCGCAGCGCGGCAACTCGAAGTTCAAGGAGATCCGGGCCCCAGGCGTGACCAGGTCCAACGTGTTGGGGAACGTGCGGAGTTTTCCGAAGCACTGGAGGACCGGCAGGGCTGGGTCATCGATGGATTCGTTGACCGCCGTATAGAACCGGACGCCCTGTTCCACGTAGGTGTCGAGGTTTCCGGCGCTTGACGCGACGTTGCGCCCGGCGACGAAGTCAAGCCGGAAGGTCGCCGCTTGTTTCGCTGCCTGGGGGATATCCGGCAAGGGGATCTCGAACCGTGCTTCCGCGCATCCGATCTCCTGCTGGCCTTCGGCAAAGACCAGCGTTTCGTAGCCGGCCGGGCGATGGGAACTGAGAAAGGTCAGGGGTGCGCCGGGCTGGCCGTATTGTTGCGCATCTTTGCACATGTGGGTCGCCGCCGGAGCGGTGGCAGTGGGGTCTGAAAACGCCCCGGCCGGATCCGCCGGGGCCCCGACCTCCACGAAATCCCCCAACGGCAGATCCATGGTGACCACCAGATCGGCGACAGCGTCCGAGGCAGCGCCGCTGGCAGCCGGCAGCATGAGCGCCAAGACCAAGAGCGCACCCGCCCGCTTCATACCGGGAATACTCCATCGAGATGGTGCAGTTGACCGACCAGCCTATGGTGGTCGAAAACGAGCCCGAAGGAATCAATGAGACCGCACAGCTCCGCTTGGTCTGGGTCCCCTTCCGGGAACGCATGGCGTTCCGCCGCGATCTCGTGGATGAGCGTGCCTTCCTGCATCCAGCATTCGAGCAACGGGCCGGCCATGACCGTGCGCTGTGGCAGGAGGAACTCCATGAAGCCCATGCCCGCAGGAGCGGCCTGCCAGAACCGCAACTTAGGTGGCGTGTCGAACGCCTGCGGGAACAAGGCGTCCGTCTTGAACCGGAACGCCGGGGCACCCTGCATGGTCACCAGCCCTGAGGCTTGCAACTTCTCGTACCGGTCGGGCACCAGCGTGTTGTTGGTGCGGTCGCTGATGAGCGGATGTCCGGCAGGAGCACCCTGTGCTGCGGGCTTGACCATGAAATCAACAGACGCCTGGGTCTGGTTCCATCCATAGGCGGCCACCATATCCGACGGCACACGCGTCGCGGGCGACCCGGTCTCAAGGGGGGTCAGGAAGCTGACGGCGTAGAAGTTGTAGTCACTTGGCCGGTTCGCGTAAGCTGTCGCGAACTCGGGGGGGTGGATGAAGAAGCCAACATAGACCACCTCGAGGGCACCGAAGCGACGCTCGTGCGTGTCGGGATTCGTGATATTGAATGCGCTGCAGGTGGACGCTGCGACGAAAGCCGGGATCTTCGCCGAGGTGACGGGCGTGTTGTAGAGGAATTCCGACAGGTCGGCCGCGTAGAACCCGGGCGGCAAGTACGCATGGGCACGCGTCGGCTCCACCAGGAAGAACGACGCCGCCGTCAGACAGCCATCCGCGTCAACATCCCATTGCGTCGGCAGAGCCGGCGGGCCGGCGGAAACGGTGGGCAGGGACAGCGGCGTGCCGGCACATCCTGCCAACACGATGAGGGCCACGACGGCAAGGCTGCGCACGAGGCTCACGCTCCGTGCTGGCCCATAAGTCTTGCGTGGCGTCAAGTGCGCGGGCCGAGCGGCCAGGCCGGATGGGCCCGGGCGCTCGCCAGCCACCATGATCAGCCCTGTTTGTGGCTGGCGCAGATGTCGACGAAGTTGCGGAACATCTGGACGCCGGCCTCGGTGTGCTCCACTTCGGGGTGGAACTGCATACCAAACAAGGGGCGCTCCTTGTGCTGCATGACCTGGACGGGGCATGCATCGGAACGGGCCAGGACATCGAACGATTCAGGGACCACATCGACCTCGTCGTGATGGCTGGCCCAAACGGTCGTCGTCGTCGGCACGTCTTTCAGGATCTGGCGCGGGTCATCCACGAACATCTCGACGGCACCGAACTCAGGTTCCTTGCCGGGAGCCGCCGAACCACCGAAGTGACGGGCCATGAACTGGTGACCGGCGCAGATGCCCAGGATGGGGATGTCGAGCTTGTCGATGTACTCGCCGCACGCGCCGAGGGTACCGTCGACGCCGACGCGGGGGGCACCGCCGGATAGCAGGAGGCCATCCAGCCCGGCAGCCACCAAATCGTCGACGGACGTGTCGTTCTCGACCATCTGCGTCTCTTGTTTGAGGTAGCGGAGGACGCGCCATTCGCGGTGCGTCCACTGGCCGCCGTTGTCCACGACCCAGATCTTCACAGTGCGGCGACTGAGGGCCGGCTCAAAGCGCTGCCGCCCGGACGTGGGCCACGGCGAAGCACTTGTTTCCGAGGGCCTATTCTTTAATCGACGCGCCGATAGGAAAACGTGGACGAGCGGAAGCCGCGGCTACCCAACCAGAGCTACGCCTTCTTCGCAGCGATCCTTCTGCTGCTGCTCGCCATCAACTGGACGATCTTCAAGCCGTTCGTCATCTTCATGGCGACCGGGGTCTTCGTCGCGGTCTTGGCGATCCCCATCGACCGGTTCATCGAGAGGCGCATGCCGCACCGGTTGTCTGCGGTCATCACGATGCTGACGCTGTTCGTCATCCTGACGCTCCCTGTCATCGGGATGGGGCTCGCACTGGCCAACGATGTGACGGAACTGGGCCAGGCCATCCAGGGTGGAGAACAACAACAATGGGTCGAGGACGGTCTCAACTCGACGGTGGTGCAGGACGCGCTGGCGTTGGCATTCCCCGGCAACACCACGGATGAGCGCAACGCGACCGTCTTCAAATGGGTCGATCAATTGGAAGGGGAGGCGGTCACCCAGTTGGCCCGTTTCGGCAGGCAATTGGCGGCGGCGGTGCCGCAGTTCTTCCTCGCGATGACGGTCATCTTGTTCGTCGTGTACTACATCCTCACCGATGGCGCGCGCTTGGTGGCGTACGTCAAGAAGGCCGCACCCATCCCGGCCAAGCAAGTGGATTTCTTGCTGAAGGAGGCGAACAACGGAGTCCATGCGGTCTTCGTCGGCCAGATCCTGACGAGCTTGATCCAAGGCGGCTTGGGGGGTATCGGGTTCTTCATTGCCGGCGTGCCCGGGGCCGTCGTCTGGGCCGCGTTGATGGCGGTCTTGAGCTTGCTGCCCGTGGTCGGGGCATTCCTCGTCTGGGTGCCAGCCGTCCTGTTCTTGTTCTTCCAATGGAGCAACGGGGACGTCGAGTTGTGGCGTCCGATCTTCCTGCTCATCTGGGGCATCATCGTCGTCAGCCAGGTTGACAATTTCATCCGCCCCCGGCTCATCGGCGACCGCGCCAACATCCACCCGTTGTTCGTCCTGGTCGGTGTGCTGGGCGGTGTCGCAGCGTTCGGGTTCATCGGCTTGTTCCTCGGCCCCCTCGTGGTGGGCGTGACGCTGTCGGTACTGAAGGTCTGGGAGGCCGACTACCTGGACCCCCGCGTCGGCGCCGCCGACCCGACCCGCGAAGGCGCCGGCCGGGAGGCAGTGGCAGCCCCACCGCCGACATCACCTCCGGCCGCTGGGCCACCACCCGCCGCCGCACCGCCGGGAGCGGGCGACCACGTGCCGCCGGCACCCGATGGTGGGCGCGATTGAACTGGACCCGCCGCATCCTGCGTCGCGGTGAAGGCCAGCTATGGTTCGCCGGCGTCCTGCTGTGGGCCATCGTCGTGGCAGAGGTCACCATCGCATGGCTGGCGAGCGCCCCGGCCGGTCGTGCCATGACCTATGGGATCATCGCCGAGGTGCTGACCGGGCGCGAGAGCGGCATCCCCATTGCACTCGCAGCGGGTGTGCCCAGACTCCTCGTGTTGCAGATCAGCGCCACCCAAGACATCGGCAGCGCGTTGCTGGTCTATCCGCTGTTCTTGTTGGCGCTGCACCGCTGGCATGAGGCGGACAACTACTTCATGCGCCGGTTGCGCAACATCGAGGAGGTCGCCGGCCGGCACGGCAAGTACGTGCACCGCTGGGGGCCCACGGCGATCGCCGTCTTCATGCTCGTGCCGTTCTTGATCAACGGCCCGCTCGTCGGCCTCGTGGTCGGGCGGCTGGCCGGCATCTACACCAGACACGTCATGCCGGCGGTGGTCATCGCCACGGTCATCGCGGCGGCGGCGTGGACATTCGCCTTCGATGCCATGATCCGCGTCGGCCAGACCTTCCACCCGATGGCCGGATGGTACATCGCCGGCGCGGTCGCCGTGTTGGTCCTCATCCTTGCCAGCATCGACATCTGGCGCGATGCCCGCCGCCACAAATAGGTGGACGAGACCTGGCCCCGGCTCAGGCGAGCAGGGGTGCGCCGAAGCGCGGCGGCCTCAAGGGCCACAAAAGAGTGAGAGGGAAAAGGGACCAGTTACTGAGAGCGAAGACAGCAGCTGGATGTTTAACCGAAGAGAGCGCCGAGGCCGGCAGCGGCTTCGTCTTCCGAAACGCCTTCTTCCTCTTCCTCTTCTTCAGGGGCGGCCTCGGCAGCGGCCGGGGCGGCACCGGCTGCGACGGCAACCGGGGCAGAGGTCGCGTTCTCGATGGCGCCGGCGATGTCGGCACCGTCAAGAGCAGCGATCAGGGCCTTGACGCGGCCAGCATCGACGGTGATGCCGGCAGCGGTCAGGACCGCAGTGACGTTCGTTTCGTTCAGTTCTTTTTCGGCGCTGTTCAGAAGCAGCGCGCTGTAGATGTATTCCATGTTTGTTTCCTCCTTAACCAAACAGCGCGCCGAGTCCGGCTGCTGCTTCATCTTCGCTCACTCCCTCGTCTTCTTCCTCTTCTTCTTCGGGTGCTTCCTCTGCAGCAGCAGGGGCGGCGACCGCGACATTGGTGAGGATGTCGACGTGGGCTCCCAGGCGCTCCTTGAGGGCGTCCGAGAGATCTTCAGGCTTCTTGCCAAGACCCGCGAGGATCATGGCGTATGCTTCGGCGGCCTTGTCGGCGGCTTCGCCGAGGTCGACGCCCGTTTCGAGCGAGACCGCGACAGCCATCCGGTAGGCGCGTCCGACCAAAGCGTCCATGGACTGCTTCGTCGGGAAGGCGGTCTGCAGGCTCACCTCGTGCGCGATGCGCACGGCGAGCATGAGGTCGCCTAGGACCTTGGCATCATCGACCGCGAGGACGTCGGGCATGAACAGGGTGTCCAGCTCGACGGCTGCCTGCAGGTCGATCTTCAGTTGTACAGGCTTGATGTCAAGCTTGCTGAGCATCAGGGCCATTTCTTGGCTGACCAGTTCGCCTTCCTTGACCACGGTGGTGGTCTTGGTGATGGCGACCTTGGGGCCTTCGATCTTGGCCGGGATGCCGACACGCTGGAACTCACCGACGATGGGGCCGGGACCGAAAGCGGTCGGGCCCTTCTGGACGATGAGGTCGCATGGCGCGAGTGAGCCACCGCTGACGGGGGCCATGGTCGCACCGGCTTCGAGCTGCTTGTACAGCTTGAAGGGGTTCATGTCGGTCGCAATGATCGCCATTTGCCCATCCACGAGGTCCAGCAGACCGGCGACGCCGGGGCGGGACTTTGCGGCCTCGCCGATGGCGAGTTTGAGCAGGCGGTTCTTGGCACCGGAGATCGTCACGTGTTCGCGCAGACTGGCGCGCATCTCGGCCATTTGCGGGCCGGGGATGCCTCCGATCTTGACGACACCGACGACCGGCTTGTCAGTCAGCATGGCGGCGATACGAGCCACTTCGTCCCTCTTCCAAGGTGCGACGTGGGCCATTAAATCACCTTCACGCTGGGGCCCATGCTCGTCTTGACGAACACGCTGGCCACATTCATGCGACCGTGTTCAAGCCGGGTCTCAATACGCTTCAGGATCGCTTCGAGGTTCTCAGCGATGTCTTCGGCGGTCATGTCCTCGCTGCCTACGACGCAGTGGAAGGACTTCTTGTCCTTGCTGCGCACCTTGATGGTGTTTCGTAGTTGCGTCACCGTGGCGGTCGGGTCGGCACCAGGGGCCATGGGGCGCGGCATCTTGCCGCGGGGACCCAGGACGATACCCAGTGTCTTACCGATCTGTGCCATCAGGGGCGCTTCAGCGAGGAAGTAGTGCATCTGGTTGGCGGTCTTCTTGAACTGAGCCTTGTTCTTCTTCAGGTCTTCGAACTCGTCCGGTTGGATGACGACATCGGCCACATTACGGGCCAACGAAGCACCCTCACCTTGGGCGAAGACGCCGATTTTAGCCTGCTTGCCGCGACCTTTCGGGAGGATGATATCCTCATCGATACGGTTCTTGGGCAGGTTCATGTCGACGTTCTTCAAGGTGACGGACAGATCGACGGTCTGAGTGAACTTGCGCTCGAGCTCTTTACCCTTCAGGAGGGCTTCAGAGACCGCTTGCAAAATTTGTTCTTCCGCGATGGTATCACCTCCGCAGTAGGGCGACAGCTTGCGCTGTCTCCTGCGGACGGTTCGGCCGACAAGAGGCACCTATAATAGCGTTGTTCCAAGAGAAACCGGGGTGGCTCGTGCGACGACGAAGGATAGAGGGGAGAAGGGTCAGGCGTGGAGCCTAACTGGGAACGACGTAGTCGCCATCGTAGATGAACGCCCAAGCTTCGTCCGGGGTGATGTTCTGGAAGATGGTGTTGTACATCGTGAACTGCTGGCTCAGGGTGACGCCGAAGCCCCAGGGGGTGACGGCGTTGGTGCCTTCGAGCCAGCCCGCGAAGACACGGAACGAGACCTGCGTGCCGTCGTTCAGCATCGGGCTGCTGCTCTTGGAGCCGCCGGTGCCATTCTCCCAGAAAGCACGGTCAGCCTTCAAGAACTGCGGGCTGGGACCGTTGGTGCGCAGCGGGCCGCTGGTGGTGCCGTCGTAGACGCTGAGCTGCAGCGAATCGCCGGCCGCCTGCGTCGCATCCCACAGCATCTCCGTCTGGATGAACGTCGGAATCTCCTCCACATCGATGTACGTGATGAACTCGTCACCCAGGTCGATGCCGACGAGTTCGGGCACCGAGCACATCGCGAGCGCGACGGCGAAGGCGACCCAGCTGCATTCGATGTAGCCGTTGAACGTGTAGGTGATGGCGAAGGGAAGGCTCTCGAGATCCGCTTCGAGCTGCACGCGCACGATGGCAGGCTTGTCAACGCCGGCTTCGACGGGTGCCGAGGCCTGGACCTTCTTGAAGCCGAGTTTGGTGACCTCAAGGAAATACGAGCCGGGCTCGAGGTCGCTGAAACCGAAGCTACCGTCGGCCAAGGACGTGGTCTCGACGCCCAGGGATTTGAT
>JBFJNL010000070.1:0-10521 GCA_041618195.1 Thermoplasmatota archaeon | reverse complement strand
TTCGGCGTCGCCGCTCCGGGCGGCGTCGCGCAGGCTGCGGCCGTCGTCGGCCACCACCAAGGAACGGGCAACCGCACCATCGCCTTCATCGCCCACTACGACACCCAAGCAGGCACCATCGAAGGTGCCTACGACAACGGCAGTGGCACTGCCGCCGTGCTCAGCATGTGCGGCATCCTGAGCCAGCTCAACCTGACCCACAGCATCGATTGCATCCTGTTCGACGCGGAAGAGGTCGGTGCCGTCGCATCCGGACAATACGTAGCTCAGAACCCGGATCTTCCGTACGACCTCGTCATGGGCTTCGACATGATCGGTCTCAACTGCCCCGGCTACGAGTGGAAGATGTACCAATGGGTCGGCGCCAACGTCGCCGACTGGCTGTTCCCCTTCGTCGAGCGCGTCACCCACAACGTCACCGGCCTGGACGCCGAATGCGCGGAGGTCTTCGCCTTCAACGACCGTAACAGCGACGAATCCCGCTTCGCCAGCGCCGGCTACCCGACGGTGCGCTTCGCCGGTGGCCGCACGGCCGGGGCCTACGACCAATACCACATGCCGGACGACACCCCCGAGCACATCTACGAACTGGCCGGTGGTCGTGCCAACTGGGAACTGGGCTATGCTCGCATCGTCCATTCGGCGGTCATCCTGGCCTTGATGGCGGACCCCTTCACGCTCGAAGGACTGCAAGCCGGACTGTGACCGGGTCCCGTCGTCACTCACCAGGCCGCCCCAAGTTTCAAGCGTCGCTGCGTCCCTGCATCGGCTATGCGTGCATGGATGATCGTATTGACCATCGTCTTGGCCGGCTGCGCAGCCGTCCCCGTCGATGACACCCCTGTGATCGAGCCCGAGCCGACCATCGCTGACCTGGATGCCCTGCTCGGCGCCGCACCACCCATGACGTTTGACGTCACGGCCGCCGTCGACTGGTGGGAGATCATCTCCACGCAATTTCCTAAGCACGACTCCTACACGCCCCAGAACGACGCCATCCGCCAGCACCTGGTGGCCGAACTGGAGGCCATCGGCATGGACGTGGAAGTGCGCTCTTACCAGGCGCTGCCCCGTGACCCGGCGGACCCGCCCATCGCGACGCCCGTGACCGAGGTCAATGCCATCATCGCGACGAAGCAAGGCGTCGGCCAGAGCGCCGACGGCGTCGACCACCGCATCGGCCTAGTGAGCCACTACGACACCCAGACGGCCACCGTCCACGGTGCCTACGATGACAAATCCGGCGTCGCCACGAGTTTCCACATCTGCAAGGCATTCATGGCCGTCCAGCTCAACAAGACCCTCACCTGCATCCTCTTCGACGCCGAAGAACAGGGCCTCATCGCCAGCGCCCGCTACGTCGATGACATCGCCGACGAGACGGACCAGTTCGTCTACGACTTCATCATCGGCTACGACATGACCGGCATCAACTGGCCGGGCCATGACTGGAAGATGTACGTCATGACAGGTCCGGCCGACGACGTGCCGGTCCTGCAACCGTTCGCCCAGCAGGTCCTCAACGGCTTCCTCGGCTACCCGGAAGAAGGCGTAGAGGTGCTGCCGGTCCACGACCGCAACAGCGACGAACGGCGCTTCAAGGAAGCCGGCATCCCGATCTACCGTTTCGCCGGGGGTCGCAACGCAGCGGATTACGACCAGTACCATGGCCCGGACGACACGGTCGCCCACGTCTACGACATCGTCGGCGGCCGCGCCAACTGGGAGGCCGGCTTCACCACCATCGTCGAGGGCAGCTACCACCTCATATGGGCGCTGGACAAGACCGACCGGGCCGGCCTCATCGCGCAGTACACGTAGGGGCTTCTTGGCACCGAGTACCGGGGCCGGTGACGATACCCTGAACGTCTCGGCCCGATATTGCGAGTCATGGACAGACGCGTCGCTTTAGCGCTCGCGTTGACCTGCGCCGGCCTGGCCGTGGCGATCGTCGCGGCGGACCTGCAATTCAACGTCACGGTGTCGCTCGAGACCATGCGCGACGGCGAATGGGTGGTCGTCGCCAGCGACGACACAGACGGATTCGCCTCGCCCCGCTACCCTGGATCCTTCGTCGGTTGCGCCGGGCCCGACGTGCGCGTCGTCGTCGACAATGGCCTTCCATGGCAGACCGCGTTTGAGTTGCGCATCATCATCGTCGCCTACGACAGCGGTCGCACGGAGACCATTGTCGCGGAGGCCCTCGAGATTGAACGGGGTGCCAGCGCGACGGTCGGCTTCACCGTTCCAGGATGGGCCGGCAACGGGACCGCAGACCCGGCCAAGCCGGCCGGTCCGGCGTACGTCGAGGTCATGGTGGACGAGACCTACCTGAGCACCTGCGTGGTGTCCGCATGAAAGAACAGACCCTGCAAGGCGCATTGACATTCCTCGGCTTCGCGATCAGCGTCATCGCCGTGTTCTACTTCGCCATCGAATACATCCCGCGCGTCACGGAATGGACGCAGTTGGCAGCGCTGATCCTGCTGGGGGCCTCGTTCGCCTACCTCGGCGTCTTCCTGCGCAGCACCGTGGTCGGGCGGCCGTTCTTTGGCGCTCGCCTGCCGTGGCTGCGACCGCCGTATGTGCTGTACCTGCTCGCCATCTTCGCCGGCATCGTCGCCGAAGTGCGTTTCCTCAGCATCGAGGACGTGGCGAGGCCCCTGAAGATCTTGATCAGTTTGATCATCGGTGTCGGGCTCATCGTCTGGGTCGCTTTGCGCCAGGGCCGCCACGACGGGCCGCAAGCGTGACCGGGTGTCTCATTCTTGGATGCGGCCGCGGCTGCTGATCGTCATCAGTAGTTTGCGCTCGAACAATTCGAAACTGCGGATGGCGGATTGGATGCTGATGGCCCCGAACGCGAGCAACACCAGCGCGGAGGCCAGGAGCCCGATCATCAACGGATCGGCCCCAGCCGTGAGCCATTGCTCGAATCCCCGCCACATGGCGAAGATCCCCAGCGCCATGACGATGACACCCACGAGGCTCAAAGACGCGGCCGTGGCCAAACGAGGGCGGGCGAAGAACACAGTCTTGGATGCCGCCGGCGCGGGCAAGAGGGTTTCGATTGTGATCAAAACCGTGCAGCCACGCCGCGGTGGTCGCTGGCGTCCGGGCCACCGAACACCCACATCTCCAACGGCGCGATGCCGCTCGTGAGGATGTGGTCGATACGCTGGGTCGGATTGGCCGCGCTGTACGTGTTCCCATTGCCTTGCCAATGGTCGTCGAGAACTGACCGGAGCGTCGTCCATGCCGGATCGGTGCCCGGTTCCGTGTTCAGATCACCCGCCAAGATGACCGGCAACGGGCTGGCCCGTACCATGGCCTTGACGGCCAGGGCCTGGCGCTCGCGGTCCACTTCGAAGATGTCGGTCTGGAAGTGGGTGGCGATCAGCAAGATTCGCCCGCGGGCCGTGTCGACGGTCGCGGTGAGGGCCAGGCGCTCGATGCTCTCGTCGGCCGGCAACCACACCACCTGTGGGTCTTGCAACGGCATCCGAGACAGGACCGCGACGTTGTAGGACTGCGCCATCATCGGTGCACCGCTGTGATGGTGCATCCCCAAAGACCACGCCAGCCAGCGCACGGCATCGCTTGCCTGACTGGTGATGCGGGCGCCTTCGGTCTCCTGCAACACGATGATGTCCGCGTCGGTGGCGCGCAGCAGGTCCCGCACCGCCGCCAGATTGGACGCCCCCTCGGGTGCTTCGGCGTACCATTGGTGGACGTTGAAGGTCACCACCACCAGATCGTCGGCGGCCACGGCATCAGGCGTGTGGCCTACCGTCGCACCAATGCAAAAGATGGCCAGCAAGGCGCCGAGCGCTTTCATGCCCGCCTCCACGCAGCGACCGGCAACAACGCCAGCATGAGGAACATGTACGCCCCGGCCAGGCCCCGACTCATCACTTCGGGGATGAATCCGACGAACGCCCAGTTGCCCGCGACGACGTGAAGGAAAAGGAACACCACGGCCAACACCTGGGCCACGGCAAGCCGGCCGATGCCGCCGCCTTGGCCCAGCATCTGCACGGCGGCGACCTGCGCTACGAAGACCCCCAGCCATGGTGCCCATGCCCCTAAGGAGATGCCGGCGGCGACGATGAACAATGCCGACGCGAGGCCGCGGGGCCACGGTCTGGCCGGGGCCCACATCCCGATGGCCAGGCCGCTGGCCGCCGCCACCGCGATGGCGGTGGGTGACGCATCGGCCCAGCGCCACAGGCTGGCGAGCGCTGACAACCACACGGCCTGGACGATCAGAAACATTCCCAGCACCGCCGGGGCCTTTGTGTCTTGGCCGGGGAGTCGGATCCATGCCAGCAGTGGTATCGCCAGCGCCGGCACGAGCCACGGCATCAAATGGAATGGCGACAAGCCCCCGCCCATGGCGGTGGCCGTCATCCAGGCCAAGGCACCGACGACGGCACCCTCCGTCGATGCCTGGCCGATGGACCGCCACAAGGGGCCCATGGCCAGCAGGCCCGTCGCGGCGCCCGCCGCAGCCCAGGCTCCGGTGAGCAGCGATGCAGCGGTGATGCCCGCCAATGCCAGGACTGCGAACACGGGCCGGGACCATGATGGGGCCAGGAACCAGGCCGGTGCCGTGATCATCAGCGCAGCCATGGCGGCCGTCGCATTGGGGCCGGCGACGTCGAAGTTCAGGACGAAGACCATGGCGAACAAGCGCTGGACCATGGCGATGGTCGAGAAGGCCATGGCCGCGGCGACGAGGCGACGCATCGCACCGAGATGGCGCTGCGCGCTCAAAGACCCTTCAGGCGCCTTGCTGCTTGTACATCGACACCAGTTCACTGACGGCGGTGGCCTGCTCGGGAGCCTTGTCGTCGCGCCAGCGCCCGGTGAAGCGAGGGAAACGAGCGGCCAGGCCGGCGCCTTCCTTGATGCTGCCCCAGCCGGCACGATGGGTCGGCGACAGGGTCAGTTCGGCCGCCTCCACTTCCATGACGATGGTCGGGTGCAGCCACACATCCGGCGTCATCTCGCTGTCGACATCCGAGGGCCTGTCGGGGCTCTCGTGGTCCTTGAAGCGGTCCTTGAGTCCGGTGAGCGTGGCGTCGTCGAAGCCGGTGCCGAGTTTGCACACCGAGGCGTAGCGGCCCGTGTCGGGGTCGTGGGCGGCCATCAGCAATGCGCCGTACCAGCCGGCCCGTCGGCCCCGCCCGTAGAACGCCCCGATGACCACGAGGTCCATGGAATCGACGAGGTCCTCGGTGTAGTCGGTCTTGAATTTGATCCAGTCAAAACCGCGGTTGCCCGCCTTGTAGGGGGCGTCCAGCAGCTTGCACATGACGCCCTCGGCGCCGTCGGCTACGGCTTGTAAGAAGAACGCCTCCATGGCGGCCACGTCCTCGGCGACCTCCATGGTCGAGACCGCGACCTGGGCCGTGGAATCGAACAGATCGTCGAGCCGGGCTCGGCGCTCGGCATAGGGCTCTGACAACGTGCTCTGGCCATCGGCCGCGAGGCAATCGAACAAGAACACCTTGACGGGGACCTCGTCCATCATCGTGGCTTGGGTCGCGGCACCTTCGGCCAGCGCCGACTCCCGCCGTGTGTCTTCACCGAGTCCGGTCTTGCGGCCGCGCCGTCGGCTGATGTCCTGGAACGGGCGCATGCGGCCCGCAGATTCGTCCCATGCCACGCCTTCGCCTTCGACGATGCACGACTGACCTTTCAGTGCCGTCTTGAGCGCTTGTTGGACATCGGGGAACTGGTCCGTCAGGTCTTCCATGCGCCGGCTGAACAAGCGCACCGAATCCGGGGTCACATGGCACTGCAGCCGCAGTCCATCGTACTTGTATTCCAGTGCCGAGCGTCCCTGATGCTTGTCGAGGATCTCGCCAAGGGACTTCAGGCGCTCCGCTGCCATGGGGCGCAACGGCGTACCATGTTGGACCTGCAGGTCGGCCACTGCGCTCAGGCCCCCTTCTGCCAGCCTGGCTGCGACCAGCGCCATGTCGCTACGCAGGTCATAGCCGCGCTCCAGTACGGCGCGGGTCTCTTCGTGCTCTTCCCGTTCTTCCGGGGTCATCTCCGTGACCGAACGCACGCCTTGGCCCATGTGCCAGGCGGTCAAGGCGTCAAGGAATGTCATGTCGGCCACGCCGAGGCGCAGACGGCCGGCGATGGTGCGGACCAGGAAGCGGGCCTCGAGGGGCGTGACGCCGGCCAACAGGGATTCGAACAGTCGCTGCTTCTTGGATTGGGAATCGGTGCCCGTGGTGGTGGCGATCTCCACCAGCTTGGCGAACGCTGCGGTGATGGGCAGCGACGTGGAGGTGTCCTCGAAACTGAACAGGCCCGATTGTCGGCTCTTGGATTGGGTGCCCAGCAACGCTTGTGCCGCAGCGCCCAGGTCGCCGGCGTCCTGGTACGTCTTCGTGACGCGTTCCAGGTCGACGGCGGTGGCGCGGGCGAGCCCTTGCAGCACCAGCTTCTCGGCCAGGCCGAGTTCGAGCCCCTCCCAATCGGGTGCCACCTTGCCTTGGAGCAGTCGCACCACGGGGAGCATCTCGCTTGGCTCGACCTCGCCGAGCATCTCGCAAAGGATGCTCGTCATCTCGAGGCGCTTGGTGGTGGCCTCGAGCCGCTCGAAGAAGCTGGCAAGGCGCGCGTACTCCACGGCGCTGCCAAGGCTGCTCGACTAAAGGGTGCTGTCCTCGGGTCGTGGTCGGCGAGGCCTTGGAGCCGCGGTGGTCACGCGCTCGAGAAGACCTCGGCGATGGCCTGCCCCGCGGCGTGGAACCGGGCCGAGACCGCCGCCGGATCCTTTGCGGCGACGATGATGATCAGTGTGATCGAGGCAGCGGCCAAGGCGCCGGCCAGGATGGTGAAGACGAATCGGACCATCCGCCAGCGCGGCGCATAGATCAGGGCGCTCAGCTGCGGAGCCTCCACCGACTCGGGCTGTGTGCCGTGCATGCCTGGCATGTCTGGCGAACGGGGGCGGCTGGCACCGTTGCCGACCGTCAAGGATCGCCTACCCGGCGTGGCGAAGGGGTGCGGGGGCCGATGGGTGATGGACTGGCCGCGGGCATGGGTCAACCGAACATGGAAGAGTCGCCATCGACCATGCCGCCTTCCTGGAGCCGGATGCGCCGCTGGACGTCGTCGAGCTGGCCATCGAACAGCTCGGCCTGCTGGCGCAGACGTGCAGTGTCGATGCGGTCGCCGATGATGTTGGCCAGCAGCTCCACGATGGCTGTGGCGCTGCGGGCGTCGGGTTGGCCTTGCTCGGCTTCGCTGAGGATGCCGATGACTGGGAACTGGTCGCGCTTGCCGAGGTTCAGCAGGACGCCGGTGACGCCGGCGACGATGCCTTCCGGGAACAGGGTGGCGCCGGCGTCGACGACCTGATGGCGGCCGTCGGCGGTGCTGGAGGCCGCGAAAACGTCCAGTTCGCCATCGAAGACCGGCTCATCTTCCATGACCAGCCCCTCAGGGGCGATGATGGATGCGCAGTGATGCTCTTTGGACCATTGCAGCAACGCCTCGCTCACGGGGCGGACCAGTTCCGGGCTGGGTTGGAACTCTGAGAGGAAGACGACGATGTGGCCGGAGCCGCATGGGCCCGCATAGATACGCACAGGGTTGAGTGGCTCGCCTTTCTCGACGACACTGATGGTCGGAAAGCGTGGCGAATCCATGACGCCGATCTGGACGAGCCGCAGTTCTTCCACCAAGTAGGTGGCTGTGATGGTGGCGACGAGGCCGACGCTGGGGAAGGCGGCCACCACGTAGGCGCCCTCGGGCACGCTGTCCTCGAACATGTGGACGGTCACCTTTGTCATGGGGTCGTCAGCCGTCGGGACAGGGAAAAGGGCTTGGCGAACGTACGGCGGCCGAAGTAGCGGTGTTTTAACCACCGAACATCGGTGATGGACCCGTGCACCCGGTGGAGAACATCCGGGGCAGCGCTTCGTCGTTGCTCGCGGGCCGCCGCATCGTCCTTGCCGTGAGCGGCAGCATCGGCGCCGTGCGCTGCGTCGAATTGGCGCGTGAACTGATCCGTCACGGCGCGGATGTCCACGCGGTGATGAGCCAGTCCGCCCTCGGTATCCTGACCGCCGAAGCGATGCATTTCGGCACCGGCAACCCCGTCATCACCAAGTTGACCGGCGCCGTCGAGCATGTCCGCCTGCTCGGCGATGTGCCTGGCCGCGCCGACCTTCTGCTGGTCGCGCCCGCCACCGCCAACACCGTCGCCAAGATGGCACTCGGCATCGACGACACGCCCATCACTACCTGCGCCACGGTGGCCTTCGGCACGCGCACGCCGGTCGTCGTGGCGCCGGCCATGCACGAAGCGATGCTCGAACACCCGATCGTCGCAGAGCACCAGCAGACCCTCGTGAAGCGCCTCGGCGTCACGTGGGTCGAGCCGAAGCATGAAGAGAAGAAGGCCAAGCTGGCAGACATCGACGCCATCGTCGACGGCGTCATCCGCCGCCTGCACGACACGAGCGATGTGGCCGGCAAACGCATCCTCATCATCGGCGGTGCCACCGGCGAACCGGTCGACCCCGTCCGCATCCTCACGAACCGCAGCAGCGGCCGCAGCGCGGTCGTGCTGGCCCAAGAAATGTACCGGCTCGGCGCCGACGTGGACCTGTGGTACGGCCTCGGCACCGCTACGCCCACCCACGGGCCTGACACGACGCGGTTCCAGACCCATGCAGACCTGATGGGCCTCGTGGCCGACATGGGGAGCTACGACGAGGTCTGGATGCCCGCCGCCATCAACGACTACGCCCCCGTTGCTGCGACAAGCAAGATCGCCAGCGAGTCCACGGACCTGACGCTCCAACTCGGGCCCCTGCCCAAGGTCATCGAGGCCGTGCGCAAGCGACTGCCCAAGGCGGTCATCGTCGCATTCAAGGCCGAGAGCGACACCACGGCGCTGCTTGAGCGCGCCCGCAGCCGGCTCGAACGCTACGACGCCCAATGGATCGTCGCCAACCCGGCCACCTCGTTCAGTTCCCATTCCACCGAGGCGTGGTTGTTGGGCCGCGACGGTAGCGAAGCGGCATTCAGTGGCGAAAAACGCGCCGTGCTGCGGCAGATCATCCATGCCATCCACGGCACCGACACCGTCCGGGTGGCGACGTGAAATACGCGTTCTGCCCGGCCCACGTGACCGGCGTCTTCGCCATCCATGATGGCAGCCCCAACCCCCTGAGTCGGGGCAGCCGCGGCGCTGGCTGGAGCCTCCTCAAGGGCGCATACGCCGGCGTCGAAGAGGCCGACACGACCACCATCACGATCAACGGCGTCCTCGATGATGCCCCCGTCACCGCCTGCGCGCTCCGTCGGCTCACGGACAAGCCGCTCAAGGTCGAGATCCACCTCGAACTGCCCGTTGGCCAGGGCTTCGGCATGAGTGCTGCGGGCAGCCTTGCGGCATGCCTTGCGGCCGCAGATCTGCTCGGCATCGAACCCGATCGGGCCCTGGAAGCCACCCACGCCGCAGAGGTCCTCGAAGGCACCGGCCTAGGCGACGCCGTCGGCGCCTGGTTCGGTGGCGGCGAGGTCCGCATCAAACCCGGCTGCCCGCCCCAGGGCTGGGCCATGCAAGTGCCGGCGCCAGCAGGTGCCGAGTTCATCTTCTGCACGCTGGGCGAAGGCATCAGCACGAAATCCATCATCCAGTCCCACGAGTGGAAAGAGCGCAGCCGCCTCTTTGGCGACCCTGCGGTCGACGTCATCCTGGAGCTCGGTCGCGACCGCGCCTGGTCGGAGCTCCTGCACCAATCCGCCGCCTTCAGCATCGCGTTGGGGCTGCGCCCGGACAACATGATCGCCCTGGGCGCGCAACTGCCCGAAGACCTCCACTGGGGTCAATGCATGCTCGGCTCGACGCTGTGGGTCACCGGTGAAGCGGGGGATCTGGAGCGCGCCGAAGCACTGCTGGAAGGGCACGGGCAGATCCACCGCGCCAAGGTCGACCCCAACGGTGCCCGCCTCGTACGCGGCATGCCGCGCTGATCCGCGGCGACCACAAACACCAAGGGTGGCAATGGCCCCCGGGACCATGCGATGCTGACCGACCTGCAGCCCGAAGCGCCCGCGGCCCGCCGTCTCGTGGCCTTCGCCGCGACGTTCCTAGGACTTCTCACGTTGACCAACGCTAGCTTCGCGGGCGATGTTCCCCTGCTGGCACCCCCACTCGTGGCCATCATCGTCATCCTGGCCGCCGTCGGTGGTCTGCTCATCTGGGTCAACACGCAGCTGAGCCGTGCCGCGCTGTGGGTCGCCGCCGGCTTCGCGCTACTGGGCGCGGCCGGCACCGCGCTGGTCGCGGCCCCGCCCGCCTGGCTGGCTTATGCGCTCATTCTGCTCGGCCTCGTCGGCTCGGCAAGCGCCGCGGTCGTCGCCCTTGGCCTCGTGCGTTCGCGGTTTGCGGCGTGGGCCACCAAGGCGCGCTACGCGGTCATCATCAGTGGCTTGCTGCTGGCGTTGGCGGCCGCACCCGTCGGTCCGGGCCCCGTGCTT
>JBFJNL010000069.1:0-10706 GCA_041618195.1 Thermoplasmatota archaeon | reverse complement strand
GCGCCGTACACGCAGCCCTCGCACCAGAATGTGATGAAGGGCCGGAAGGCTCCTCCGTCACCATGACGGTCGAGGCTGCCACCATCCTAGCCGATATCGAAGCCGTCGACCTGTCGACGCTGCGCGCTGCCTTGAACAGCGTCATCCGCTTGCTGGATGCTGCCCAACGCACCGTCGAATAGCTGTATTCCTGGCAATCTGAATGCGCGGCAACGCCTATAGTGCAGGCCTAGGCTGGTCCGTCCTATGCGTGTGTGGACGTTGGTCGTTTTGACCGTAGGAATCGCTTTGTCCGGCTGTGCCGAAACGACCGTCATGGAGCCGATGGCTGCTGATGAGACGTCCTCCGATGAGACGGCCCCCGTCCAAGACCTGACCTCGTTCGTGGCCAATCTGACCACCAACGCCTCCGTGGCGGCCGGTGCGATGTTCAACGTCAGCATCGACAGCAGCCTGCCGATTGCCGACGCTACCAATGCCACGTGGGTGGTCTCCATCTTCAACGGCACCTTCGCCGCCGTCGCCGACAACGCCACCACCAATGCCACGGCCAACAACGGCACGGCGGATGACCACGCCGCGGCGCAGGCCAACACCACGGCTGCCCCCGCGGCCTTCACGTTCAACGGCACCGGTGTGCCCGCCTCCTTCACCCTCAACCTGACCGAGGCCGGCAACCACACGATCTTCCTGTCGGTCGAAGCCGCCGGATACGAATCGGCCAACGCCGAGGCCATCGTCGAGATCATCGCCGAGGCTGAGGAAGAGGTCATCCCGCAGGTCGAGCAGACCGTCAGTGGCGGCTGGGACCTCGATGACCCCGCCTGCCTGGGCGGCCCCGAGTTCCTCGCGGCGGGCCTGACCTACTTCGCCTTCGACATCGACCCGGCGACTTGGGGCCAACACTTCATGGCCGAATACAGCGGCGGGTTCCTGACGGACTACTTGCGCTTCGTCGACGCTGACGGCGCCACTATCGTCGAGATGGCGGACACCGACGGCGGCGAGTACTATGAGATCAAGAGCACTGTGCCCGCTGGCGCGGTCGAAGCCTTCGCATACAGCTGCGGCGGCCCGGCTGATTTCGACTACAAGACGCCCAGCTCGCCGTAAGGTATAGGCCGTAGGCCGAGCCGGCGGGCATCCTTGGCGGTTACATTGCTACAGCGTCACCGCAAACGTCTAGTAGCGTCGCGTTAGCGTTAGGGCTGCACATGAAGTCCCAAGCCTTCCTTGCAAGCATCTTGTTCCTGTCCACCATGCTGGCAGGCTGCGCCGGCGACACCATCCTGCCTCTCGAAGGCCAGGAAGCCCCGGCAAGCGAAGAAGGGCCTGAGACTGAACCCACGCAGCCAACGACGAAGTCCAACGCCACCGTCGAGACGCCTCAGAACGTCGCGCCCGTCGCATCGTTGATGGCCAGCGCCTTCAACGGCACTGCGCCCCTCCTCGTCAACTTCACGCTCAACGGCACCGACGCTGACGGCGACAACCTGACCTGGATCTTCAGCGTCAACGGCACCGAAGTGTTCAACGGCACCGAACTGCCGGCCGAGGTCAACTACACCTTCGAGGCGGGGAACTTCACCGTCGATCTGACCGTTAGCGATGGCAATATGAGCCACGTCGCTTCCCTCGCTCTGGCCATCGCCGGCATGCCCGAAGCGGGGCCCGAGCCCATCGTGATCACGGGTTCCCTGGCCGCTCCTGTATCTGCGTCGGCCATTGGTTTCGGCTGCTTGGTCGTGATTGTCGAGGACGGCATTGATGGCGATGCACACAGCTTCGACACCGACGTTACGGGATGGCACTACGACGTGACGACTGGGCTTGGATCCGACTTCTGGGTCTACTGGTGGTCGGAAGGCGTCGACCTGCTCGAAGACGGTGCCTCGGGGACGGTGCCGGCGGGCTATTCCTGGGCCGAAGTCTGCGTGGACCTTGCCCTCCCCCTTGAAGAGTACACGCTGACCCTGACGCCTCCTGGCGCATAGGGCTGATTGGCTCGCCCGGTTTCGGCGGCCGCATTGGCGAGCTTGGCAGCAGCAGCCTGCCGAGGCTCCGCCTCACGCCCGAGGCGGAGCCTTGAGGGTGCGCGGCCGGCGCGCAGCGGGACTGGGCGCGGGTCTCCGGACCCCCAGCACCACACAACAGGCAAATACTCGGTCGCCAACGCTTGGCTTATGCGCGCGCTATTTGCCACTGCCCTGTTCGTCATGGTCGCCCTGAGCGGCTGTGCCACCGACGGCAGCGTCGACCCCGTCAATTCTGAAGTCGACGAGACCTCGGATGCCGGCAACCAGACAGTCGAACCGGTCGTCACGATCAACAACACGGCCCCCGTGGCCACGCTCGGCGTCGAGGGCCTCGAAGTCTTCAACGGCACCGTCAACGTGACGGCGCCGGCCACCCTCAACTTCACGCTCAACGGCACCGACGTCGATGGTGACAACCTGACGTGGAGCTTCGCGGTCAATGGTACCGAGACGTTCAACGGCACCCAGCTTCCGGCCATCGTCAACCACACCTTCGACCTGGCAGGCCTCTTCAACGTCACCTTCACCGTGGCCGACGCCTCCAACAGCACCGTCGACATGCTCGTCATCAACGCGACGCTGGGCGAGCTCGCCTTCATGCCGACCACCGTCTTCTTTGAGGATGCCGGCAGCGACGGAGAACAGTTCGCTGAGATCCTGAGCGTCCAAGCTGACGACGACGGCGAGACCCTCGTCATCGTCATGACCCTGCACGACGTCTGGCCCAGCACGGATGTGCTGAGCGCGGCGACCTACAGCGTCAACGTCAACGGCAACCTGTACAACAGCTTCGTCCGCTACGCCATCGACTCCAACCCCATGACCTGGGACGTCGCCGAAGGAGCCTACCTCGGGGCCGGCGCCAGCGCCTGGACCGGCGAGACGGTCACATTCAACCTGCCCATCTCCTACCTTGAGGGCACCGGCGTCGTGGCCCCCTTCGAGGTCTTCGCGACCGCCAACTACGGCGCCCTCAACAACCGCGAAGTCATGGATCGGGCTCCGGACAGTGGCGCGGCTCTCCTCGAGTAGGCACACCACCCCCCACCCAACCCCTTTTTACCCACTTCCTCTGGCCACGAATTGTCCATGACCTCGGTCTCGGAGCACCTCCTGCGCTGCGGCGCCGTGCGGTTCGGTCGGTTCACCCTCACAAGTGGGCAGATCTCCAATTACTACGTGGACGTGAAAGCGGCCACGACCGATCCGTCGGTGCTACGCCCCATTGCGGAAGCGATGGCTGAACTGGCACGTGAACACGGGCCGTTCGATGCCGTCGCTGGCATGGAGCTCGGCGCCGTGCCCATCGCCACTGCCGTCAGCCTCGCTGCCGACCTGCCCCTGATGGTCGTCCGCAAAGGCGAACGCAAACACGGGACCGGCAAGCGCATCGAAGGCCGCGACCCCGCTGGTATGCATGTCTACGTCGTCGAGGACGTCACCACCACAGGTGGCAGCACCGTCGAATGCATCGAGGTCCTCCGCGCCGCCGGCGCCAAGGTCACCATCGCCAGCAGCGTCGTCGACCGCGAGTCCGGTGCCGTCGAACGCTTCCAAGGCATCGATATCCAATTGATCCCCCTCACCACCGCCAGCCAATTGTTGGCGACCCCCGAGGCCAAGGCCGCATTGTCCGAGGTCGACGCATGACCCGCGTCCTGCTGGTCGGCGGCGGCGCCCGCGAACACGCCATGGCCAAGGCGCTCATGCGCAGCGAAGAGACCGAACTCTGCGTCGTCATGAAGCACCGCAACCCAGGCCTCGCCCGCCTGGCCCGTGAGGTGTTCCTGCACGACGAACTCGATATCGAAGGCATCGTCGCCTGGGCCCAAGAAATGGCCTGCGAGCTCGCCATCATCGGCCCCGAAGCCCCCGAAGAAAAAGGCCTCGCCGATGCTCTCAACGCCGTCGACATCCCGACCGCCAGCCCGACCAAGGCCGCGGCGCGCATCGAGACGGACAAGCGCTTCATGCGCGACCTGATGGACAAGCACAACGTCCCCGGCCGCCTGGGCTTCCACCACTTCACGGACAAGGCGGCCGCCTTGGCCTTCCTCGACGCCAACGGCCCCGTCTGGGCCATCAAGCCCGTCGGCCTGACCGGCGGCAAAGGCGTGCAAGTGCACGGCGACCACTTCACCGACGTCGCCGGCGCGAAGGCGTACGCCGCCAGCATCTTCGATTCCGGCGCCGGTGGCGGTGCACTCCAGTTCGAAGAACTAGCGGTCGGCGAAGAGTTCACGGTCATGGCCTTCACCGATGGCCACGCGGTCCTACCCATGATCGCGGTCCAGGACCACAAGCGGCTCCTGGAAGGCGACAAGGGGCCCAACACGGGCGGCATGGGCAGTTACTCCCAGGCCGATGGCCTGCTGCCGTTCTTGACGGCGGGCGAATTCGCCGAGGCCGTGGAGATCCTGCAGGCGCTCATCGACGCCATGCAGGCCGAAGGATGCCCGTACGTCGGTGCCATCTACGGTCAGTTCATGCTGACCGCAGCCGGCCCCAAGGTCATCGAGATCAACGCACGCTTCGGTGACCCCGAGGCCATGAATGTCCTCCACTTGCTGGAGACCAACTACTTGATGCTCAACCAGGCCATGGTGGCGGGCGAACTGGAGCGCCGCAAGGTCAGCTTCCGCAGCAACGCCACGGTCGTCAAGTACGCCGTGCCCCGCGGCTATGGCGAAGGCGCCCCTGCAAAGGGCCAACCCGTCGTCATCGACGAGGAAGCCATCGAGGCCCTTGGCGCCAGCATCTACTACGCCAGCATCGAAGAGACCGATGACGGCCTACGCACACTCAGCAGTCGGACCCTCGGCATCCTCGGCGAGGCCGACACCATCTCCGAGGCCGAAGCCATCGTCGAGAAGGCGCTCCAGCACATCGACAGCGATGCGCTGATCGTCCGCCACGACATCGGCACAGCAGCACTCATCGAACGCCGCATCCAGCACATGAAGCAGGTGCGGGCGAGGGCAGAATAATGGACCCCACCATCTACTTCGTCGGCACCGCCGGCGCAGGCAAGTCCACCATGGTCGCAGCGTTCGACCGCTGGTGCAAGCAGCACGGCCTCAGCACCCTCACGGTCAACCTTGACCCGGGTGCCGAAGACCTGCTGTACGTTCCCGACATCGACATCCGCGAGAAGATCCGTCTCACCGATGTCATGGAGGAGTACAAGCTCGGCCCCAACGGTGCCCAGGTCGCGGCGGCCGACATGATCGCCCTGGACCTTGAAGACCTCAAGGCCGAGATCGGTTCGTATCGCGCCGACATCACCCTCATCGACACCCCGGGCCAGGTCGAGCTGTTCGTGTTCCGCGAAGCCGGCCGTCACCTGGTCGACTCGCTGGCCCCGGAATCGAGCGCCATCTGCTACCTGCTCGATCCGTTCCTGGCGCGCACCGCGACCGGCTACGCCAGTCAACTCATGCTGGCGGCCACCACGATGTTCCGCTTCCAGACGCCGCTCATCCCGGTGCTCAGCAAGGCCGACCTCGTCGACGACGAGAGCCTGCAGACGATCGTTTCGTGGTCGAGCGACACCGAGGCCCTGGAGAATGATGTCATCAAGGAAGCGCCCGGCATGGACCGCGAACTCGCGGCCCACATCACGCGCCTGCTTGACGCCCTCGGCGCCGAGCACACGCTGATCCCGGTCAGCAGCCAAGACAACGCCGGCTTCGATGACCTGTACGCCCAGGCCCAGGCGACGATCGGCCAATCGGAAGACTCGACGCCCGAGTACGACACCTTCCTTGGCCAGGGCCAAGAAGAAGGCGGCGCTCGCGAATAGGTTCAGCTTCGCGGACGAGGTTCGAGGTATTGCGCCGCCTGTTTGCGCAGGTCTGCGATCAGCGCCTTGGCGGCAGCCTCGGGGCCCGTGGCCCGCAGCAGGATGTGCCCCCGTTGCGGGTACGACCCGAGGCTGACGCCGGGATGGGCCTCCTCGGCGGCCTCGAGCACACGGTACAACCGGGATTCCTCGGTGTACAATTGCAGCTCCTCCACGTGGAGCGGCGTCGCCCCTTCCAGGCGCGGCGCGACGCTCTCGTCGAACATGCGTTCGAACTCCCGAGGCACGCCGGGCAGCGTGAACAGTAGACTGTCGCCGTGTTGGACGATGGCGCCGAGGCAGGTGCCGAGTCGGTTGGGCATCGCTTCGGCACCTTCGGGCAGGAGTGCCATCTTGAGGTGGCCTTCGTTGGGCTCCGGCGACGCGTAGAAGCCGTAGTCGTGGCCGCGCTGGACGTGCGAACGCATCCATGTTTCATTGGCGGCCGTCAGCTCCAGTGTTTCGCCGATGGCGGCCGCGATGCCTTCCATCGTGCGGTCATCGTGCGTCGGGCCAAGGCCGCCGCTGGTGATGACGTAGTCGAGATCGAGGTCTCCCAGGAACCGGCGCACACTCGCTTTGATGTCGTCCAGGTCGTCCGTGCAGACCTCGATGCGAGCGAAGGTGACCCCCATCGCTTTGAGGCGCTTCGCGAGCCAGTGACTGTTGGTGTCTTGGGTGTGGCCGGCGAGGATCTCATCGCCGATGACGAGGAGGCCGAGCCGCTTCATGCGGCGCGGACTCCTTTGAAGCCGTGTCCGTAGGGCCGGCCGACGAGGAGGCCGAGCCGCTTCATCGGCAAGCTCCGGGGTCGCCGTTGGAGGCCAGATGGTCGCAGGGCGCCGTCACAGTCCCATCATGCATAGGCGCTGGTTTGGCCCTTGCGGCCCGCTCGGGAGCGGCAAGGGTGGGGGCTACGCCTCTGCCGTGGTGATGGGTTGGTCGGCCGGCGGGCGGCGGGCCAGCCACCACAGGGCCGTGAAGACGGCGAGAACGCCACCGCCAAGCACCAGCATGAGGATGCTGTCGTTGAGGGGCAGGTCGTGGCGCCAATTGCCGATCAGGGTCGACGTGCCCAGCAATGTGATGAGCGCGCCCACGACCACGGCCATCCACCACGCCACCCGGCGGGCGATGTGGCGTTCGCGTACGTAGACGAGGAGCAGATAGGCGGGGAACAGGGTCAGAAATGGGTATGGCGTCCAGGTGAACCAGGCAGGGATCGCCTGGGCGAGCCCGAGCACTGCAAGGGCGTGCGCTGCGATGCCGATGGTGCGGGGCCAAGCGCCCACGGCTGGGGCGAGGAACACCCACGTCGATGCGACGCCCACCAGCAAGGCCCATGCTGGCGGGTCTTGCTGGCCGTAGAAGATCATACTCGATGCCATGACACCGGTGACCAGGAGCACGGTCGCCTCGGATCTTTGTCCGATATACCACAGGGCCAAGGCACCTGCCAGCACCGCGACATCGACGATCGGCACCACGAAGTCACGCCAAACCGGAGGCTCGGTGGCGCCGCCGAACCAATCGCCGCTGAACGCCGCGAACAGGATGCCGACGACCGCCGCCACGCTGAGCGTCACCCGACCGTCCCCCACATCGAGACGGGCCATCATGAAGGTCGCCACGACGAGGGAGGTGCCGATGCAGAGCAGGATCTTGCCCCCGACGGTCAATCCCCGCTCGCCCGGATACAACATGGCATCGCCGGCGACGAGAAGCAAAGCCAACGCGACGCCGTAGCCGGGGCGCCAGGCTCGCCAGCGCGGTGCAGGGACGACCCCATCGTCGCCAACGGGCCCGTCGACGATGCCTTGGGGGATCACTCCGCCCGGGGGTCGGCTGGGCGTGAAGCTGCCAAGATCAGTTGGATCGCGGGCCACCGGCGGGTTGCCGTCTCATGGGCCTTATCCGTTCCGGTGAAGGGTTTGAAATCAGGCGAATTCAGCCATCGCGCCCACGGCAGCGCCCTTGGGCAGTGCATGTCCGAGTTGGCCCATGGCGGCCTCGATGGCGGCCCAGCCACCAGCAAGCTCCGTCCACGAGGTCGACGCCATGTGGCCGATACGGAACACCTTGCCCTTCCATTGCGCCTGCGCGCCTGCGACCACGACGCCGAAGCGGTCCTTCAGAAGCGCGCGGAACTCGGCGTCGTTGATGCCTTCTGGGTAACGGATCGAAGTGACCGTGTCACTGCGCACGCCTGGGGCCGCCGCCAGGTCGAGGCCGGCCGCCTCGGCCGCCGCTTGGCACGCTTGGGCAAGGCGGCGGGTGCGGTCGTAGCGAGCGTCCAGGCCTTCTTCGAACATGATGTCGAGGGCCTCGACGCTGGCCAGATGCAGCGGAACTGCTGCAGTGAACGGCGTCTGGTTGTCCTTCTCCGCGCGGTCGATATGCTTCTTGAGATCGAGGTACAGGCTGGGTGAATCGAGGCGTTCGTAGGCACGTTCAGAGACGCCGACGAAGCACAGGCCGCTCGGGCCGCCGATGCACTTCTGGCTGCCGACGATGCTGACATCCAGGCCCCAGTCGTCCATCGGCACGGGCACGCTGCCGGTCGCGGTGATGGTGTCGGCGATGCTGATGGCGTCGTGCTTGCGGCACAACTTGGCGATCTCGTGACCTTGGTTCATGACGGCCGTACTGGTCTCGTTGAGGGTGAACGCCACGGCGCCGGCACCTGCTTCGAGCGCGTTCTCCACCGCAGCCAAGTCGAATCCCTGGCCCCATGGCGCTGCCAACACGATGCCGTTGTCACCGGCGTAGCGCTGCACCAACTGGCCCATGCGTTCGCCGAACTTGCCGTTCTCGAGGCCGACCGCGTTGTCGCCCCAGTGCACAAGATTGCTGATGGCGGCGTCCATGCCCGCCGTGCCACTGCCCGCCAGAACGGCCACGTGCTGGGTGTCCATGATCTTGCGTAGGCCGTCAAACAGCCGTGCGTTGATGGCCGAGAACTCGGGGCTGCGGTGGGCCATGGCTGGTGCCGACATGGCCTGACGCACCCGGTGGTGCATCTTCACGGGGCCGGGCAGCAGGAACACATTGTCATGGACGTCGAAGGCCACGCGACTGCGAGCGGCGACGGGTCCTTCAAGCCGCCGGTCAGGCCGGCGGGAAGGAATCGAAGACGCCGTCCGATGGGGTCGCCAGGCAAGCCCACCAGACGCCGTAGGCGGCTCCGGCCGGGACCTCGCCGGTCGCGTGCGTGCTCATGAAGCCGCTCGTCAGGACGCTCCGGCCCGCGTCGAGGAACGCGAAGCCGGGGCTGTCCGCCAAGTCGGCGGAGACGGACGCCGTGTAGTCGTAGCCGATGGTGTGTGGCTCGATGGCAAAACTGCGATAGAACACGCCCTCGAGGCTCGCTGGGTAACCGATGCCGAAGATGTCGCCGAAGCAACCGATGAGCGTGGCTCCGCCCGCGGTGAAGCTACCTTCCGCGTGTTGTCCGGGCAGGTACGAGACGGCCGCTTCGATGACGACCGTCATGTTGGCGATGGTTTCGTTGGTGCCGTCCGTGACGGTCAGCGTGGCGTTGTACACGCCGGCTGCTGCATAGGTGATGTTGACGATGGCGGAGCCGGTGCCGTTGTGGTCTTCCGCGCCGTTTCCGGTGGCATCGAAGATCCATGTGACGGTGTCATTGTCAAGGTCCGTGACCGTGATGTTGAAGATCGCGGCCAGTCCATCAATGGTGGCGTTGAGCATCGCCTCGGGCGCCGTGTTGGTGAAGTTGACAGCTGGCGCCTGGGTCTTGTTGCCCGGTTCGACAGCGCTGCCGTCCGGGTTGGTGGTCTCGCTGTCGGCGACGGTTTCATCGGCCACACCAGAGGTCGGCGTGCCGGCGCAACCCGCCAGGACCGAGGTCAACAACAGAGTGGCAAGAATCCACGCACGCATGTGCTTCGACCGGCAGCACGCCATAATAATTGATTGGGCGCCCGGGGGGCTTCGAGGCAAGGTTTCAATGGCCGCCTCGATGGACGTGCATGCAAATCCGGCCGGCCACCCCCGCCGATGACGAGGCCATCGCTGCCCTGTTCGCTGCGTACGCATCCGAGCATGCCTACGGACTAGGCGACCAAGACGTCGTGGGCGAGGGCAAGGTGGCACGCAGCCGCTACGCCGACGGCGCTCTGCTCGTGGCCGATGACGATGGTACGCTCGTCGGTTGCGTCGCGTACCAACCCTGGGGCGCCGGCCGGGCACGCATGCGCCGCATGTTCGTCCATGCCGACCAACGCGGCAAAGGCCTCGGCCGGGCCTTGGCATACGGCATCATCGGCAAAGCCCGCCACGACGGCCACAAAGCCATGGTGCTGGACACCAGTGAGCCCATGGTGGCGGCCACCGCGTTGTACCAGAGCATGGGCTTCGAGCCCTTTGAGCCCGACTACGAGGCCCCGTGCCGTGACGTAGTGTACCTGCGCCTCGCCCTGTGACGGCATTTGACGGGGGCCAAGCAGGACGATTGCCGTCGTGTAGCGTGCCCTTGGGGGAGACACTAATATCCGCCGCGGTCCGATGACCAAGGGATGCCTGCCCAGATCTACGTCGAGGAAGCCCAGGATTTCGATGCCGTCGGCCAGTTGTGGGCCCAGTACTGGGACGAGCACCGCGAAGACCTAGGTGCCCAAGATCTGGCCACCGAGGCGCGCGCGTTGCCCGCTGGCTACGAGGCACCCGACGGGGCGTTGCTGGTCGCCCGCATCGGTCAAGAGATCGTCGGCACCGTAGGCCTACAGCGCTTCGATGCGGAGACCGCCGACATGCGGCGCATGTACGTGCCGCAGGAGTATCGGGGCATGGGCATCGGCGCCGTGCTG
>JBFJNL010000068.1:0-10783 GCA_041618195.1 Thermoplasmatota archaeon | reverse complement strand
TGCACGGTGATCTCGATGGGGTATGTGCCGTCCGCGCTGGTGGCGTTGGCCAGCCGGAAAATCCATGGCGCCGGGGGTTCGGGGCAACCATGGCAGTAGTGCGCGCCGTGTGTCGACTGGGCGAGTTGCTCGAAGGCCAGCCGGGAGGTCAGGCTCACGACGGTGTCCGCGCCGCCGAGGGCGCTGGCGGCCTCGATGTGCAGCAACAGGTCGTCGCCGCTCTGCGACGGGTGTACCGCCGAAATCTGCAGGGGATTCTTGACCTCCACGGCCAGCTTGGGCCGCAGATCGGGGCTGGTGTGGACCTTGAGCCAGTCGGGCATCACGGTGCCTTCCTGGCACAAGGGCTGGTCGACGTAGGCGTCGATGCGGAGATTGAAGCCTTCGTTGGCTGGAATCGTGGTGCGGGTGATGTCCATGGGGACACGGAACCCGTACACCGTTTTGCCTTCGACCGAGTGGGTCGTCAGGCCGGGGCCGCTGGCGCCGGGGTAGAGGTCAATGGGTGCACTGCGGCCGTGGGCGATGAGCTCACCCGAGTTGAACGCCTGGTGGCCAACGGAGATCTGGTCGCCGACGCGCAGCGTCGCCTCGATGGTGACGCGGGGGATGACGACGGTGTCCGGGTACGGCGCCTGGCCGATGGCCTCCGGGGCGAGGTACCACTGCAGCACCGGTTGGACGTCGTCGAAGGTCAGGTTGCTGAGTACGCCGCGCATCTGGTGGATGCGGGGTTTCTCGTCGGCATCGCTGTAGAGGACCTGGGTCGGGCTATGGTAGGCGTACCAGGTGTGGTGGGCCTGGTTGGTGAAATGCTGGGCGCCGGAGGGGTCGGCGACGCAGCCACTGTGGGTGGCGATACCCCTCTGCACCGTCTCACTGTACTCGTCGCCGGGGGGCGCGGTCGTCATGGGGGCATCCTGGAAGCCGTTGACGTGGATGTACAGATCAACCGGGGCGGCGGACGCGATGGGGGCCAGCAGAGCCAGGCATGCAACGGCGAGGGCGATGGAACGCATTCAGCGCCTCCGGGCGGTGGCGATGGCCGCCAACGCCAGCAACGCGGTCATGGCCGGCACGCCGGGGATGGAGCTGTCGGGGTTGCCGCTTTCGACCAAGCAAGCGCCATCGAGACAGATGAGCGGGCCATCCGCGTCGAGGCGTAGTTCGCCGCGCAGGGTCTGGTTGGCGGTCTGCTGCAGGTTCTCGATGCGCAGGCTGAACGGGTAGACACCTGCTGTGGTGTTGTGCCAGTCCCAGACGTAGGTCTCACTGCGGGGCCACAGGTGGCCGCCGTGGGGGACGACGAACGCTTCGTCGACCCGCTGGAGCGGGCTCTCGCCGTCGAAGACGATCCACGGGCCGGGGTGGACGTCGTAGCCGCCGAACACCGATTGGGCGCTCAGGTGGATGGCGATGTCGCGGCCGATGGTCTGGGCGTGGAATTGCTCGAAGTTCAGGGGAGCCTCGACATCCATGGAGACGCGGTTCCACAATCCCGGGCTCTGGTGGATGCGCAAGTTGTATGGGTTGAGGTAGTCGCCGCCCTCGGCGCCGGGGTCGTTGCACACGGGGTTGTCCATGAATGCGTCGACGCGCAGGTTGAACGACTCGGTGGCGTTGATGGTGCTGACCAGGATGGGCATCTCGACGTGGAAGCCGTAGACGTGTTGGCCGTTGGCCATGTGGTGGCTGATCTGTGGGTGGTCGGCGAGGGGGCTGAGCGTGACGGGTTCGCTTTCGCCGACGGCGATGATCTTGCCGGTGTTGAAGGCCGCGTTGCCGACGCTGACATCGTCACCCTCGCGCAGGGTGCCGCGCACGATGATGTCGGCGGCGACGGGGATGCCGCCTTGGGTCTCGCTGGCCATGGACAGGTACCAGTGCAGCGTCATGGCGTCGCCGTTGAGGTGGATGTCGGCGGGGATGCCACGCACTGGGTGGATGCGCGGATGGCCGTTCTCATCGACGTCGTATTCGACGGGCCCCGCCGTCGAGTAGCCGTACCACGTGTGGTAGCTGCGGTCCGTGAAGCCCGTGGACCCGGTCGGGTCCGAGACGCAACCACTCTGCGTAATCAACGGCAGGCCCGGTTGCGTGGCGAAACGCTCGCTCGGTTCCTGCGTCGTGAGCGGGAAAAGCTGGAACGAACTGGTGTGCGCATAGAGCTCGACTGGTGCTGCCGAGGCGACGGGCAGGAGTAGCACGGCAAAGACGACCCAAGACCGCATCATGCTCGACCTGCCGTCTCGCCATTAAACACTACTGGACACCATCACGAAACGCGGCGGGCCAGGGCGATGCCAGCCAGCGCGACGACGATGGCGATGAACGGCACGCCCGGCGATTCGACGTTGTCGACCTTGGTGGGTGTCGCCGAGCACGTCTCCAAGCCGTCCTCGCCTGGGTAGCACACCTTGCCGTTGCCGATCTGGAACGTCGAGACCGCATATGCTTCGGCGGTCTGCTGGTCATTTTGGGCGTACAAGGTCACGGTGTAGATGCCGTCCTTGGCTTGGTCGGCCTGGTAGTCCCACAACCACGTCGCCTGCACCGGCAGGAAATGGTATGCCGGGCCGTGGCCCAGGCTGTGGTCGACCAAGATGCGGTCGAGGGTCATGACTGGACTGGGGCCTTTGATATCAAAACCAAGCGGCTGCTCGCGGGCCAGGTCGCCCTGCACGTCGTAGCTGCCCCATGGGCTGTTGATCTGGGTGTGGACGACCAGGTCGTCGCCGACGAATTGCGGGTGCATCATCTCGATGTACAGCGGGTTCATGATGTTCCACTGCAGCTGCGGGCGGTAGTTACTGCTCGTGTGGATGCGGGCGAAGTCCAGCATCATGCTGTTCTCGGCGGCCGGGTCGCGGCAGTACGGGTTCTCCATGAACGCATCAACACGGACATTGTAGCCCTCTTCGCGGGTGATGGTATCGGCTTCGTAGGTCAGGGGGAATGTGAACTGGTAGACCGAACGGCCGTCGACGTCGTGCCGGGTGACGTGTTCGTTGTCCGAGGTCGCCGCGCCCAACAGATCGGTGGGCACCGACTCGCCGATGGCGATGAGCTTGCCTTGGTTGAACGCCGTGTCTCCGACACTGATGTCATCGCCTTCACGGATGGTGGCGCGGACCACGACTTGCGGGATGGCCATGGGGAACTGGTCGGGTTCGACCTCGCCCTCGTACGGGATCGGCGACTTGCCTTCGAGGAACCAGGTGAACACCGCCGGCTTGTCGGCGTCCAGCTCGATGTCGTAGCTCAGGCCGCGCTCGTAATGGATGCGTGGCTTGCCGTTGTCATCTACGTCGTATTCGACGAGCGACGGGGAACTGTAGCCGTACCAGGTATGGTAGCTGGCCGCCGTGAACTCTTGGGCGTCGGTCGGATCCTCGACGCAGCCGGTGTGGCTGACCACGCCGCGGCCCGGCGCGTCCGCGTACCGGTCGTCGGGTTGCTGGGTGTTGATGGGGAACTGCTGCACTCCGTTGATGTGGAAGTACATCGAGGTCGGGGTGGAGACGGTCGGGTTGTAGATGCCCGGCTCGGTCGGCGCCGCGGTGGCGGCACTGGCGCTGCCGGCGATCAAGAGCAATGCTACGAAGAGGATTCGGCCCATGGACGTGAGCCGCCGAGGCGAAGTTAAACACTATTGGTTGTCAAACCCAATAGTTGCACAAAGCGCCCATCGCGGGCGTGTTGCGAGCATTGGTTCAGCGGGCCTCGACCCGATCGGGGAGGCGGAAGGACAAAACACGCAGAGAAGAGGGGGAAGGGGAAAAGGTGGGTCGAGCGGACCGCTTAGAAGCGGCGGCGGGCGACGAAGGCAGCTGCACCCAGGAGACCGACGAGGGCCGTGAAGCCGACACCCGGTGCTTCTTCACCGGCGCTGTTGGCGTTCTCCGGTTCGATGCAGGTGTCCTTTGTCTCGCCCAGGTTGCGGCCGCAGATCTTGGCCTTGCCGTTGCCGATCTCGAAGGTCGCGATGGCGATGGCTTCGGCGGTCTGTTGGTCGTTCTGGACCCGCAGGGTCACCGTGTACTTGCCGTCGACCGCGTTGTCCGCCTGGTAGTCCCAGAGCCACGTGGCCGCGACGGCCTTGAAGTGCTCCTCAGGGCCGTGTCCAAGACTGTGGTCGACGAGGGCGACCTGGTCGAGGCTCATGGGCGTGGACGGGCCAGTGATCTCGAGGACCATGGCCTGCTCCGACTTGAGGTCTCCAAGGACATCGTAGCTGCCGTACGGGCTGTTGCTGGCGGTGTGGATGACAAGGTCGTCGCCGACGAACTGCGGGTGCAGGGCTTCGATGAGCACAGGGTTGAGGATGTTCCACTTGAGCATCGGGCGGAAGTCGCGGCTGGTGTGGACCAGGGCGAAGTTGGCCATGGCGTAGTCGCCGCCAGCGGCCGACTCGGGGCCGGAGCAGGCAGGGACGTCCATGAAGGCGTCCACGCGGATGTTGTAGGATTCCTTCTTGTCGATCTTGTCCTTCTGGAACTCGAGCGGGAAGGTGAATTCGTAGATCCACGTGTTGCCGACCTGGTGGGCGATGACGTTCTCGTTGCCCTGGGTCATGGAACCAGCCAGGGTCACCGGGGCGGTCTGGCCGACGGCGACCGGGTTGCCCTGGTTGAATGCGGCGTTGCCGACGCTGACGTCGTCACCCTCGCGCACGGTGGCGCGGACGATGACGTTGGGCATCGGGGGGTGGACGGCGTCGGTGCCGTCGACCTTGCCGGGGCTCTTGCCCATGAGGAACCAGCTGAAGGTCGGCTGGACGCTCTGGTCGAACTTGATGTCGTAGCTCAGGCCGCGCTCCTGGTGGATGCGGGGCTGGCCGTTCTCATCGACGTCGTATTGGACGTACGATGGGCTGCTGTAGCCGTACCAGGTGTGGTAGCTACGGTCGGTGAAGTGTTGGGTGTCGGGGCCGGTGGACACACAACCACTGTGCGTCGCGAGCCCGATCTCGACGTCCGCACCGTAGCGGTCGTCGGGTTTTTGGGTGTTGATGGGGAAGTCTTGGAAGCCGTTGATGTGGAAGTACATCGACGACTGAGTGCTGTCGGTGGGATTGTAGATTCCGGGGGCAGTAGGCGCAGTTTGCGCGAAGGCTGCCGGAGCAATCACCAGGAGTGCCGCGAGGGCAATAAGGGCTCGACCCATGCAGCCCACTTTCTTTGCCGGGATAAGAACCCTGCGGTCGTTTGGCCAAACTGTCAGGGTCGCCGGAGCAGTGCCGCCCCCACGAGCAGGGCCGGCAACAGCGCCGTGAGCGGCGCGGGGGTGCGTTTGTCGGTGCCGGTCGCAGCGATGGAGCATGACGGCTCGCCGGTCAGGAGGACGGTGCAACTCTGCTGGGATGCACCGAGACCGAACGGCACCATGGCCGTCGCGACCGCGCCTGATTCGGTGGCGACCGTCAGCGTGGCGTGGTAGACGCCTCCGCTGGCGGCATCTGCCTCGTAACCCCATTGGAGGCGTGCCTGGTAGCCGTCATCGGCCCGTTCTGGGAATGCGCGGCCGTCCACGACCGTGGCCCGGCCCCATGTGGCGTTGAGGTCGGAGGCCGCGGTCGGCCCATCGATCACCAATGCACCATGTGCAAGGATGGCATCGCCGGCACCGAACGCCGCACGCACCTTGGCGGCGATCAGAACCTCGTCGTCGCCGACGACGGCCGCGATGCGTTCGATGCGGACCGGGTTGCGCACGCCCAGGGTCAGCGTCGGGCGGTGGCCTGGGTCCGACACGATGGTGACGAGGTCTGGCATCGCGTACTGGTCGCGGCTGCGGCAGGCCGGGTTGTCGACGAAGACATCGACGCGGAGATTGAACGACTCGCGCTGGGGCACGCTCAAGGCGCCCCGGGGTGGCAGTTCTAGGCGCACGTGGTACAACCCAGTCTCGGGCTCGTACGTCGTCTGCGGGTGGCCGGCGAGGGCGGGGCTCAGTACGGCGGCGTCGCTGCGGGCCTCGGCGATGATGCGCCCACTGTTGAGGGCCTCGTCGTCCACGGACACGTCGTCGCCTTCGCGCATGGTGGCTTGGACGACGACCTGTGGGGCTGCGGTGGAGTGGGTGCCCGCCGTCGCTGCACGCATGTACCAATCAAGCACCATCGGTCGGTCGCTGAGCCGAAGGTCGTCGCGGATGCCGCGTTCGGTCATCGGGTGCGGGCCGCCGCCTTCGCGGTATTCGACGATGGTCGGCGAGACGATACCGTACCATGTGTGGAGCTGTTGGCTCGAGAAACCCTGCGCCGGCGTGGGCACACACAAACTCGGGACCACGCCGCCCGGGCGCTGTTCGTGGCTGAAGTTGGCCGGCGGCGGCAACGGGTGCATCTGGATGGCCTGCAGGCCGTCCAGGTGCAGATACAGGACCGCCTCATGGTCGCCGTCCGGGTTGTCGATGGCGGCCATTGCGGTCGGCAGCAATAGCAGCAAGACCCACAACGCGCGCATCAGACCGGCAGGGGGTGCGGGGGGAGAAAAAGGGGATGGTGGTGATCAGGTGCGGCGGCGTGCCATCAAGGCGGCCACGGCGATGAGGCCCACGAGCGCCGCGAAACCGACGCCGGGGGCTTCCTCGCCAGCACCGGTCTGGTCCTTCGGCTCGACGCAGGTGTCCTGCGTCTCACCGAGGTTGCGGCCACAGATCTTGGCCTTGCCATCACCGATCTCGAAGGTCGCGATGGCGATGGCCTCGGCCGTCTGTTGGTCGTTCTGGACCCGCAGTGTCACTGTGTAGACGCCGTCCTGGGCCTGGTCTGATTTGTAGTCCCAAAGCCAGGTCGACGCCACCGCCTTGAAGTGCTCCTCCGGACCGTGTCCAAGACTGTGGTCCACCAGGGCGACTTGGTCGAGGCTCATGGCCGCGCTGGGTCCCGTGATCTCCAACACCATGGCCTGCTCCGACACCAGGTCTCCCAGCACGTCGTAACTGCCGTAGGGGCTGTTGCTGGCGCTGTGGATGACAAGGTCGTCGCCGACGAACTGCGGGTGCAGCGCTTCGATGAGCACCGGGTTGACGATGTTCCAGGTCATGTGGGGGCGGAAGTCGCTGCTGGTGTGCACCAGGGCGAAGTTCGGGAAGATGTAGTCGCCGCCACCGGACGCCTGAGGGTCGCCGCACACGGGGTTCTGCACGAAGGCATCGACGCGGATGTTGTAGGATTCCCTCTTGTCGATCTCGTTCTTCTGGAACTCGAGCGGGATGGTGAATTCGTAGATCCATGCGTTGCCGACCTGGTGGGCGATGACGTTGTCATTGCCTTGGGTCGATGCGCCGGCCAGCGTCGCCATCTGGGATTCGCCCTGCGCCACGATGTCGCCTTGGTTGAACGCCGCGTTGCCGACGCTGACGTCATCGCCCTGGCGCACGGTCGCCCGGACCACGACGTCGGGGATGGGGGGGTGGAACTGGTCGGCGCCCGGAATCGGGCTCTTGCCTTCCAGGTACCACTTGAACACCGGGTCGACGCTCTGGTCGAACTTGATGTCGTAGCTCAGGCCGCGCTCCTGGTGGATGCGGGGCTTGCCGTTCTCATCCACATCGTATTGGACGTACGATGGGCTGCTGTAGCCGTACCACGTGTGGTAACTGCGGTCCGTGAAGCCCGTCGATCCTGTCGGGTCCGCGACGCAGCCACTCGAGGTGGTCAGGCCGACATCGACCGTGTCTGCATAGCGGTCGTCAGGCTTCTGGGTGTTGATCGGGAAGTCCTGGAAGCCGTTGATGTGGAACCACAGCGTGGACGGCGTGCTCTCGGACGGATTGTAGATGCCGGGCGTCGTGGGGGCAGCCTGGGCGGCGCCGGTCCCGGCGGCCACCAAGAGGGCGACCAGGAGACCCACGGGCCACGTCTTGCTCATCATGTTCAGTAGATGTTGAACGCCCTGCATTTGCCCTTACCCGTTGTGGCAAGGGCCTGAAACATGCCGGGGGCCGGTGACCCCATTGGCCCGTCGGACTGAAGCGGCGCGGTCAGCCTTGGACGACGCCCATGGGGCGAAGCCGGGCGGCTTTGCGGGCCAGGCCTGCAGCTAGCCCTTCACGACGCCCATGGGGCGAAGTCGGGCGGCTTTGCGGGCCAGGCCTGCAGCGGCAACGGATTCGACGACTTGGCTGACGTCCTTGTAGGCCTCCGGGGCCTCTTCCGCGGCGACCTGGTTGCTGGTGGCCTTGACGATGATGCCCTGGGTGGCGAGCAGGTCGATGAGGGCTTGCCCCTCGAACTGCTTCTTGGCGGCGCTGCGTGACAGTCGGCGACCGGCGCCGTGGCAACTGCTGCCGAAGCTCTTGTCCATGGCGCCCTGGTCTCCTGCCAGCAGGAAACTCATGCGGCCCATGTCGCCGGGGACGATGACCGGCTGCCCCACATCTTGGTATTCGGATGGCAGGTCGGCGTGGCCGGGGCCGTAGCTACGCGTGGCACCCTTGCGGTGGACGCACAGACGCTTGCGCTGGCCTTCTTCCTCGCCCGCCGGGATACGGTGCTCTTCCCACTTGGCGATGTTGTGGCAGACGTCGTACACGACGTCGGCGCGGGCCCCGAACGCACCCAGGACCTCGCGGGTGCGGTGGGTCAGGATGCTGCGGTTGACGAAGGCGAAATTGGCCGCTGCCGCCATGGCACCCATGTAGTTCTCGGCCTCGCGGCTGTCCAACGGGGCGCAGGCGAGTTGCCGATCGATGAGGTCGATGCCGTAGCGCTTGGGCGCTCCTTGCAGCGCCTCGACGTGTTCTTGGCAGACCTGGTGCCCCAGGCCCCGGCTGCCGGTGTGGAGCATGACAAAGACCTGGCCTGGCTGGACGCCGTACGCCTTGCAGGCCGCGTCGTCGTATGTCTCATCGACGTACTGGACCTCGAGGAAATGGTTGCCGCTGCCCAGGCTGCCGAGGCTGCGTTGGCCACGCAACAGGGCGCGGTCGGAGATGACGGAGGGGTCGGCGCCGGGGATGCGGCCGCCCTCTTCCATGCGGGCTGCGTCCTCTTTGGTGGCGTAGCCTTGCTCGACGGCGAAGCTGGCGCCTTCGGTCATGGCGTCTTGGACGGCGGTGCTGGAGGCGCCTTTGCCGCGGCTGCCCATGCCGGCCGGCACGGCGGCGTACAGGGCGTCCATCAGGTCACCGAGCTGCGGGCGCACGTCGTCGACGTGCAGGTCGGTGCGCAGCAGGCGCACGCCGCAGTTGATGTCGAAGCCGACGCCGCCAGGACTGACGACGCCTCCGTGATCGGGGTCGAACGCCGCCACGCCGCCGATCGGGAAGCCGTAGCCCCAGTGGATGTCGGGCATGGCGAGGCTGTAACCGGCGATGCCGGGGAGGCTCGCGACGTTGGCCACTTGCTCGGGCGCCAGGTCGTCATTGATGTGCTCCAGCAGTTCGCCGGTGGCGACGATGCGGCCGGGGACACGCATGTTGAGCTTGCCGTCTTGGCCCTTGTAATCGGCTGAGATCTCATGCATCCCGCCGCCGATGTCGCGTAGGGGTCCGGACCAGCTCATGGAGCGGGCGAGCCGGCCATGGTTCTTGGATGCACCGCGGCGATGTGGCTCGATCAGGCGTACAGGAATTCGACCTTGTAATCGGCTGAAGGCGACAGGAAAGCGACGACGTCGACGGTCCACGTGCCGCCCTTAGCGAGGGCTTTGCCGTCGGGGCCGGACTCTACGAAGCCGAATTCACAGCTGTGGAAGTATCCGCTGCCAAACACCTCGGCGCCGCCGAAGGTGACGCTGAGGTCCAGGTCGTTGGTGCGCGTTGTGGCGGAATTGCAGGGCGTCGACGAGGCGGCCGAGGTCCACGTCAGGTAGGTCACCACCGCCTGGGCGTCGGCTGGGACCTCGAACGTGTGCTGGTATGGATCATCGCCGGGGACATCGGCGTCGCCGAGCGTCGAGCCCGTGGCGGTCTCGCGGGTCGGCTGCGTGTACCAGACCAGGACGTTGAACGCGTAGTCTGCTTGGGAGGCCAAGTCGTAGGCGAGGACATCCAGCGTCCAGGTGCCGGCGGCGAGCTCTCCTTCGTGGTGCATGAACTCGAATCCGAGCATCTCGGATGCGGCTGCTTGTCCGCCGGAGGGATTCTTGAGGAAGAGGTCCAAGTCGTTGGGGTAGCCCCAGTTGTCGGACGCTGGGATGCCGCCGTTCCAATCGCCCATGATGGTGATGGCGAGGGCGCCTGGCAGGACTTCGAAGGGGTGGCTGTGGACGGCGTCGATCTCGTCCTCAGCAAACGAGCCCTCGAAGACGGTCTTGGCCACAAGGTCGCTTGGCAATCCGGGGCCGGCGGCCAATACGGTGATGATGGAATCGGCCACCTTCGAGGTGCCGTTGCGGCTCACGGTGAATGTGATGTTGTGTTGGCCCGCGTCTGTGAAGACGTGGGATGCCGTGGCGGGCAGCGTTGCACCCGTGGCGAGCTGTGTCGGCACGCCCGCGAGTTCGCTTGCAAGCGTCCAGTTCGCGGGGCCGGTGGTGTTGAGCGCCCCGAGTGTGAAGTTGACGTGCACGGGGGCCGTGCCGTTGTCGATGTCCACTCCAAGGACGGGGATGAGGCCCAGGGGGTCCGGCGTGCCAGGTGTGGTGGAACCCGGAGTGGGGGCGGTCGCGTCTGTGGGGGTGGCCGGGTCTTTGGCGCCGCCGGCACAGCCGGCAAGGGTCATCGATACAACAAGCAAGAGGGTCAGCCAAGGGCGCATGCACAAGGCGTGATCTGCGACTTCAAAGCTTTTCGCCCGCAAACCCCGGCGAAATGAAGCCATCCTTGGTCGTGT
>JBFJNL010000067.1:0-10785 GCA_041618195.1 Thermoplasmatota archaeon | reverse complement strand
CCTGAGACCGTGTGGTGGGACGTCATCGATGACGTCATCCCGTGCAGCGACGAAGACGCCTTCATGATGCAAGCGCGCATGGCCCGCGAAGAGAGCCTGTTCAGTGGCAGCAGCGCCGGTGCCGCCGTCCACGTGGCCCTGCAGGTCGCGGCCGGTCTGGGCGACGACACGTTGGTGGTCACGCTCCTGCCAGATGCCGGCGAGCGATACCTCAGCAAGTTCAACAGCGAGTGGCTGCGCAGCCATGATCTTGGCAAGGTCGCCGACTACCTGGAGGGGAACTGATGGCTGACCTGCCCAAGGGCGTCGCCATGGCGACCAAGTGTGTCCATGCGGGCGCCACCCCCGACGCCACGCACGGCGCGGTGAACCCCGCCATCCAGCTCAGCACCACCTTCGTGCAACCCGAGCCCGCCCACCCCCTGACGTTCGATTACTCGCGCGGCGGCAACCCCACCCGTGAAGCCCTGGAATCCGCCATCGCGCAACTCGAAGGTGGCAGCCACGGCTTCGCCTTCTCCAGTGGCCTGGCCGCCATGGACGCATGCCTGCGCCTGCTCGATGCCGGCGACCACGTCATCTGCGCCGAGGACGCCTATGGCGGGAGCATCCGCTTGTTGCGCCAGGTCGCCACGCGGCAAGGCATCGAGGTCAGTTTCGTCGACACACGCGAGGCCTCCAACGTGGAAGCCGCCGTGCAGGCCAACACCAAGTTGGTCATCATGGAGACCCCGACCAATCCACTCCTGCGGGTGTCGGACATCCGGGCCATCGCGACGATCGCCCACGCCGGCGACGCGTTGCTCATCGTCGACTCGACGTTCATGAGCCCGGCATTGCAGAACCCGCTCGCCCTGGGCGCGGACATCGCATTCCACTCGGCGACGAAGTACATCGGCGGCCACAGCGACGTACTGGCCGGACTGCTGGTCGTCGACGACGCCGACCTGGCCGAGCGCCTTGGCTTCGTCCAGATGGCCGTCGGCGCCGTCTTGGGGCCGTTCGACGCCTACATGCTGCTGCGCGGCATGCGGACGCTGCAATTGCGCATCGAACGCCACTGCCACAACGCCCAGATCCTCGCCGAACGGCTGCGCGACCAGCTCGGTGCCGAGAACGTGTTCTACCCCGGCCTGGACACCCACCCAGGCCATGACGTGCACGCCAGCCAAGCCCGCGGTGGCGGCGGCATGCTGAGTTTCCGCCTGCCCGACGGCGCTGCGGCGACGCGCCTCGTCAAGCAGACGCGCATCTTCCAGCTGGCCGAATCCTTGGGTGCCGTGGAGTCACTCATCCAGATCCCGGCACTCATGACCCACGCCAGCGTCCCCAAGGAGATGCGTGAACGCACCGGCCTGACCGATGGTCTGATCCGCATCAGCGTCGGCATCGAGGACGTGGAGGACCAATGGCGCGACTTGCAAACTGCCTTCTCCTGATCCTACTCGCGCCACTTGTCGGCGCAGTCACGGACCCCGCAGGCGATACGTCGGCGCGCGTCGGCGGGGAGCCTGTGTCGGCCCCGGCCATCGACCTGCGCAATGTCACAGGGGCCCTCGTCGACGGCGTCTTGTCGTTGCAGTTGGAGACCTGGGGGGATCTGATGATCGGTTCTCAGGCCCAGCAGCAAGACCCTGACAGGGAATACACATACCTCTTCATCGTCGCCTTCGGCATCGATCCCGACGACAACCTCTACGACCACGTGTCCAGTGGCGGTGACAGCCTCACGGCCATCTGCACGTACCACGAGGGCTTCTTCGACCTGGCATGCAATGTGACCCAGGGCGACGGCGTCCTGCGCGGAGCTGGCGCCACGGGCCGCAATGTCACCTCGCGCTTCGAAGTCGCGTATGAGGGCCGCTTCGCCGTCGGTGGCAGCAGCCACGTCTCGATCCCCAATGGCACGACCCGCGACATCATCGCCCAAGACTTCACGGCCAATGCGTTGCCATACCAAGGGCCGCCCGGTGGCCCCGAGGTCGGCCAGGTCAGCGAGCCCGCAGAGGCGGGACCCTGGTGGCGGTCCACGTGGGCCATCGTGCTGGCGATCGGCGTCGCCATCTTCATCGTCGCCATGGCGGTGCCGTGGGCATGGTTTCGGCCGAGCCACTGGATGAAAAGGCCATGACCATGTCAGGCGTGGCCAGCCGCATCCCGGCCTCCGTCGCGCTCATCGCAGGCGGACTCGCCATCGTCATGGAATGGATCATTGGTTTCGCGTTGCCCCCCGCGACGCCGGGTCTGAGCCTGGTCCATGATTACGTGAGCGCCACGGGGGCAGCAGGGGCACCTTACGCTCTGACATTCCAAGTGATGGGTGCCTCGGCGGCCGCCTTGCATCTTGTGCTTGTCGTGCGGTTGTGGCCGACTTGGCAGCCTGCGCCGTTCGGCCGCGCGGTGATCGGCTTGTTCGCCGCGTTCTTCGTGTTCATCGGCATCAGCATGGCGTTCCGCTGCGACCCGCACTGCGCCATGACGACGACCGAGGCCATGATCCACAACATGCTCGGATGGATCGCCTTTCTGAGTCTCGGCTTCGCTGGACTGTTCTCCATCGCCTCCCACGTCAAGGCACCCCGGCCAGGCTCCGGACCCATCGCCGCGGTCGCGCTGGCCATGGCGATCTTTGCAGTGTTCTTGCTCCTGAGTGCATTGACGGACGTGCTGCGCGGCGCCACCGAACGCGCCACCATCATCACGATGATCCTATGGACCGCAGCGCTGACGGCGCAGTGGCTCAGCGGGCCTGAAGGACCACGGCAGCCTGCCACACGTCGCCATTGAGGTCGACGCGACGGACCGGGATGCGGCCCGACTTGGGGTCGCGTAGATCGTCGAAACGCAGCGGACGCAGCTTGCCCGCGTCGAGGCAGATGAGCCCGTTGCCCTCGCCTTCGGCGAGGAACTTGACGGCGCCTGCGCCCAAGGTGCGAGTGTATTGGACATCGAAGGCGACGGGGTCGGCGCAGCGCAGCTCGTAGCCGATGATCTTGGTGACGAAGCCGACCTTGTGGCCCTTGGCCTTGAGACGGCCATCGACCTCGTCGCGCACGGCGCGGCCCAGGTCGATCTCGGACATGCGCGGGTTGCCATGCTCGTCCAATTCCAGTTTGGCGATGCGGCGCAGGTCCTCTTCGGCGAGGCGTTCCAGGAGGCCTTCGGCGAGCACGACGAGGCCCCATTCCTGACCCGCCGCTTTGCGCTTGGCGATGGCGGTCTCGACGAGCGCCGCGATGTCAGCAAGTCCGATGCTCTTGACGTGCTCGAATTCCTCGCGGATGATGACCAGGTCAGCCCCGCTGCCGATGGCCATGCCGAGGGAGAGGTGCCCGGCGCTACGGCCCATGGCCGTGACCAGGTACCAGCGACCAGTGGTCTCCGCATCGACGCGCAGGTTCTTGCACAATTGGGCGCCCAGCTGCTTGGCGGTCTCGTAGCCGAAGGTCGGCGCCTCGCCAGGCAACGGGAGGTCGTTGTCGATGGTCTTGGGGACGTGTGCGACGCGGAACGGATGGCCGCCGGCGGAGATGGCGTCGGCGATGGCGGCCGCGCTGGTGGCGGTGTCGTCGCCGCCGACCGTCACCAAGCCATCAAGACCCAGTTCGTTACACGCCTTGACCACGTTGTCCATGGTCTCGGGGCTCTTCTTGGGGTTGGCGCGGTTGGTGAACAGGATGCCTCCGCCGCGGGTCTCGATGCCCGCGACGTCTGCAGCGGTCAGTTCCCGGCAGCGGCTGATGTCGCCTGCCATGAGGTCTCGGTAGCCGTAGGGGATACCGATGACGGTCCAGCCCTTGGCGATGGCAGCCAAGGTGACGCTGTTGATGACGCCGTTGAAGCCCGGCGCCGGGCCGCCACCACACAGGATACCGATCTTCATGCGACTGGCCTCCGCGCGGGCATGGGCGAGGGCGTCATGTCAAGGGTCATGGCCCGTGGACCGGGGGGCGCGTCAAAAGGCGAACGGCCCAACAGGACGGACGGGACCTGGGGGCTCGACGTCATGTCCAAGTCGCCCCGGCGCAGAGAATACCGCATGCTTCGCAGGGACAACGTGCTGCTGGGTGTCGCTTTGGCACTACTGGCGGTGCTGTTGGTGGTCTCGGCGGTCTTCTGGATGCCCCACTACGGCGGTTGGGCCGCCGGCGGGGCGTGGTGGGGCCTCGGCATGATCATCATGATGGGTATTCCCTTGGTCTTGCTGACGCTGCTGGTGTACGCCATGCTGCGCCTCGCCAATCACTTCCCGGAGGAGGCCGCCCAGCAAGTGCTGGACCATCGCTTGGCGCGCGGCGAGATCACGGTGGAGGAGCACCAGGAGCGTTCCGCAGCATTGAGGCGCTAGGTTGCCGGCTCTCGTCGGGTTACAGCCCTGTGGCCACGGCCGCGATGGCCACCCATTCGACGAGCCACGAAAGGTGCCGGCCGCGGCTGATGAGGAGCGTCATCACCGACGTGACAGCGAGCATGCCGATGGCGACCGCGCCGACCAGTCGTTGGGCCTCAACGGGGACCAGCACCAACAAGACGGCGAGACCCCACCACGCGAGCGTGAGGGCGTGCCAGGCGAACCGCAATGTCTGCTTGGTGAAGGAGTCGTCACCGAACAGAGGCGGGAGACCCAGGCGGAAAAGGGGGCGGAGGATGAAGCGCTCACCGAGAACGCTATGCGCCAAGGCCAGGGCGGCGACGAGGGCAGCCGCGACGCCGAAGCCCGGCGGGCTCATGCAGAGACGTACTTCTTGCCGAGGGCCGCGGCGCTGTTGGCATCGCAGCGTTCCTTGAGCAGTGCTTGGGCCGCGGTCGCATTGGCTGCGTCGCCCTTCCAAGCGTTGAGGGCAGGTTGCTGCAGGGCGCGACCGTAACTGAAACTGAGCTTCCAGGGCTTGTCGCCCAGAGTGTTCATGATGCGCAGGTGCTCGGTGGCTTCCTCGGGGCTTTGGCCACCGCTCAGGAAGACGACGCCGGGCACGCTGGCGGGGACGCAGTCGAGCAATCCGCGGAAGGTGCGCTCGGCGACCTCGGAGGCGTCGGCGCGGTCCTCGGCGTCCTTGCCGCTGAGGATCATGCTCGGCTTGAGCAGGATGCCGGGGAGGAAGACGCCGTGCATTTTGAGGGCGTCGAACAAGGTGTTCCAGGCGGCCATGGTGACCTCTTCGCAGGCGTCGATGTCGTGGGCGCCGTCCATCAGGACCTCGGGCTCGACGATCGGGACGATGCCGGCCTCTTGGCACAGGGCGGCGTAGCGGGCCAGCGCTTCCGCGTTGGAGATCAAGCAGGCGCTGCTGGGGATGCCGTCGCCGATGGTGATGACCGCGCGCCACTTGGCGAAGCGGGCCCCCATCGTTGCGTACTCGGCGAGGCGACCGCGCAGGCCGTCAAGGCCTTCGGTGATCTTCTCGCCCGGGTGGCCGGCGAGGTCCATGGCACCGGTGTCGACCTTGATGCCGGGGAAGATGCCGTTGTCCTGCAGGACCTTGGCGAGCGGCACGCCGTCAACGGTGCTCTGGCGGATGGTCTCGTCGTACAGAATGACCCCGGCTACGCTGTCGCCGAGACCGGGCGTGGTGAACAGCAGCGCACGGTAGTCGCGGCGACTGTCGGCGGTGCTCTTGATCCCCAGGGCGTCAAAGCGCTTGGTGCATGTGCCGGTGCTCTCATCGGCCGCCAGGATTCCCTTTCCGTCGGCTACCAGGTACTGCGCCGCTGCTTGCAGTCGCTGCTTGTCCATGGCGTCCGCCAGGCAGGTGGGCTTTGAAAGAGTGGTGCCCACCAATGGGCGGTTCGGGAGGCCCATCGCCGTCGCGCAACCTCTTTTCTACGTCCGGCGATGGCGTGGCCGTGTCGGTCCCGTGGCTATCGTACCTTCCTGTTCCTGGCCTGAGCTTCGTCGCCGTGTGGGCCGACCCCGAAGACCCGCTGACGCGGTACCACGCGTGGCAGGGCGGCACCCTGGTCATCGGGACATACGTGCTCGTGGTGCTGCTTGGATTCCTGCTCAGAATCAGTGACGCGGCCGCTTTCCAGGCGACCGTCGGGTTGACCTCCGGCCTCATCATGCTCGCCGCCTTGGTCGGCATGGTCTGGGGTATCGCCGCCGCCGCCACGAAGCGCTACGTCCGCTTGCGCCCCGTGTGGGACCTGTTGAGCGCCGTGCGCCCGTAGCTCCTCTAGGTCTCGCCGAACGTGGCTTTGTAGCCGGCCGCTTCGAGAACCAGCCGCAGTTCTTCCACGTGCTCCAGGCCCCGGGTCTCCACATGCACCTCCACGTGGGTCTCTTGTAGGCTGAGTTCGAGCCGGTAACGATCGTGGGCGATGTCGATGACGTTCGCTTGGTGCTTGGCCAGCAAGGTGAGCAGGCGGGCGATCGCGCCGGGCTTGTCGGAGATGGCGGTCTGGATGACGACCACGCGGCCCGCCTTGACCATGCCGTGCTGGATGATGCGGCTCATCAACGTCATGTCGATGTTGCCGCCGCTGATGATGGCCACTGCCGTGCGGCCTTTCAGGTCGACCTTGTGGTGCATGGCTGCGGCCAGGCTGACGGCTCCGGCACCTTCCACGGTCACCTTGGTGCGCTCGAGGAGGAACAGGATGGCCGCGGCGATCTCGCCTTCAGTGACGGTCACGACTTCGTCGACGAGGTCGCGGATGACCTCGAAGGTGAGGTCACCGAGTCGGCGGCAGGCGATGCCGTCGGCCATGGTCTTGACCTCATCTGCGACCACGACGTGGCCCTTGTTGAGGCTCTCGGCCACGGTGCTGGCGCCTTCGGCCTGCACGCCGATGATACGGGCGTTCGGCTTGCGGGCACGGATGGCGGTGGCCATGCCGCTGATGAGGCCGCCTCCGCCGATGGGGATGATGACGGTGTCGAGGTCCGGCACGTCATCGAGGACCTCGAGGCCGAGCGTCCCTTGGCCGGCCATGATGTGCGGGTCGTCGAAGGCGTGCACGAAGGTCGCGCCGCGCTCGTCACAGTAATCCCGAGCCGCCTCGAATGCGGACTGGTAATCGGTGCCGGCCAGATGGACCGTGGCACCGTAGCTCTTGGTGGCGACGACCTTGGCGTGGGTGGCATCGACGGGCATGAAGATGTCCGCGCTGACGCCGGCCTTGGTGGCGGCGTAGGCGACGCCCTGGGCGTGGTTCCCGGCCGAGGCCGCGACGACGCCCCTGGCGCGCTCGGCGGCGGTGAGTGCTTCGATCTTGTTGAGCGCCCCGCGCACCTTGAAGGAGCCCGTGCGCTGGAAATTCTCCAGCTTCAGGTAGAAATCGGCACCAGTGATGTCGCTCAGCGTCGTGCTGCGCTTGATCGGCGTCCTGCGCACGATCCCCTGGATGACGTCGCGGGCACTTTCCACGTCGCCAATGGTGATGGAGGCCACGTCGCAGCCACTGGTCGCCGGCGTTAAGCCTTGGCGGGCGCCAAGCGGGCCCGGTGGATGACCGCTAGGCCTCCAAGGACCAGCGCCGCGCCGACGACGAACCACACGGTGATCTGCTCGCCGACGAGGATGACGCTGGCCAGTGTGGCGACGACCGGGACGGCGAAGATGTACACCGTGACCTCGCTGGCTGTGCGGCGCTTGAGCGCCTGGTTCCAGATCGTGTACCCGGCGAGCGTGCCGAGCATGGCGAGATAGATGAGCCAGAACCAGTCCAATGCCCCGAGGCCTTTGAGTGGCTCGATGCCGCGGCTGATGCCAAAGGGCACGAACGCCAGGGTACCGATGATCATGGTGACGCCGGTGACGAACAGGCCGCCGTAGCGTGAGATGAGGGGTTTGGCGACGATGCTGTAGCCAGCCCACAACAACGGTGCCAGCAGCGCGATGAACGCCTTGGCTTCGATGTCGATGCGGCCGCCACGGGCCGTGCCCACCAGGACCACCATGACGACGCCGGCGAAGGCGGCGACGCTACCCATCCACTTGGCCTTGGTCAGTTTCTCCTGGCCGGTGGAGACGGCGAAGATGAGCGTCCATAGTGGCGTGGTGGCGACCAGGATGGCTGCGGTGGGCGGGCCGATGGGCGTGCCGGGGGTGAGGCTGCTCATGGCCCAGTTGAGTGGGACGTGGTAGCCGATGACGGCGAACGATCCGGCGACCGCGAAGCGGATCCAGTCATTGCCAGTGATCATGGCAAAGCGTTCGCGGCGGCGGATGACCAGCCAGACCCCGTAGAACGCCAGGAAAGGCACGTAGCGGAACCAGGTGATCTCGAAGGGGTCCAATGAGCGGCCGAGGACCTTGATGGAGACGAACGCCGTGCCCCACATGAGCACCAGCACCGTCATCGCGGCGTCCACCCCATCCAATCGCCGCTCCACGAGCGACCGACACCCGCGTCGTTGAAGGCCGTTGTGTCGCCGGCCAACACCCCTTTATGGGCCACAAGGGTCGGTCGCCAAGCAGATGGACGAGGGCTCTATTCAACAGGAGAAGCGCATCGACGCGGTCTTGGAACGCATCCCGTCGTGGGCCACCCCCGCCGCGTTGCTCGGCATCCCGGCCATCATGGCCATCCTGAGCCTGCTGTCGCCCAAGTTCTACGCCAACGTCGTGTGGAAGTACTACTGGGGCCCCATCGTCGTCGACGGCTCCGAGGCCCACGTCTTGTGCACCGCCGGCAACGCCCGCCAATTGGCCGACGGCAAGTTCTGGTTCTGGAGCTACGAACGCTGGGGTTGCACCGACCCCACGGGCGTCGCGGCCCTGAGCGGCTACAATGCCGTCAACACCCTGTCCTGGGTCGTCTTGCTGTTCGTCTGTGTCATCGGTATCGCGCAACTGCTTTACCGCTTCAAGGTCCCGATGAACCCGCAGATGATCATGGCCGCCACGGCGTGGGTCATCACGGGCAGCATCATCCACGTCCTGCAGGACGCGCAGCTCTTCGGCCAGCCCCTCGAGTTCCTGATGATCACCCCCCCGGTGTGGCTCATCTTCGGCGCCTTCGGTGTCGGCTCGATGATCCTCGGCGTCTACTACCGCCACATCCACGCCACCACCGGCAGCATGGAACGCGCCCTTCAGAAGGCGTGGTTCCACATCATCTTCTTCGTCATTCTCTACACCGGCCTGTGGTATGCCCAGTGGGAGCAGATCATGGTGTACATCAATCCGATCTCCGTCGCCCTGGCGGCGGCCGTGGCGTTCTTCACGCTGCGAGTCATGTCGGAGCGCAACAAGGCCATCGAGCCATGGTACCCGGTCGTCACTTTCAGCATCGGCTGGTTCATCACCGCCGTGCTGTACTACGCGTCGTACTGGAACAACCCCTGGCCCCCGAAGACACCGGATTTCGATCTGAACTTCGCCATCTGGCTGGTGCCTGGCCTCGCCGGTGCCGTGACGGGCATCGTGTTCCTGGTCGCCCGCCAGCTCAAGGCCCGTGGCAAGGAAGCGGCCGGCGCATTCTTGCAACCCATCAACCTGTTCCTGGTGTTCAGCCAGATGGTGGACGCCTTCAGCACCGCGGTCGGCGTCGACCTGAGCACGTACATCGAGAAGCACGTGTTGTCGGAGGCCGTCCGCCAAGGCTTCGAGAAGCTGTCGCGCAGCCTAGGCTGGGCGTTCGGTGAAGCCCACCCGACGTTCATCGGCTTCGCTTCGGTCAAGCTGCTCGTGAGCCTGCTGGTCATCTACGCCATCGATGTCAGCGGCAAGGAAGACACCGAGCGCATGCCGACCCTGATGAACCTGGTCAAGATGGCCGTCATCATCGTCGGCATCGGCCCCGGAGTGCGCAACACGCTGCGCATGACGCTCGGCATCTAGGGCCCACCCGGTAGGCGAGTCCTTTGACGCATCGGTCCGCCGAGCCTACGCCGCGCGTATCGCGTCAAAGGCCGCCAGGGCCGTCCAGGCCATGCCGGTCGCCCGGCCGCGATGGTGGCCCGCCGCCCCCCCCCCTGGCGCTAGCGCTCAGATGACCGTCGACGTGCTGGCGACGGCCGGCACCAAGCTCGGCGCCTCGTGCGCCTGGAGCGCATCGACCCGAAGGCCTTGCAGTCCGGCCGGAAGCTTGGTTTCGTGCACGCGGCGCTGGCCCCGCAACACCTCGACCATGGCCCGGACATCGGCCAAGGCACCATGGGCACCCTCCAGTGGCTCGCCAGTATAGCGCTCGTAAGCGGCGGCGAGTCTGCGACTCGTTCCCGGCTCCGCCACCCGGCGTTCGATGACCAGTGTGTCGATCACCGGGTGATCCGAGGCTACACCTGCAAAGCCGGCGCGTTGAAGCTCTTCGTTCAGGAATGGCAGATCGAACTTGGCGTTGTGCGCCAACAGGCACGCCCCGTCCAGCATGGTCTGGATGGTGCCGGCGAAGGCCGCGAACGGCAGGCAGGCGGCCACCGCCCGATCCGTAATCCCGTGGATGGCTGATACCCGATGCGGGATGCCACGCCCCGGATTGACGCGCTCCACCAGGACGCGCTGCTCGCGAAGTTCGCCACACAATTCAATGAGGCAGAATTCAACGATGCGGTCGCCGCGTGGACTGAAACCGGTGGTCTCGAGATCCAGGGCCACGTAGCGCATACGCGCCGACTCGTGGGACGCTACATGTACCCTGCCCGTCCAACGCCCCGTCGCACCGGAGCATAGGCACGCCGCTGCGCGGGGCTTGCGCCTCGGCATTCTGATGAGCTGCCGGCACTCGCTCGACGGGGTGGCGCAATCCTTTTACCGACCCCGGGCGGCTGTTGTCACATGGCGAACACGGGGCCTGGAACCCATGTTGGAACTCGCATGACGAGGCGCCCGCATGACTGAT
>JBFJNL010000066.1:0-10820 GCA_041618195.1 Thermoplasmatota archaeon | reverse complement strand
TCGGTGTAGATGCCCATGTTGAACGCTCCCGTGACGCCGATGGCGATACTGGGGGCCCACATGACCTCGGCGAGCATCGACTTGGCGTCGGAGCTCTCGATGTAGAAGTCGATCTGCGCGACGTTGTTCTCGTTGCCACCGACGCGTCCGATGCCCTCGAGGCCGACGCCTTCGCCGCATTCCTCAGACAAGAGGTATGTGAGTTCGGGGACGACGACATTGATGGAGCAGAACAGGTAGCCGTCGTAGACGTTGGTGACGGCGCGGGCGCTCTCGTCAGTGAGCCGGGTGATCTGGATCTTCACCGTGTCCGGGTCGGCGACGTTGGCGACGACCGTCGCAGTGACCTGGATCACGTCATAGAGTGGCTTGGTGGCCTCGAGGGTGTAAAGGCCGGGGGCCAGGCCGTTGAAGATGAACGCGCCTTTGTCGTCCGTGGTGGCTTGGGCGCCGGTCTCCTTGACGGTGACGTCGGCGCCGGGGACCGGTGTGATGGATTGGTCGACGACGACGCCGCGGATGCCGCCGGTCGTCGACGTGGCCTTGACCTCGCCCGGTCCGTCCGGCTTGACATGGTCAACGGGGGTGGCATCGGAGCAGCCGGCCAGGCTGATGGTGATGAGCATGAGCGCGAGGATCGCAGGGTTCCGGAGAGGTCCGAACATGCATCACACGACGTGGCCGGAATGATAAGTGTGCGCGGCCCGTCGTGAAACTATCCGACCGACGTTCATCGTGGTGACGGATCAAGCCCCAAGGGGGCACGAAGAGGGGAAAGGGAAGAGGTGGGGGGTGGCCGCTCAGGCGGTGACGCTGACGGTCTTGCCGTTGGCCTTGACGCCGAGGCAGCACGTCTCAAGCAACAAGCGGGCGACCACGTAGGGGTCGGCGTTGGCGCTCGGGCGGCGGTCTTCGAGGTAGCCGAAGCCTTCCTGGGCGGTCTGTAGCGGGATGCGGATCGAAGCGCCGCGGTCGCTGATGCCCCAGGAGAACTTGTCGATGCTCTGGGTCTCGTGCAGGCCGGTCAGGCGCTCCTTGTTGTCGGCACCGTAGTTGGCGATGTGGACCGCGTGGCGGGGGGCGAGGGCTTCGCAAGCGGCCTCGATGACCTGCATGCCGCCGGGGGAGCGCATGGCCTTGGTGCTGAAGTTGGTGTGCATACCGGCGCCGTTCCAGTCGCCCTTGACGGGCTTGGGGTGGACGGTGGCGGTGACGCCGAAGTCCTCGCCGATGCGGTATAGGAGCCAGCGCGCGATCCACGTCATGTCGGTGGCGTCGAGGGCGGACTTGCCCATGATCTGGAACTCCCACTGGCCGGGCATGACTTCGGCGTTGATGCCGGTGATGCCGAGGCCGGCGGCGGCGCAGGCCTCCATGTGGGCCTCGACGATGTCGCGACCGAACACTTCGTCTGCGCCGACACCGCAGTAGTATGGGCCTTGCGGGGCAGGGAAGCCGTTGTCGGGCCAGCCCAGGGGCTTCATGCCGTCGAACAGCGTGTATTCTTGCTCGATGCCGAACCACGGCTCTTCGCTGGCCGTCTTGTCGGCGACCTCGCGGAGCTGGGCGCGGGTGTTGGTGGGGTGCGGCGTGATGCCGTCTGCCATGAAGACCTCGGCGACCACAAGGATGTGGGGCATGCCGCGGATGGGGTCCGGGAAGAACGCCATGGGCTTGAGGTGGCAATCCGACTTGTCGCCGGGCGCCTGGCCGGTGCTGGAGCCGTCGAAGCTCCAGTCGGGCAGTTGACTGACGTCGGTCACTTCGTCGGCGCTGATGACCTTGGTCTTGCTGCGAAGCTTTTGCGTGGGCTTGTGCCCATCCATCCAGATGTATTCTGCGAAGACAGCCATTTGGGGTTCCCCATTTGCCCCCTCAACTGTCCTGGGACATAAGGATTCACTTGCATCGGAAAAGCACCTCAAAATGCATTCTTTGAGGCGTTAGGCTGGGGCGAATGAATCAAATGGTGCATCTGCCATGGCTGGCTTGTGGCCAATGAAACGCCCGTTCCAATCGGCGCCGTCGATGAAATTGATTCGCTTCTCTTGCGCGCCCTCGTCGAGGACGGTCGGCTGAGCCACCGCGACCTCGCTGCGACCGCCGGCGTCAGTGCCGCGACGGTCAATCGCCGCGTGCGCCGACTGGAAGACGAAGGCATCCTGCGCGGCGTCAGCGGCCTCGTCGACTCCGAGGCCGTCGGCTGGGGTCTGACCGTCATCGTCGGCCTGCGCATCGAAAAAGGCCACCTGCGCACCGTGCAGGAGAAGATCGCCGAGGACGCCCGCGTGTTCGGGGTCTACGACGTCACCGGAGAATGGGACGGCATCGTCATGGCCCGCTGCGTCGATCGCCGCGACCTTGACGACCTCGCCAAGACGACGCTAAGCAGCCCGCACATCCAACGCACCAACACCATGGTCGTCCTCAAGACCGTGCACGAAGACGCCGTCGTGCGCTTGCCTGGGACCTGACGCCTTTTTCCACAGGTCCTTCCTCGAGGCAATTACGCTCCGTGGCTGTCGAAACCGCGTATTGGCAAGGCGCCGCCCTTCTGGCGCTACTGGCGATGTCCGCCTTCTTCTCCATGTCGGAGACGGCACTCGTCGGCGCGGACCGCCTTGAGATCCGTCATCGCCGTGATTCCGGCGACCCCAAGGCCAAGCGACTCGAAGCGCTTCTTGAGCACCCCGAGAAGCTGCTGACGACGATCCTGCTTGGCAACAACCTTGTCAACATCGCCGCCACCGCCCTCGCCACCGTCATCGCCGTGACGCGCTTTGGCCAGAACACCGGCGTCGCCGTCGCCACCGTCGCCATGACGGTCGTCGTGCTGATTTTTGCCGAGATCACCCCCAAGAGCGTGGCCGTCCGCCGGTCCCTGCCGCTGGCGTTGGCGCTGGCCGCACCTCTGGCGCTCGTGCAAGCCGTGCTGTATCCGTTCGTCATCCTGCTGACCGGCATCAGCCGTGGCCTGTTGGCCTTCGTCGGCATCAAAAGCGATGCCAATGCCCCGTTCATCACCCAGGCGCAGATCGAGAGCCTGGTGCGCATGGGCGCGCAAGAAGGCGAGGTGGAGCGCTTCGAGGAACGCGTCATCACGGAGGTCTTCGACTTCACCGAGACCGACGTCCATCTCATCATGACCCCCGCTGAGAAGGTACGCTTCGTCGAGAAGTCCTTCAGCATGCGCCAGGCCCTCGAGTTGTCGGCCCGCACCGGCCACAGCCGCATGCCCGTCGTCGACGGCAGCTTCGACCATGTGCTCGGTTTCGTCCACGTCAAAGACCTGCTGCGCTACACCGACCAAGAGCTGGAAGACGACCCGGTCACCGACGTCCTGCGTGGCGTCCTGTTCGTCCAGCATGACACCCCCAGCCACGAGGTCCTGGTGCGCATGCAAAGGGAACACAAACTGATGGCCATCATCCAAAGCGACGACGGCCACAACATCGGTCTCGCCACCGCCGAAGACCTGCTCGAAGAACTGGTCGGCGAGATCACTGACGAGTTCGATCTTGGTGCCCGCGGTTTCGTGTCGAGCTAAAGCGTGATGATCTGCGGAGCGCCCCACTTCTGCAGCGACCAGTAGAAGGGGTTGGCCGCCGGGTCGCGCACGAAATCACGCGGGCCGACGATGATGAGCAGATCCTGGGCCCGCGTCAAGCTGACATTGAGCCGACGGTGGTCCTCGTGCGGTTTGGCCGGCGACATGGTCGTCAGGTCGAAGACGATGACCCGGCGCTCATTGCCTTGGAACGCGTCCACGGTGCTGGCGGTGATGCGGCTGAGCGCCGCGGCGAACTTGTGGCGGGGGATGCTCTCTCGCCAGATGTCACATTGGGCGCGGAACGGGCTGATGTAGCCCACTTCTTCCGGCGGCACGCCGCCCTTGATGATCTCCAACGCCACTTTCTGGCTGAGTTCCATCTGCGACGGGTTGACGCGGCTGGTGCCCCGGCGCTCGGCGCGGTTGCCCTCGAGACGACTGGTGTCGACCCATAGCACGTCCTTCTCGATGGCCTGGCCAAGGAGTTTGGCCGGCTTGGGCCCGCTGCCGCGTTGGTCGGCGACAATGCCACCGTACACCGCTTGGTTGCTCCATTGGTAGATGTCGGGTGCGCAGCGGAACTGCTCGTCCAGCATCACGGACAGGTCAGGGCGCAGCAGTTGCAGCATCTCGAAATGGCTGCGCTTGTAGTGCTGGTCGTTGCGAAACGACCATGCCCGCACGATGGGCGGGAGTTGCATGGGGTCGCCCACCAGGACCATCTTCTTGCCGGCGGCGTGGGCGACGGCGAGCTTGGGGTACGAGTTCATGCCGGCTTCGTCGACGATGACCCAATCGAAGCGCCGGATCTCCTGGTCCATCTTCTCGGCGAACACCATCGCACAGGCCAGCGCATCCAGCGTCATGCCGACGATCTTGCGCTCCTGGTAGATGGACTCGAACAGGGGAACGGAGTCCTCGTCCTCCGGGTCCATGTGGTAGGAGCCGATCTTGGCGTTGAAGGCCAACAGGTCCACGGAGACGGCGGCGCTGTCGCCCAGGCGCACCATGTGCTCGGCGAGCTTACGGTCCGCCTTGACGGCCTTGCGCATGGCGTTGTCGATGGCCACGTGGGTGTGGCTGGTGATGAGCACGGTCTCGCCGCGGCGGACCGCCTCGCTGATGATGCGCGCGATGACCGTGGTCTTGCCGGTGCCGGGGGGGCCTTGGATGAGCAGGACGCCGCGGTCCTTCAGCGCCAGTGCCTTCTGGACGGCCTGGGCTTGGCTGGGGCGCAGTTTGCGCGGGTCGATGGCCTCCACCTTGGCGGCGAGCGTCGGCAGCGAATCCGGACGCAGCAGGTCATCTGGGTACGGGTCGGTGCGGCCGACGGCGAGGAACGCCTTCAGGAGATTGCGGTACAGCGTCGCGTTGGTGCGTGGCTGCAAGACGATCTGGTGGCCGCGGGGTAGCGAGCACCAGCGCACGTCGTCGACCTCGAACTCCAGGCTCGAACCCGAGCGTTGCAGGATGTGCGCATTGACCGAGTTCTTCTCAGATGCCTTTTGATCGGCATGCCGGCCTTCCAGGCGACTGCCCTTGACCACCCAGCGGGGGTCGCCGTTCATGACTTGGGCACGCACCTTGGCCCCTTCCAGGTCCTTGGTGGTGCTCTCGACGACGCAGATCAGCACCTTCTCCGGGTCCTGGCTCTCCTCTTCCTCGACGCCTATCTCTTCTTGCAGGCACTTGACGTGGTCCCGGTAGCTTGGGACGCGGGCGTCCACCATGGGGCTCACGTCAAGCCGGTGGCACGAGTGGCAATAGGTGACATGCTGCGCCGCGAACAGCGTGAAGCCCTGCTGGCCGCCGCACATGCATCCCTCCATGGCCGCGCCACCGGGGGGGAGTAGATGGTGGTTGGGGACGGTGCGGTGGGGCTACTACGCCAGCCAGGGGTACTTCTGGACCACTTTGGTCGCCGCCCACTTGTCGGCGAAGCCGTAGTGGTGGGCTGCGCCAACGACGTACAGCACGAGCAGGAACGACGCCTCGATGGCGTGGGAATCCCAGAACGGGTTGGTGGCACCGCTGTCGCGACCGAAGGGGATGGATGCCAGATACATCAACAGCAGCAACGTGATGCCAGAAATGGTGGCGATGCGCATGCCGATGCCGAGGATGAGTGCCAAGCCGAGGCCGAGCAGGCCGATCATGAACAGCCATTCGACGAACACGCTGTCTGCCATCCCGGTGAATACGCCCTCGAACCAGCCGGAACGGCTGCCCAGGTAGCCTGCGGTCGGCGATCCGCCGCGGATCCAGGCCCGCTCGCTGGGGGTGCTCCAGCCGAGGCCGAAGGTCTTGTCCAAGAATGCCCACAGGAAGAGCCAGCCCATGCCGATGCGGCCGACTGCCAGGGCGATGCCTTTGATGTTCATCTCCTTGTCCTCCAACCCTTGTCCACTGGATGACGGTTCAAGTAGCGCAATAGGCTGGATTGGGCGCGGGCCGCTCGCCCCATCGGTCCCCGGGGCAAGGGCCTTCGGCAGCGACGACGAAGTCAGCGGTATGGAAGACCTGCCCTTAGAGGACGTGCAAGCCATCCTCGAGGCGTCGCGCCTTGGCGTACTGGCGATGAGCGATGGGCCTGACGCCTACGCCATCCCGTTGTTCTATGGATACGATGGTGAAGCGGTCTACTTCCACTGTCATCCTGGCATGAAGGACGAGTACTTCGACGCCACCGGCCATGCCTGCCTCGTGGTCATCCACCTCGAGTCCGACGACATCTGGGAGAGTGTCCAGGTCTTTGGCAGCATCGAGAAACTGACCCTGAGCCAAGATCTGGAGGCGGCCAAATCGGCATTGTTCAAGGTGCCGTTCCCGCCCGCTGAAGGGCACTTCCCTCACGGCAAGCCTGTACGGACCGAGCACAATGTCTACTATGCACGCCTGACGCCGGATCGTTACGCTGGCAAGGCCTCGAGTCCTAAGGAGTGACGCGGCGGCCGCGGCAAACCCCTTGAATGGCGCAGGGCATCGCGCCTTATGCGCGCATTGTCGGCCGTGCTGGTCGCTCTCCTGTTCCTGCCTCTCGTCACGGCCGAGTTCGGCCCCGAGTCCAATGGCTACCCCGTCGGCGCCGACGGCTTCCTACACGATCCCGCCGAGCGTTTCCTGCCCGAGGCCTTGACCGCGTTGCAGGAACAATTTGCGAATGACTACCCGCAACTCAACCGCGTGGGCCCTGCCACGGCCTACCCATACTATCCTATCTTGGAGGCCGAGATCCAACGCCTGGCACTTGACCACCCGGACAAGGTCAAGATACAATACGGAACGAGCACCGGCCGCCTGGCCATCTACTTCCTGGAAATCGCCAACTTCGGCGACGCAGGCAGCGCCGATTTCGTGCCGATTGAGGAACGCGAAGTGGTCATGATCGACGGCGGCACCCACAGCAACGAGTACAGCGGCGTCTACTTCGTGCTCGCCTTGGCCCAGTGGCTGCTCGATGGCAGCCCCGAGGATGAATTCGCCCAATGGGTCCTAGAGAACCGCTACACCGTCATCACGCCCTTGGTCAACCCCGACGGCAGCCACGCCATGGGCCGCCTGAACGCCAAGGCAGTCAACATCAACCGCAACTTCCCGGTCCTGTGGGGTGGCGACGGTACCGACATGCTACTGAACAACCCCGGTCCCAGCGCCATGAGCGAGATCGAGACGCAACTCATCGTCGACCGCGTCGAACACTACCAGCCGGACTACCACGCCAGCATCCACTGCTGCGGCAACCTGTGGCTGTTCCCGTACGGCGAAGACGGCTACGACCCGCTGGACGTGGACATGATGAACCACATCTGCGACGTGGCATATCCCATCGATATCCGCGACTCCTGCGGCCCCATCTGGAGCACCATCTACCCGGCCAGTGGCAGCACCGTCGACACCGTCTACGAATACACCGGCGCGGTGGCGTTCGGGTTCGAGATGAGTGGGCGCAGCAACCTGGCCGGTCCGTGGGGCGAACCCGTGACCGTGGCTCAAGTGGAGGCTCAGGAGCAGGAGTCCTGGGACGCGGTCATGCATGCCTTCGCCAACGTCCACCTGTACGGCGGCTACCCGGTCATCGAGGATGTCAAGGCGGTCGCCGACGGCGTGCAGGTCACCATCAAGAACATCGGCTACGGGCCGCTCAATGCCACGTTCCGCGTGCTGGAGAACGCCCACAACTGGCCGGTGCACTCGGAGCACGAGATCAGCATGGTCGCCAGCAACGAGACGGCCACCGTGGTGCTCCCCATGAACACCTACCTAGGGCGCCTCGAGCTAGACTACCAGAAGCGCATCATGGCCAGCCCCCGCGGTACGCTCACGCTAGACCTGGACGACGTCGACGGCACGCTGATGCTCGGCGACAAGGTCATCGGCGACGTCGCCTCATTGAACAGTGTCGACGACAGCGAGGCACCTGGCCTAGGCTTCGTGTTCCTTCTGGGCGCATTGGCCGTGGCATTCGTGGCTCGCCGCCGTTAAACGGCCGGACACTGGTCGTAGAACGAGCACCACGTGGCGCTGCACAACGCTCCGGGCGTCACCGGGTCGGGAGCCAGCTCGCCGCGTAGCACCTTGCCAATGGCCTCGTGCACCTGCATGCGGCTGCCGGCGATGCTGTCCGGCGTGATGTCCTGTTTCGCCACCGCGACAGGATTGCCATCCAGCGGGGCGTGGACGATCCATGCGGTGTCCACATCCACGCCGGCGTGCTGGTAGGCGTCGCCGTACATCTGCATCGCCAGCTGGTAGCTGTCCCGGGCCTCCACAACGCCGTTCGTGGTCCACGGCGCACGGCCGGGGAATTTCCAATCGATGATGCGCTCGCGGCCATCGATGAGCAGCCGAGCATCGACGAACGACAGACTCTGCACGTCGATGTCCTGGTGGTAATGGCCGACGACGCGCTCTTCGATGCCGAGGACCTCCCAGTCGTGGTGCAGTAACCATTCCCAGGTGCCCTTGACGGCATCTGCCACGCGGTCTGCGAGCGCGAAGACATCGGCCTGGTGGCCGTTGCTGGTGCCTGCCAGGGTAGCTGGATCGCTCATGTGGGCCTGTGCTGCGATGCGCGTCGCTTCGGCGAGCGCCCGTGGGCCGATGGGGTCGCGGGCGGTCTCCAACGCCGCTTCCATAGCGGCGTGGCCGATGTTGCCGACCACGGCCTGGTATGATCCAGCGTCGACCATGCCGTCGAGGTATTGGTGCTTCCAGCGTGCGGGGCACATGCGGATGGTGTTCACCTGACTTGGGCTGATGCGAGGCGTGCCGTCCGCCATGAAGCGCCCGAAGCGGGGGTCTGGGCGATCAGCCTCCGGCACGAAGGAGTCGGCGCGCGGCCGCTGGACGGTGGCGAGGATGCGCCGGCAGACGTCCTGTGGGGTCTCGAGGAGGAGTGTCATGGAAGGTCCAGAGGGATGCCGTCGTCGAGGTTGTAGCGCCCCGGGTTGTGCTTGAGCTTGGTCTCGCCGGTGCGGGCGGTGGCCGTAGCCCCCCGTCGTCGGCCGGCGTTGAGACCTTTGCGATATCCGCGCGCTTCGGCGGCCCGGTCGACTTCGGCGAGGGTGGCCTGTTGCCGGTTGCCTTGCGCGAGTACGCGACGCAGGAAGGCCGCCACGACGGGGCGGCCCCAGGCGCCGGCTTCGGCGCGGGGGATCAGCAGTGGCGCGGGTCTGGCCTCTTCGATGACGCCGTCCCGCATGACGAGGATGCCCCAGTGGGCCGGGACCTCGTGGGCCTGGAACACGTCGCGGCTGCCGGCGAGCAAATAGTAGCGGTCGACGGCGCCGGTCGCGGCGCGGGACTTCTCCGGCTTCTTCAGTTCGTTGCGCCAGTCGTTGCGGCTGATCTTGACCTCGATGCCATGCAACTCGGGGTGGGCGCCGGTCAGGTCGATGGCCGCGAAATCGACGAATCGCAGGCCGTCCTTGTCGGCCAACTGGACCTCGGTGGCGCCGAGCCATTTGGGTGGGGTGTAGCGCTGCTCTTCGAGCGCTTGGATGAGGGCGGCCGTGTGCACAAGGCCAACAAGTGTACAGTGCCCAGTTGTAGGGCGTGCAGGGGTGGGTGAATGTAGTCGCTACGCTTGTGGTGCCAGCGAATCGAGGTCGCTGGCGGCGGCAAAACGGAGCGTGAATCCCGTGTCGTCCACGTCGACCGTCGCCATACTCAGCGCCAGCAACTCCGTCGCCAACGTCCACAGGAGCGGGTGCTCCCGCCTCATGGTGGGGGCCCGCGGGTCTGCGATGTGGGCCACGACCGTGTGGCCCTCAAGGCTGAATGCGACCTGGATCGGTCCGGGTGCGTGGTACATCGTCGCGAGGATGGAGCCAAGCGCCCTCTCCACCGTCGACTGCTGCCCCAGGATCATCGGGACGTCGCCGGTGATGGCCAGCGTCACCACATGATCTCCGACCTTCAGGAGCGCCGCGGCCGGATCCAAGGGGCGCAACATGAAGTCCTCGTCGGCACGCATGTGCATCGGTGCGAGCGATTCTTGGACATGCAGCAGCGAACGATCCAGGAACTCCGGGTCTATCGGGCTCCCGGCCGCAAGCCGATCGCGCAGATCCTTCACCACGGCTTCGCCGTTGCGTAGGTGCAATGCGATGTCCTTGACCAGGGCCCTGGTCACCGGGGCCATGGGGTCTGCCTGGGTGAGGCGGACGTACGCCTTGCGGTATGCCGCCGCCAACAGCCGCAGCTCCATGGTCTCGTCGCTGTCGGCACCCTTGCGCGTGATATCCGTGGCGCCGGACATCTTGGCCGCCGCATGGATCTCGTCGTCGAGCGTCCCCGTCATGACGACGATCGGGACGTCGGAGTGCGCCAAGTGCACGGCACGCACGGCTGCGGCGCCGCGTGCGTCGGGCAGGTCCAGATCCAGCAGCACCACGTCTGCCTTCTCGTTCTGCAGGAAATCGAGTGCATCCGCCAGGGTGTTGACGTGATGCGACTCGAAGCGCGTCGTCTCACTGTTCATGAGTCGGAACGTCTGCAGCTTGGCGTACGTGGGACAGTCCTCCACGATCAGTACACGCACATGCGACGGATGCTCTGCCGTTTAAAATGAATATCGCAACATAGGCACATAACAGGGCACGACGTCCAGCTAAGTTTATTGGAATCACAAAAATAAAATCAGGTCCCTGGGATGTCGGTGAGCGCCGCGGTCGAAGCCCGTGTGGCTCCGGCACTGCGGCCGGGGCCGTCCCGCCCTGGCACCTGGCCCATGGCTGCCGCGGCCCGACCGTCGGTCCAGGGGCCGATC
>JBFJNL010000065.1:0-10842 GCA_041618195.1 Thermoplasmatota archaeon | reverse complement strand
TCCGCGTCGAAGGGATTCGCCGTTCCTTCCGGAACGGATCCTCCCACCGGCCACCTCAGAGGACAAGGCTTCACGGTTGAGCAGGGGCTCGATTAGTACGGACCCAGGCAGCCACAACAGGGGTTCGGTCGCGCTATAGACATCGCATACGGGGGCGCCTAATCCCCACCTAGTCCCCGCCTATCGCCGGGTACGCCATCCTGTGATGGCGCAATGCGCGCGACTCAGGCACCATTCTTAAGGGCAAGGGTGGCCGCTCACTCTTTTGTCCGCTCGATACGGATGGCGCGGTCGGTGATCTGGGTGACCACGCCAGGGATGCTGGCGTGCGCCGAGACCGACAGCTTGTCGGGGATGAAGGCGGCGATCTCCTGGCCGACGCGGACTTCATGGCCGACGCTGACGACCGGCAGGGCCGGCGCGCCGTAGCGGGTGGCCAGGGGCACCTCCACGGCGTCGACCTCGTCGGCGATGAGGCTGATATGGTCCGGCGCCTCGTGACCCGGCCCAGGGTAGTGCTTGCCGCGGCCCTTGAAGCGCTCGGGGTCGACGAAGAACAGGCCGTTGGTGGTGCGGCTGACGACATGGCGAGCCGGGTCGTCTATGACGTCACCAAGCAGCGGCCCGCCATCGACCAGGCGGCAGCGGGCCAGCACGGCATCCGGGTCTTCACCGGCGTGGCGCAGGATGTCCTGGACCGGTGTGCCGATGGGGGCCCGGATGACCTCGTCGTGGTGGACTTCGCCGATGGTCTGCAGGAACTTGTAGACGACCGGACGGTGCTCGGTGAGCGCCCAGTAGATGTTGTGCAGGGTCTCGACGTTGTCGACGGTGACGCCGACATGGGGCGGGATGGAGCCTTTGGGGACCGCGGTGCCGGTGACGAACTTGGTCAGCGTCTTCTCCTCACCCATCATGTACTGGTCGGGGACGTACGACATCTCGAAGGCACCACTTTGCTCGGCGGCCTGGATGAGTCGTGCCGCGTAGGTGATGTGCTTCTGCTTGATGGCCAACACCACCCGCTCATATCCCAGCGCGTCGCGCAGCATGGTCAGCGCTTTGACGATGCTGTCACTGTGGTCGCGCATCAGGAGTTTGTCGCCGAAATAACCCGGCTCGGACTCCGTGCCGTTGGCGATGAAGGTCTGGGTGGGCCGTTCGAATTTGACGTAGGTGGGGAACCCAGCGCCTCCGGCTCCGACGATGCCTGCCCGCCGCAACAGGAGGGGGATGTGCTCGGGATCGATGTGCATGGTCTTCTCGGGACTGTGGCCACAAGGTCCTCGAGACCATGGGGCGCGGCAGCAACGGGATACGTTGGTCGTGCCAAACGTAAATCGATTCCGCCATGTTTGATGAGTACGAAAGGGAGTCCCGACGCGCCGATTCCGTGCGTAGTCTTGGAGCCCAGTCCCAGTTGACGCGGTTCGGACTCGGCGCCGTGCATGAGGTCGGCCACGTCGCGGACCTGTTGGGCATCCAGCGGGCCCTGCTGGTCGTCGACCCGCGTCTCGTCGCCTCCGAAGGCGCCAAGCTCATGGAGACCGTCCTGCGCCGCGCGCGCATCGCCACGTCGGCCTTCACGCAGATCTCCGCCACACCCATGGCGGCCCAGGCCGAGTATGCCGCCGACCGACGCATACAGATGCGGGCCGACGGCGTCATCACCTACGGCGGCGGTTCGGCCATCGACGTCGGCAAAGCGGCATCGTTCTTGCAGAAGGGCAAGAAAGTCTTCGACTACGGCCACGGCGTGGACCCGACGGTCCGCGTTCCCCACATCGTCATCCCCACGACGGCGGGGACCGGAGCCGAATCGAGTTCGTACGCATTCTTCGTGCAGGGCGAGGGCCGCGAGCACACGGTCGTGCAGGGCGACGCACTCGTCCCCGCCGCCGCCATCATCGATCCCCTCACCCATGTCAGCATGCCTCCGACCCTGACCGCATCCACCGGCATGAACGCCTTGGCCGATGCCATCGAGGCTGTCTTGGGCCCGACCTCCACTGAGGCCTCCGACGCCCACGCAGCCCATGCCATCGAAGCCATCTTCCAAGCATTGCCGGCAGCCGTGGCCAACGGCAAGGACCTCGAAGCCCGCTCCGCCATGGCGCTGGCCAGTTACGAAGCCGGGCAGGCGTTCCGCATCGCCGGATTGGGGCTGGTCGACAGCATCAGTCTCGTGCTTTCGTCCTACAACAGCATCAGCCAGAGCCGGGCCAACGCATTGGTGCTGCCCCACGTCATGGCCTATCAGGCCGAACGTTCCCCGAAGCGCATGGCGCGCCTGGCCGGCCTCATCCCGGGTGCCACAGATGCGGCCTCCGCCGTACAAGCGGTGAAGGACCTGTCACAGAACGTCGGGCTGCGCGGCAGCCTGCATGACCTGGGTCTTGGTTGGGACGACGTCTACCTCGCGTCCAACGCGGTGCTGCGCCACCCGTTCAATGTACGCGACCCCGAAGGGCTCACCGCCGAAGCTCTGGCCGAGGTCTTGGCCGCGGCGCTCGAAGTGCAGGCGTAGGCTCAGAAGCGCCTGGTCAGCACGAGGTACTGGTTGCGGAAGAACCGGTAGACGATCCAGCTCAATGCGCCGACCAAGAAGGCGCTGTCGACGACGACCAACCACATGGTATCGATGCTGATGCCGAACTCGCCCCGTTCGTACCATTGTCCGGCCACGAAAGTGTGGCGGACCAGCAAGGCGAGGCTGATGGCGAAGATGGCGATGACGAGGAGGTCGACGTAGAACAGATATTTGCGCCAGGTCTGGCGGTCGATCCGTTGGAGTTCAGCGAATTCCATGGTACATCCCTACGGGAACGACCAAGCATCGGCGCTTAACCACTGTGAATCGCCGGCCAGCGTGCCCAAGTATCGGCATCGGTTGGCGACGCCCCATGGACCGGGAGGCACTGGCCGCCATCGCCGCACGCGTGCGCGCTTGCACGGGTTGCCGCCTCCACGAGACCCGCATCATGGCGGTGCCCGGCGAAGGCGGTGGCACGTTCGGACACGTGCCCAGTGGCGGCACGCTGGCCAGCTTCGGCGGCGGCGATGATGCATGGTCCGGCGTCATGTGCGTCGGCGAGGCCCCCGGCCGCAACGAAGACGAGACCGGCCGGCCGTTCTGTGGCGCCGCCGGCAAGAACCTGGACCTGGGACTCGCAGCCGCCGGCCTGGCCCGCAGCGCGGTCTTCGTGACCAGCATCAACAAGTGCCGACCACCCAACAACCGCGACCCCAAGCCCGACGAGAAGGCCGCGTGCAAGCCCTACCTCTTGGAGCAGGTCACAGCCCTTGCTCCCAAGGTGCTCGTGGCGCTGGGACGCCACGGCTTGTCGGGGCTCGTCGACGACCCGCCCAAGACCTTCGGCGACGTGCGCGGAGGCTTCATGGACGGCCCCGTCGGCCCCGATGGACGCCCGACGCTGGTGTTCTGCTCCCTGCACCCGGCAGCCATCATCTATCGCCAGGCATGGCGGCAACAGTACCTCGAAGATTGGGCACGGCTAGGCATGTGGCTGCGCGGGGAGCCTGTGGAAGGGTTTCCGGCGTTGCCTGGCTAAGCCAGCAGCCAGCCATTGGGCGCGCTGCCGCCGGCTTCGCTCGGAAGGACTCCAACGGTTTGGAGTGTGGGCCGCTTCGTTCGGAGGGGCTGCAACAGTTTGGAGTGTGGGCCGCTTCGCTCGGAGCCTACGGGCTCACGCGATCCATATCCCGAGGGAACAAGATGGCCTCGCGGATGTTGGGCAGGCTGAGCATCTGCATCAGGATGCGCTCGATGCCGATGCCGCAGCCACCGTGGGGAGGCATACCGTAGCGGAACGAGCGCAGGTAGTCGCCGAACTCCTTCGGGTCCAGGCCCCAGCGCACGATGCCTTCCTCAAGGAGCTCGGGTTGGTGGATGCGCTGGCCGCCGCTGATCAACTCGACGCCGCGGAAGTCCAGGTCGAAGGCGCGGCACAGCCGGCTGTCTTGGGTCCCGTCTTCGGGCATGATGTAGAACGGCTTGGGGGCCAGCGGCCACTTGGTGATGAAGTAGAACTCGTGGCCCTCTTCCTGCATGGCCTCGCCAAGCACCTTCTCGGCCTCGGTGCCGATGTCGTCACCGAAAGCGAGTGGCTTGAGGCGGTCGCCGGCGCGCTCGTTGATGATGCTGAGGGCGTCCTCGTAGGCGACGCGGCGGAAAGGCAAGGACGGCACGTTGACCGTCGCGCCCAAGGTCTCGATCTGCGAAGCGCAGTTGTCGGCAGCACCCTTCCAGATGGCATGCAGGAGGCCTTCGATCATGGCCATGACGTCGTCCTCGTCGCGGACCCAGGCCATCTCCAGGTCGAAAGCGGTGGATTCGTTCAGGTGGCGCGTGGTGCTGTGCTTCTCGGCGCGGAAGTAGCGCGCGATCTCGAAGACACGGTCCATGCCGGAGGCCATCATCATCTGCTTGTACAGTTGCGGGCTCTGGCTGAGGTAGCACTTGCGGCCGAAGTAGTCGACCGTGAAGGTGTCCGTGCCGCCCTCGCTGCTGGCGGCGATGATGTTGCTGGTGTGGATCTCCTTGAAGCCGTTCTCCATCAGGAAATCGCGGCCGGCACGAAGGACTTCGTGGCGGATGTGGAAGATGGCGTTGCTGCGGTCCGTGCGGACGTCAAGGAAACGGTTGTCGAGGCGGGTGTCAAGACCCGACTCGATGTCGGAATCCCACAGCGCCATCGGCAGCGGCGTGGCCGCAGGGTTGAGGATCTCGGCGGACGTGGGTAGGACCTCGAAGCCGGCCTTGGCTTTGTCCGAGGCCTTGACCTCGCCGGTGATGGCGACGCAGCTCTCGGGGGTGAGTCTGGTGAGGGCCTCAAAGAGCTCTGGCGCCGACTCGGCGAGCATCTTCTTCAGGAGCACGAACTGGACACGGCCGGTGCGGTCGCGCAGTTCCAGGAAGGCGATGTTGCCTTTGGCGCGGACGCTGTCGACCCAGCCCGCGAAGGTCTGCTGGGTGCCGTAATGTTCGGGAGTGACCTCGCCACAGCCAAGGGTGCGCAGGCTCATAGTGCGGCCGACCCCGGTAGAGGGTTTAGACGCAACGGCCTATTCTTTGTGCAGGTAGTGCATGATGGGGGCGCCGAGATTGGCCAGGCACAGGGCGGCCACCACGAACGCGCCGGCCTCGGCGGAGTTGCTGAGGTGGGTGCGGAACACGAGCGCCAGGAGGACGCCGAGGACCCAGAAGCCGGCCCAGACGTAGGAGATCCACTCGGGCTGGAACTGCTTCCAGCTCAGGAGGACCACGGCGCCCGAGATCTCCAAGGCCGCGATGACGATGAACGCCTGACCAAGGGCCACTGAGATGGGGAATTCGACGCTGCCGTTCTCGCCGCCGACGGAGCCGAGGAGGCCCAGGATGCCAAGGAGGCCGAACACGGCGGCCGCGATGCCGGGGCCCATGCGCCGCCAGTCCTTGCTCAGGGACAGGTAGACGCCGGCTCCGATGGCGTACAATGCGACGATGAGGGCGATGGCCTCGCCGGCGATGATGGCTGGGAGCACGGCGAGCGCCGCGCCGATGATACCGAGGATGGAGAGGGTCCGACCCATAGGCATAGCATCGGCCCTCATGAAATAAAAGCCCGCCTTGTGGGGATGGGGGGCTATTCGCGCCTGCCTTTCATGGTCTCCGACCACAGGACGAGCGAAAGCACCCAGAAGATGACGATGCCCGCCGCGGCGAACAGGAAGGGCGTGACGTGCTCCTCGGGCGTAGGGCCGGCGTACACGATGGCGAGGCCGATGATGAGGCTCGCCATGATGCCGGTGAAGCCCATCTTGAGCGCATTGCGACCGCTGGCCTGCTTGATGCCCTCGAGGCCGGCCACCTCGATGGTGGTGCGCAGCTCGTTGCGCTCCACGCGGCGCACCAATTGGTTCAAGGCGTGCGGGAACGTGCGACCGAAGCGCAGCAGTTCACCGACGGTCTCCTCGACGATCTCCTTCTGTTTCTTCGTGTTCGTGATGTTCTTCCACACCAGTTCGGCGACCAGCGGGTCCAGCACGGAGACGAGTTCGTAATCTGGATCCAGATCGCGGCAGAAGCCGTCGAATTGGAACAAGGCGCGCGAAATGAGCATGAAATCCGGCGGCAGGAGCATCTTGTGCCGCTTGGCCATCGTCATGATCATCTCCATGAGGCGCGGGTCGGCCACACTGACCTGTTCGCGTTCGAAGAAGTCCAGGATCTTCTCCACGTCGATCATGAACCGCTTCGGCTCGTACTCACCATGCTGCTCGCACAGGTCGACGACGGCCTCCGTCAGGCCCTCCACGTCGCCCTTGCTCATCGCAGTGATGAGTTGCAGGATGGATTTGGAGCGGCGCTCCGTGACGATGCCGACGGCGCCGAAGTCCAGGAAGACCACCTGTGAACTGCTCAGGATCATCATGTTGCCCGGCGACGGGTCGGCATGGAAGATGCGATGGACGAAGATCTGCTTCGCCATGGCGTGGGTGATGATGCGTGCCACGCTGCGGCGGTCGATGCCAAGAGCGTCCAAGTGGTCCACGTGGGCGAACTTGATGCCGTCGATGAACTCCATCACCATGACGCGGCGGGTGCAGAAATCAGTGTACATCTTGGGGATGTGCACTTCGGAGTCGCCCTTGAAGTTGCGAGCGACGCGCTGGGTGTTCTTGACCTCGTAACTGTAATCCAGCTCCCGTTCGAGCATCTGGCGCAGCTCGTCGAGATGGTGCGTCGGCTGCCACACGCGGCTGGCGGCGAAGGTCTTCTCGATGAAGGTCATCAAGCCGCGCAGGATCTGGAAATCCAGCAGCATCGATTCCTCGATGCCGACGTGCTGCACCTTGACGGCGACGTTGGTGCCGTCCTTCAGCACCGCACGGTGCACCTGGCCGACGCTGGCGGAAGCGAGCGCTTTCTCTTCGAAGACCGAGAAGATCTCCTCGACCTCGCGGCCCAGTTGCTCCTTGATGACCGCACGCACCTCAGCGGGCGAGCTGGGGGACGTGCCGTCGTAGAGTTTCTTGAACTCCTCGGCGAACTCCGCCGGGACCAGGTCCGGCCGGGTGGCGAGCAATTGGCCGAGCTTGATGAACGTGGGGCCGAGTTGTTCGAGGATCTTGCGGATGCGGACCGGGACCGAATCCTGGCCCTCTTTGCCTTCGAAATTGCCGCGCATCATCATGCGTAGCAAGCCCCAGAAGTCGTTCTCTACGAGAATGGAGACGATCTGATTGAACCGCGCTGTCTTCGAGCGGGGGACCGGACGTTCCAAGCTGGGCACGATGACTCGAAAGCCTTGCCCGCTTAAGGGCCGATGGTCCAGGCTCAGCCGATGTAATGCAGGTCGCCGGGCTCGCGGGCGGCCGCCTCGGCGTCGTGCAGTTGTTGCGTGATGCGGTCGATCTCGCCGGCCTTGTCCTCGATGTCGGAGAGGTCGATGTCGCGGCCAAGCAACTTGCCCAGTACTTGCAGCACTGCGCCGGCCGCCTGCGGGTCGACCATGTAGCCACTGGTCTCACCCATCAGACACGCGCCGCGCAGGCCTTGTTCCATGCCGAGGCCCAAGAACAGGCCGCTGGCACCGATGATGCCGCCGCCGGGCTCATCCTCCTGGAACTTGACGCCGAGGCCCTGCAACTGCTCGACCATCTTGAGGTCGGTGGCGGCACCGAGGACCTCGGGGTCATCGATGCTGGTGCCGAGGCCGTAGCCGCCGAGCGTGTACATGTGGGTGGCACCAAGCGGCGCGATGCGCTCCAAGACGCCTTCGACAAGGGCGAATTGCCCGGGACTGCTGAGAGGCTGGTAGTCGCCCGTCATGACGACGAGCGCCGGGGCGTCGTCGGTGGCGGGGACCGTCCACAATTGGTTGCGCACGAGGCGCACGGTGCCATCCGTCTGGACGGTCACCTGGGGAGGAAAGTCATGGCTGAAGATGTCGCACCACAGGGTGGCGCCCAGCGTGTCGACGAGGTGCTGTGCGGCGAGCTTGCCGACATTGCCGACGCCCGGAAGGCCCTCGACGAAGATCGGGTCACGTACGTCGGGCTTCGACAGCTCGACGAACCGCATCAGCTCCATCAGCCGTCCCGGTCCAGCTGCTTGAGGCGGCGACGGTATTCACCGTGGTGGTCCTCAGGGCTGAACTTGGCCGGCCGGTTAGGGTTGGCGGGGCCGCCGCACTTGGGACACTTGTCCTGCAAGGTGTATTCCTTGCATGCATTGCAGCGCTTCAACAGGGCCTTCATGTTCAGACCTTCTTCTTGTCTTCCAGTTCGCGGTGGAAGCCACCGGAGCCGCCCGCCTTGGCGATGCTGGCGATGGCGCGGTCAGCGGCCTTGCGCAGTTGTTCTTCGGCGATCTTGTAATCGGGTGCTTGCACCTCGATGCGGTAGAACGGGGCGCCCTTGTAGGCGACGATGACCTTGACGTCCTCGAACTCCGTCTTCTCAGCGGCGACGAGCGCCTTCTGGACGAGCTTGACGCCAGCTGGGTCGTTGCTCTGGACTTCGACGAAGCCAGAGACCTCGACGTATTGGACCTGGATGTTCTCCTTGGCGAACTTGCAGAAGTCAGCCAGCCAGTCGCCGGTGATGTTCTCTTGCGTGAAGAGGTCGGGGCCGCCCTCGGCGGCTTCCTGGAAGGCGTCGTACATGGTCTCCCAGACGCCAAGGCAGGGCTTGACAATCATGGTGGTGACGGTGTCGACCTCGAGGCCCTGACGTTCGGCGAACATCTCGATGAGCTTGTCGGCCTTCTGCTCGTTCTTCCAGCGCTGGATGGTCTCACGGCGCTGGTGGTCGTTGACCGATTTGAGGCTAAGGTCGATGTGGCCCTTGGACGAGTTGACCGAGTTGACCTTGCACACGACGCGCTGTTGCTCGCGCACGAAGTCACGGATACGCTTGACCCAGCCGGAGGCGACCTCACGGATGTGGACGAAACCTTCCTTGCCGCCGTACTCCTCGAGTAGGATGAATGCGCCGAAGTTCTGCACCTTGTGCACGGTGCCGACAACAAGTTCTCCCTCTTCGGGGAATTCGGTCAGTTTAGCCACGAAGCTGGCCAAGTTGGCCTACGATATAACGACGGGGGACGGACGTCTCGGACCGGCGGCCAAAAACACGCAGAGACGGGGCCCGGCACTGCAAAGGATTCAGTGAGGGGAGGGGGAAGGAAGAGGATGGCCGCAGAGGCCATGGGTCAGCAGGCGGACCTGCTTATTCGAGCGTAGCGACGACTTCGCCGGTGACGCGAGCTGCGCCGCCGGTGGGCGTGGCGAGCGTGGCACCGCAGACGAGGCAGTTCACGACAGTGGCTGCACGCTGGAAGATGATCTGCTCGTTACCGCAGTCGCTGCACTTGACTTTGAGGAATTTAGAGGCCATATGATCACTCCGTGAGCTCGAATTTCTTGGCGCGGTGAGCGACCGGCATGTGCATCTTGCTGCATTCCGAGCACTGGAAACGGAGCAGGATACGCTTGGTGGGCTTTTCGCGGCCTTCGGGTTTCGGACGGGGGAAACCACGGTAACCAGCGGTAGCGCGGCGGAAACGGCGCTGACCCCATTTCAGTTCGGAAGCACGGCGTTTCTTGACGCGCTGCGTCTCGTGGCCCGTGTGCTTCTTGCACGTCGGGCAGTATCGGTTTGTGTTGCGGGGAAGCTTCATGTCAATCACCCGCCGCTCCGTCACGTGCTTCCGGTCTATCGATCCGGTGTCGTGGTGAAAGGTGGAGAGGCAAGACGGCCGACAAACAGGTGGTATAAGAGCCGTGCGGGGGCCGGCCGGCCCTCATCCTGGGCGGCCATAGACCCTTGGAATCCGGGGTGATGAGGGCCCCCTCGTTTGTTCCCAGCGTTGTCTACGATGCTGTCCCCGGCGGGTTATGTGCCCGCAAGCCAGATGGTGAGCCGGCTGCCATTGATGCTCATCAAACCGGCTGCCAGGAATGGATCACCGTGAACCGAAAAATCACCATCATCGCCCTGTCGAGCCTCCTCGTTGTGGCCTCGACGGGCACGCTCATCGCCCTTGTGGCGTTGGGAAGTCAGCCGGCATCCGCAGCAGACCAGCCAGGCCCCAGCGATCCTGACTCACCCGACAACCCGTTGGACGGCAGCGGCGAGGAAGGTTGTGACCCGTGCGACCAGCCCACCACAGCCACTCAGACGTCGACCAGTTCCGGCGGCGGTGGCGGCGGTGGCGGTGGCACCCAGCAGGCCGACGCCTGCTCGGCCCTCGACCTGCAGGCTGAACCGCTTGAGGACGGCGCCATCCGCCTGACCTGGAGCGACCCCGGCGACCAGGTCCGCATCTACCGCAGCAACGGCGGCCCGCTTGCCCTGATCGCCACGATCGCGGGCACCGACGAGCTCTATGTGGACACCGGCGTGGTCGGCACCGAATATGCCTACGAACTGCGCCCCTTCGACGGCCAAGCCGAACATGAAGGCTGCGAGGTCGCCATCACGGCGGTCCCGGTCTTCGGCACCCTGGCTGCGACGGGCTTGGCTATCGGTATTGGCCTGGTCGCCTACGCGGGTGCCCGCAGGCGCTCCTAGTCACGCCCCAGCCCACCCCCCTTCTCCTCTTCGCTCCCGACACCATGCTCAGAGGCGGTCACCAGACCCGCCGGCCCGCCACGTCGTCCGAGCCACCCAGCATTGTTCCCGATGCTGTTCCCGACAACGTCTACCACGATGTCCCCGGACCGTTATGTTTGCCGTCGCCCGATGAATCCTTGGTCGAGCCTTCGCAAAGCGAACGTCCGGCCAGGAAATGACATCATGAACCGAAAAGCCTCGTTGTTGACCGTCACGGGATTC
>JBFJNL010000064.1:0-10940 GCA_041618195.1 Thermoplasmatota archaeon | reverse complement strand
TGACCGCGGTCGCGGCTGGGTCGTCGGCGTCCTCGGCGATGACGAACACGTCGGCAAACTCGCCGGCAACAGCACTGGTCGGCACGGCCACACCAACAGCGACGCGGCGCGCTTGTTCGTTCGACACGGCAAAAGCACCGGCCGGCTGCGGCTTGGCCCAATCAGCGTTGTGGCCAATGACGTCCAGGCGCAGGGAACGAACCCGATCGGCGCTGGTCACGTCAAACTCAAACCACACGGTCTGGCCGGGGTTTGCTTGCTTTTGCGTGGCGGCGACGGGGGCAAGTGAGACAGCTCCAAGGGATTGGAATCGGGCATCGACTGGGTCCTGATACTCGTTGAGCGGCAGTTCCAGCAAAGTCTGCGTCGTATCCAGATTCGGCCAACGCCCGGCAAACTGATCCGCGGGTGACGTCGCGCGTACCAGGATGATTTGGATTGCGATGTTGTTGCCATCAACGTGGGGGACCAGGTCTGAGTAAGCGGTCGGCGTCAAATCGAACGAGAGCGCGAGGGGGCCCGCAACCGGAACGGTGACCGGTTGCCCGTCCGCAACGGCAAGGTCCTCCCACGTGCCATCCGCACAATCGGACGGATTACGGGCCACCGGTCGCGGCGTGTCGCCGCTGCAATGAACGACGTATGCATAGACGGTCGCGGGAAGCGGGCTGTCGCCGGGGTCGGATACCAGGACTGTGTCCAATGTGCCGGTCCGGTTGAGATCGAAGTCCAAGCCAATCATGAGGGATGGATCAAGGGGGATTTGCCAGACCGCGCCGACGCCGTGGCGCGTATTCCTGGTTTGTCCTTGGGCTGGCCGGTCGTCCGTCCCTTCAACCTCGGCCAACGTGTTCATCCAGATGTCAAACGCCTCGCCCGTCACCCCCGGCGCAGGTGTCCCAAGCCCAATGGCGTGCGCCCAGGCACGGGGGTGGTGGCCTGCAAGTTGCGGCACATCCAGGTAGTGGATGCCCAGCGGGAGTTTGGCTACGGCCTCGGCGTCCTGGGAGGTACTGGCTTCGAGGGTGAACATTTCGGAACCCCCGTGCGCGTGGCCGCTACCGGTCGTGACGATGACGGGGATGGTGGTCGTGTCTGACACGCGGACGCGGTCCGGGTAACGCACCTGCCAACCGCTAGGAACCCCCGATGCGGATAGCAGGAACCAGTCCTCGGCCCCGTGGTTTTCTACGGTCACGTCGTAGACGAAGGTGTCTGGTCCTCCGTTGCTGGCGCGCACCGGCGTGAGCGATGACAGCACCACGTCGCCGGCGGCGGTCGGCCCAAGTTCGAGCGTCATGGAGACTTCGTCCGTCCAATCGGTCGCGTACACCAGGGTGCCTGCCGGGGTGAGTACTAGCACGTAATCCGTCAGGCCAAACGCGGCCGTGATTTCCGTCCCTGGCCTTGCCGGAAGCCCGGTGCTGTCCACAACCATGCTCTTTGGCACTGTCGCCGTGCGCGTCGAGGTTGGAATGTCCTCGGAGCCGGACAAACAGCCAAGCTCGTCTCCAGATCCTCCTGTGGCCAGCGAATACAGCCGGCCAAAGCCGTCGTCGCAAGCGTACCATGCAACTTTGTAAGGCGCGCCCCCGACGGTGAAAAACACGGAGTCCTCGGCCCGGATCCCGGGCGAAATGTTGGTGGGCGTCGGCGAACCAAGTTGGCGATACACCGCCCATACGTCGAATGTGTTCTCGGTCTCGTGCCCAACGCCGAACTCGACGAAGTCGATGCTTGGATGGTCTTGACCTTGGATTTGTTGGCCCGTGAACCGGAAATCGTAGATGACATCCATTTCGGGGTCCTCGACGACGGCGTCCGCCAAGCCTGCCGGAACCAAGAGCACCAACGCCCACATCCATCGCATACCATGGCCGACCTGCGACGGCGCATTTACTGATTGTGGTGAAACAAGCAGAATTCCTTCTGTCTTGGCTAGCGCCTCGCAACGCTCATAACCGACACCCGAGTCGGCCGCCTTCCCGACAGGGTCGGGCTGTCACGTGTGACAGACGCAACGGGTCCGTGGTCTAGTTGGTTATGACGTCGCCTTCACACGGCGAAGATCGCCAGTTCAAATCTGGCCGGACCCATCGCGGAGCGCTGCTCCGCTCGGATCCGACCAGAACTCAGCTGGCAAGGCTTCGCCTTCCCAGCCCACATCTGGCCGGACCCATTCTTGCAGCAACTTGTTGCTGCAAGAACGAGCGGGTCGTGCTTGCATGACCGGCGAGCCGGCGGAGCCCGCGTGCATCCGTCCAGAATGAGCAGGTCGTGCTTGCACGACCGGTGAGTCGGCAAACTGCCCCATCACCCCCGTCACGCGAGTGGCAACGGCTAAATGGGACACCAATGTCGGCCGCTTTGCGCCTCCTGGTTTCAGGGGTCGCGACCGCCCGCCCCGATAGTGTAGTGGCCTATCATGATGCCCTGTCACGGCGTCGACTGGGGTTCAAATCCCCATCGGGGCGCTCCCTCTTCCCTTCGGTCCTTCGGGACACCCCGAACGTCCGGCCGCCTAGCGGCCTGGCCTGGAGCCGCTACGCATCTCCATGCCCCCATCGGGGCGCTCCCTCTTTCCCTCCGGGCCTTCGGGACACCTGGTTTGTCCTTCGGGACACTCCCCGTTCTTCGAGCGGAGGCTCGGTTCAACGCTTCTTGCGGATCCACGGGCCGCCGATGGACCGGCCCTTCGGCTTAGGTTGGGGCTTGCCGTCTTCTGGCAACGTGTAATCGATGCGCTGCGTCGCCTTGGTGGCCCGGTTGTTATGCCGTTGACGCTTGCGCACAAAAGGGGAAAGAGAGGAGGAGGATTTCGACGTGTCGACTACGCGACGCCTTCGATCTCGGTGACTTCGCCCTCTTCGTGGACGTCGGCGCCGGATTCGTCGTCTTCGACGACGGTGACCGTCGTCTTGCCGATGACCGGGGTCATCTTCCAGCCGTTGGGGCCGTTCTGCTTGACCGAGCGGTCGAGGTCGAAGTCAAGGACGATCTGCGTCTCCTTGCCGGCCTCGATGTTGAAGGACTTGACGACCTTCAGGGTCGGGTTGGCGAACTCGATGTCGACCCGTGTGCCGTTCTGGATGCCGTAAGCCTCAGTGGCCTCGATGCGGATTTGCGTGTACTTGCCCGCGGCAAGTTCGGCTTCTCCCAGGAACGCGGCGCGGTCTCCACTCAGGTCCAGCAGATCGATGTCGCGGCCGGTGGCGTTCTCCCATAGCGTGATCCAGGTGCCGTTGTCGGTGTCGTTGCCGGAGGCGTGGACACTGACCTTGGTGAAGACGACGTGGATCTCATCGAAGTCGTCGGTCGCGGCGTCTTTGACGTAGATGCTGGCGGAGCCTTCGCCCGACGCGACGCAACCCGAAAGGGCGACGACGGTCAGCAGAAAGATTGTGCTGATGGCTTTCATCGTTGTAGCACCCTGCAGGGCTCATTGATAAACGTGTCCGGACAGGCATCGAAGCAATGGCCTGTTCAATCGGTGTCTGCCGGCGGTTATCGCTGCAAATGCGTCTGAATCCTGCGAAATGCGGTGCCCGGAACCTTAAGAAAGCAAGCCGATGCCGCGTCATGCAGACCGACGCCAAGGCCGTGGTCGTCGCACGTGCCCTCGTCGAGGGCGACATCGAGGTGCGCCTCGAGCGCCTCGAGCCCGTCGAGGTGCGCGTGGGGGAACCGCTGATCCTGCGTTTTGTCTACCACATCACCGAATCGAGCCCGCTCAAGGACGCGTGGCGCATGAGCCTCAAGACGCGCCACGACGACGGTGAGCGGCTCGCTACCAACGGTTACGGGGACCACCTCCTCATCAAGGACGTCATCTGGGATGCCCTGGATGAGACGTTCACGTTCACGGAGCCGGGTGCGGTGACGGTGCACTTCGATGCCCAGGCCCACATGGAACGGGTGGCTTGGGTCGGTGGCCGCGTGCCGGCGGTCACCGCGGAAAGCGTCCGGGGCTCGGTCGCCGTGCTGGTTCTTCCCTGAGTCGACTCAGCGATTGCGCGAGCCCTGGAACAGGCTGGCGTCATCGTAGCCCACGATGATCGTCACGTCACGGGCGGATTCGAGCACACAGCCTCGCCCGACGATGCAGATGGCCTCGCCCGCATCCCATGCATCGCCGAGGCCCAGGGAGGTGCCTGCGAGATCCGTCGTCGTGCCGTCATGGATGATGCGGACGTCGAGCCGCGCGGTGTCGAGCGGTCGGCCGGTGATGTACTGCAGACGCAGCAGGCCGCCTTTTTCTGTGAACGTGAAGCCGGCCCCGACCGAGTCGGTCTCCGTGCGGTCGTCCGTGTCCATGATGAGCCACGTTGCGAAGCCGAGCCCGAACAGGGCCATCGCGACCCATAGTGCCTTCATGCGGTGCCGTGGACGTGGAGGCTGCCGTGCTCGCGCTTCCACGCTTCTGCGGCTGCATCCTCGGTGCGCAGCCGGGACGCCGTGACGGCGGTGAAACCGGCGTCGGTGAATGCCTGCACCCACTCGGCCTCGCTGCGCAGCCGCATGGGGACGCCGACGTCCGTGGGCCAGCTATGGCTGGCTTCGTTCTCCGCGTAATGGTCGATGATCATGTGGAACGCGCCGGACGGGGCCATGACTCGGTGCACCTCGCGCAGCACGGCGTCCGGGTCGGGTGCGTAGTACAGTGCTTCCATGCTCCACCCAAGGTGGAAGGCGTCGTTGGGGCTGGGGATGTGTGCGAAGTCCCCTTCGTAGAACGACGCAGCGGGGGGCGGTGCCTCGAAACGGGTGTCGAGGCCGTCTTCTTGGGCGGCCGCGGTGGCTCGACGCACCATCTCGCCGCTGGCATCGATGCCGAGGCTGTGGGCGCCCCTGGAGGCCGCGTAGCGCGCCGCCCATCCGTTGCCGCAGCCAAGGTCCAGGAACCGCGTCCCGGCCTTGATGGGCAGGCTGGCGATGAGGGCGCCGGCGGTGACGCCATGGCCTCGTTCCATCCCTTCAGCACGGCCTCGCCGGGCCCAGTCGTCGAACAAGTCTGCGACGTCGCTCACGAGGCGGCGGACGGCGGCGCGCATGAAACAGCTTGCGGCCTAGAATCGGAACAGCAGCATGCTGAGCATGGCGGCGGCGATGAGGGCCGTCGAGACTCGCCCCATGCCGTGTTCGCGCGCCACCAGCGCCTTGTAACCCGCCTCGTCGTGGGGCTTCCCGGCCACCCGGGTAGCGGCGATGGGTCGCAGCACCTTGCCGGTACGGGCGTGGCCGAGGATGCCGATCGCGTAGGCGACGACCGCGAAGCCCATGCCGGCCCCCAGGATCCAGGCACCTCGCCCGATGGCGTCGAGGCTGTACGCCTCGCTGTTGAGTCCCATCAAGGCGAAACCGAACACGATGGTGCCGGTCGCCGTGACGCCCATGAACGGCTCGTGGGGTGCCTTGGCGAAGAACCGGGCTGCGGCACCGTCGTCTTCGAGCACGCGGCTGATGACCATGCTCCGGTAGATGGCGGCACCCGCCCACAAGATGGCGAACAGGATGTGTGCAGCGCGGAGGACCTGGACCAAGTCGGCCATGCCCGTCGACTCGGGGCCGGCCTCTTCATGCTTCGGGTCTTCGGCGTCGTCAATCGTCCGAGGTCGAGGGGCGCTTGGTGGTCCAGTAGTCGGCGACCTCGCGCAGTACCGTCGTCATGGTACGGCTCGCCACGAAGGTCATGGCCAGTGACCATGCCATCAGGATGGCGTCCGTCGCGCGCGGCAGCTCCAACCGGAACACCGCCGCGTAGCCCGCGCTGGCGATGAGCGCCGGCAGGATGACCAGCGTCAACGACCGCAGCCAACCCCTGCGCCGTTGGGCCATGGCAGGGTATGGCTGTCGGTCACGCTTCCGGTGCATGGGTCTGCATGGGGTGTGCGCGACCATAGGCTGACGCGCAAACGACCGGAACCATGATGCTCAGGGGTCGTTTTGACCCCTAATCGGCCCACTTTGGGCCCTTGCCAAGCCAAGCGCTAAATATGGCACCTCAGTCGGCGGCTCTGCGCCACCCCTGGTGGTTGCCGTTTCCTAATAGGTGAGACTATGGCCCGAGTCCCCGCAAAAATGTACCGCAAGATCACGCAGCGCCCTTACACGCGCCGCGAATACATGGGCGGTGTCCCTGGGCTCCGTATCCTGCAGTTCCACTCCGGTAACAAAACCGGGGATTTCCCTGTCCACATCAGCCTCGTGCCTGAGGAGCGTGGCCAACTGCGCCACACTGCTCTCGAAGCGATGCGTATCACCGCTGTCCGTTACATGGACAAGAAGGCTGGTCGCGACAACTACCACTTGCACGTTCGCGTGTACCCCCACCACGTTCTGCGCCAAAACAAGCAGGCCAGTGGTGCGGGTGCTGACCGTGTCTCCATGGGTATGCGCCTTGCCTTCGGTAAGCCGATCGGCACCGCTGCCCGTATCGAGGCCGGTCAACCCGTCCTGACGATCCACACCTACGCGCGTGCCATCGACCACGCCAAGGAAGCCATGCGCAAGTGCATGAACAAGATCGCCATGCCCTGCCACTTCGACATCGGTACCTCCGATGGTCGCAGCCTGGCCGAAGTCATGAACGTCGCCGCCGAGCGCGGCGGTCGTGCCATGAGCGGTGCCGGCATGCTCTCCGAAGAGGTCGTCGCTGAACCCACGGCAGCCGAAGTGGCCGAAGCAGCGGAAGCTGCCGAAGCCGCTGAAGCCGCTGAAGCCGAAGAGGGCGAAGCAGTCGACGCCGAAGGCGACGACAAGCCGGCCGACGGTCAGGACTAATTACCCGCCCGCTTCTGCGAGCGATGGGTGTGGTATCCTGACTAGCGTGCGCAGTCCCGTGGCATTGGGTGCATCTCTCTTGTGTCTAGCTTCGGCTATGATGCTCGCGGGGATGCTCATCGAAGACCACGCGGAGGCGCCGCAGGCGTTCACGGCTTCCGAAGGTGACCAACTGGACATCGTCGGCGCGCTGGACGGCTTCGTGGTCCCCACTCACTGGACGGATGTCCACCCGGCCCTCACCGGCTCGACCTACCGTCTGGAGCAGGACAACCCCGATGTCCTCTTCCTGATCACCGGCATGGACGCCGGATGGGAGGATACGACCGTGACGGCCCACGTGGTCGTGGTGCTCGACACCCAACACCCCGACCGCGACGCACGGATCGTGGTCCTCAGCGTCTCCGACGTCCCCCGCGTCTCCCGGTGAATCCATGGATTGGTGGCTGCTGGTCACCTTGCTGGTCCTGACCGGACTGGCCCTGCTGGCGTGGAGCCTACGCGCTCTTGATGCAGCGGGGGCCATCGCGGCGTTCCTGCTTGGACTCTGGGTGGCGCTGGGTGCTGGCATCTCGTGGCTCATCTTGATGACCCTGTTCACCGTGCTCGGAGTGCTCGCCACAGCGGCGGGGCGCAAGCGCAAGAAGGAGCAGGGCCTCGAAGACGAGGTCGATGGCGAACGCAGCTGGAGCAACGTGCTCGCCAACGGTGCCGCCGCCGCGCTCGCCGTGGCCGCATGGCTGGTCCTTGCTGACAAACAGGCCGCCGCATTGGCCTTCGCCACCGCCATCGCGGCCGTGACCGCTGACACGATGGCCAGCGAGGTCGGTTGCCTCGCGCCGCGCTGCCGTCGCATCATCCCACCATTCCCTTTCCAACCCCCGGGCACCAACGGTGCCGTCAGCCTGCGTGGCCAGATCGCCGCCGCTGCGGGCGCCAGCGTCATCGCCATCGCCAGCGTGTGGCTGCTCGATATCCCGCTGACACTGGCGTGGATCCCTGCCCTAGCGGGATTCGCCGGCTGCCAACTGGACTCCGTCCTTGGTGCCACGTTGGAGAAGGACGCGTTGCAGGACCGGCCCCTGAGCAAGCAGGATGTCAACTTCCTTGCCAGCGCAGTGCCGGCGCTCATGGTGCTCGTCGCTTTCTCGCTGTGAAGCAAGCATCAAGTGTCGTGGGTGTCTCGGCCACTGCATGGACGCAGATGCCAAGAAGCACGCCCTCCGGCTTGTCCCATACGGCCTTTACTTGGCCGGCGCCAAGCATGCAAACGGCAGCAAGACCGTGAGCCTGGTCAGCTGGTTCACGCAGACCAGCTTCGACCCGCCGCTGGTGGCGCTCGGCATGCACCGTGAATCCGCCGCCTTCGAGGGCGTCAAGGAGACCGGGGTCCTGAGCCTGAACTTCCTCGGCAGCGACCAAGGCGACGTCATGAAGGGCTTCTTCAAGCACGTCGAATGCAATGGCACCACGGTCGGCAACCTGGACTACACGGAAGGCCCGGTCACTGGCTGCCCCATCCTCCCGTCGCTCCCGGTCGCCCTGGAGCTCGAGAAGCGCGAGATCGTCGAGATCGGCGAACATGCCACCGTCGTCTTCGAGGTCGTCGAAGCCCACGTCCACGACAAGGAGGCCAAGCACCTCACCCACACCGACGCCAAGCTGCACTACGCTGGCTGATGCACCGCGCCGTCATCCTTGACGAGGGGGAGCCCTCCGTTCGACCGCGGCCGCGCCGCTTCAGCTTGCTCAAGGCCATTGTGATGCCGTGGCACGGAGCTCGCATGTTCGAGTACCGGGCCCGCGCCGCCGCCCGCCGCGAGGGCTGTGCGTTCATCCATTTCGGCGTCGACTGCATCATCCATCTGCCGGAGGCGTCGTACGGCGTCCCGTGGCGGGACGTGCAAGTGGAATCCGACGGCCCGCTGTGGCGCATCCGCGCCGCCGGCATGGAGCTCTCCGTCGTCGATGCGTACCTTGCCGCCTGGGAGCGCCGCCGGTTGGAGTATTGAACCCCTACCAGGTCGCCACCGCCATGGACCCCCGCAACAAGGTCGCACTCGTCACCGGCGCCAGCAAAGGCATAGGTGCCGCCGTCAGCCTTGCACTCGCCGCCGCAGGCGCCAAGCTGATGCTGGTGGCGCGTGGTCAAGAGGCACTCGAAGCCATCGCCGAGAAGTGCCGCGAAGCGGGCAGTCCCAAGGTCGTCACCGTCGCCGCCGACGTGTCCCAATACAAGGACCTCGATCGCATCGTCATGTCGACGGTGCGGGAATTCGACGGATTCGACATCCTCGTCAACAACGCCGGCATCGGCTCCGTCAAACCCATCGAAGACGTCTCGGATGAGGAATACGACCACGCCATGGCGGTCAACCTGCGGGCGCCGTTCATGCTCACCCAGTCCGCCGTCAAGACCATGCGTCGCAAGGGTACCGGCCAGATCGTGCAGATCGGCAGCGGCCTGTCCTACTTCGGCCGTGCCGACTGGTCGTTGTACGCCGCCGCTAAGTTCGGTCTGCGCGGCTTTACCGAATGCGTGCGCCACGAAGTCGCCAAAGAAGGCATCAAGGTCGGCCTCGTGGCTCCCGGCTACACCAAGACCGAGTTCTTCGAAGAATTCCCAGACCGCGCCGAACGCAACTTCGACGGCTCCCTGATGCCCGAGGACGTCGCCCATGCGGTCATGGCCATGATCACCCAGCCCGCGACCTCGGACATCAAAGAGATCACCGTGCGCGGCCCCCTCAGTCCGTAAGGTCCGTAAAGGCGGTGGCACGTCGTTGGCCGATGTCGGACTGGCAACCTGTGGGCGGACCCTCGCAACAAGGTCTGCGTTCGATGCATGGCATCACCATGGCCGTGCTCATCCTGACAGGCCTCGTCCTGGTCGCCCAGGCCATCCAGGTCCTTGTCTACCGGACCTTCACGCCCACTGGCTTTTCCGGTCAAGGGGACGTCGACTTCGACAATATTCCGGCCTTGCTCACCTTCCTTGCCGTCGTCATCGTCGGCGGCATCCTTGGCTGGGCACAGATCATTGTCGCCGTCGTGTGGATGTACAAGGCCTCCGCCAATGTCACGGCCGCCGGTATCCGCGATCGGACCTGGGGCCCCGGATGGGCCATCGGCGCCTGGTTCATCCCCATCGCCAACATGGTGCTCGGGTTCCTCGTCATCCGTGAGATCTGGCGCGGCAGCCAGCCAGGCGTCACCGACGCCACATGGCGGTCCGGGGGCCTCCCCGCCTGGATCGTCGCGTGGTGGGTCTTCTACGCCACGTCGTACGTCGTGTCGTACGCCTCGGCGGGCTTCGTGCTCGTGGAGACGATGTCTGCGGCCATCGCAGACCCGTTCGCCGACGTCAGCCAACCGGACGTCTTCATCGCCACGGCCGTCGCGGCCGCGTGCTACATGATCTCCGGGCTGTTCTTCATGCATTTCGTCCGCGTCGTACAGGGTCTGCAGGACAACACCGGCACCGGGTTGCCGACGCTACCCCAGGCTCTTTAACGCGCAGATCGGTGCCCTCGCCATGGCGTTGGATGAGGCCGCCTGGGGCCGTTTCATCGCCTTGTTCGAAGACGATATGGACGGTGCCCGCGAGCTGGTGGCGATGTTCATCGGGGAGAGTCAGAAACTCGGCGACCGAGTGGCAGATGCCATCGCGGCGGGCGACGCCGAGGGATTCCGCCGGGCGTCCCACAGCCTGAAATCCACGTCCCTGCAACTTGGCGGCCAAGCGCTTTCAGTCACGTGTCAGGCCATCGAAGATGCCGGGCGCGACGGCGACGTTGCGGCCGCCGCCGCACGACTGGCTGAATTCAAGCAACAGGTCCGCACTTTGCACACAGACCTGGCTGAGCGAGTACGTCTATAACCGCGGAGTCGGGTGGCTGGGCATGGCAGACGAGAACGTCATCGTGGCACGCGCCCGGATCACGGGCGCCATCGCGCTCGAGGCGGAGGCCCCCACGCACATCAAGGTGAAGGCGGGCACGCGCATCCAGCTCAAGTTCCCTTACCGGTTCGATGATCTAGCGGACCGCCGGGAGAACTACGAGATCTCGTTGGCCGTGGCGCTCGATGACGAGCCGGAAGTGGTGGAGGCGGTGGAGGCCCGCGACCACCCGGGGCTCAGCGACGACCGCCGCGGTTTC
>JBFJNL010000063.1:0-11779 GCA_041618195.1 Thermoplasmatota archaeon | reverse complement strand
GATGTCGTTTTGAGTCTTTGTTTCGATGAGGGTTGCAGGTTGGTCGAGCAATGTCCCGGCCGCGATTGAATATGGCACTTCCTCGCCATCGTCTGTGATGGTGTATTCCCCCAGTTGTTGGCGTTGGAGGTTGAGGGGTGCTGGAAGGGGGGATGGCGAGAATCGGGCCGAAGCATACAGGCATTCGTGGCCATCGATGCAATGGTCATCAATTCGGACGACATTGAAGTCGCCATCGAGGTAGAACGTGGTGTTCAGAGATCGCCCTTGTGTGATGTGCAGGGCGTAGGCATCGCGAATGACGCCTGCCGCGTCTGCGATTTGGTGCGGCCCGTCGAGGCTGATGGTGTGTATATCGAAACTTGCATCCGTATACTTGGCGACGAACGCCTTTGCCCAGGTCGGTTCCGTGGGCTCGTTGATGCATCCAGAAAGGGGGAAGGTGGTCAAGAGGGCGCACCAAATTACCAATGTGCGGCGCATGTTCGAGGGCATGGTCGCTCGGACTTAACAGGGTGCGTAGTCGTAGGCATAGAGCGTCGTCCAGGCGGCGCTCATGGCGCTCATCGCCATCGGGCCCCACAGGAGCCCCCAACCCACCGCATGCGCTAAGAGGGAGCGGAGAGGTGGGCGCTCATGCGTGTATGGCCTGTGGCCCTGCTGATCCTGTCCGCCCTCGCCGGCTGCGCCGACGTCAACCCGACGACCGACGCTCCCGACGAAACCGTAGCCCCCTCGTGGGGGCCGCAAGCCGTAGTCGCTCTCGTTGACACGGGCATCAACCCGTACCACGTGGATTTCCGTGACAACAGCAGCCTTGCCTTCGTGCACCCGTCGGCTTACCTGCCCGGTTACCCCGCTGACACGCCGGCGCTCAACATCACCCTCAACGCCACCACCCTCGAAGCGGCGCTGGAAGCCGACGCGGCGGTCTGGGACGCTGTGGTTGGTGAGACGATGTACTGGATCCCCGGCACCAAGATCGTCGGCGGCATCACGTTCAACGGCGACGACATCTTCGACACCGGCCACGGGACCATGACCGCCAGCCGCGCCGCCGGCAACGCGTACTCGTTGTGCCCCGAATGCCGCATCGCCGTCGTCCAGGGCTTCACTGGCCCCGCCGTCATGTGGGCCAGCCAACAGCCGTGGATCGACGCGCAGAGCAACAGCTGGTCGCCCCTCGTGGTCGTCCAACAAGCCGACGCCGCCCAAGAAGGCGGACTAGCCGATGCGTTCGAGGCCGCTGCTACGCGCCACTTGGTGTTCGGCAGCGCCGGCAACGGTGTGGCTGGCAAAGGCGGCGTCGTCGGGCACCCAAGCTTCACTCGCAGCACCAGCGGCCCCACCGGCGTCATGTCGGTCGGCGGCCACGACAATGGCGAGGTCATCCTGTGGAGTGGCTCCGTGCCGCATGTGGTGGCTGACGCCTGCGACAACTGGGCGGCCATCGGCAACTCGATCGATGAGTACTCCGCGAGCGCCGGCGGCGGCACCAGCAGTGCCAGTCCGTACGCGGCCGGCGCAGCGGCCCGGCTTGTCCTGGAGGCCCGCATCGTCACGGGCGACGCCTACAGGGGTATCCACGATGGCATCCTTGTGCACGGCGAACCCGTGGTCGCGCCGTTCTTGGAAGATGGCCTGCTGACCCTCGAAGAGGCGAAGCGCCTGCTCATGGTCACGGCGACGCCGCGCCCGGTCTCCACGGAGCACGACGGCACGTCATGCGGCATGACCGGTGCGCCGTACAACACGTACCCCGTCCCGTGGGCGGACATCCCCGAAGACGTGCCCGCGTACTACCTGATCGGCTACGGCCAAGTCAGCGTCACCAGCCTTCAGTCTGCGATCGATGCCCTGCACGGTGGGTTCCTGCCCGACCGGGGCGACACGGACGCCGAGCACGCCCGCTACGAGATGGTCCGCGACGCCTACAACGGCCTGCCCGGTTGAGCCATGGATCTCTGGGCCACGTTCCACCAATGCAAGACGCGCTGGCGTTGGCTGGTGCCGATCCTGGCGGCGTGCACGCTGGGCATGGTCGGTGGCTGGTACTACTACTGGCAGGTCGGGCAGTTCCGGCCAGGCCACCCGGACTTCGTTTCCGTGTGGCTGTGGCCGCTGGTCTCTGACTCACCCAACGCCGTCTTGCTGTTCTTCGTCGCGGCACTGGTCTACAAGCTGACTGGGTGGCGCAGCAAGTGGCTCGACGCCTCGGCGTTCATCCTCAACCTCTACGTGGGCGTGTGGACCACGTACCTGTTCATCGCATTCCCCGACGTTATGGGCACTTATGATTGGAGCCGCGTCCTCGAGGGCCATGCCAACCCGGTGCTGTTCGTGACGCACATGGGTATGCCCCTGCTTTCATTGGTCTTGGTGCGTGACATGTTGCGCGACCGTTGGGGCTGGGACATGGTGGCCGTCGTGGTGGCCGCTGTGGGTTTCATCACCATAGACTACTGGGGTCCGCACATCCATCCGGCACCGTTCCTGCATGGATATCCTGACTACGACGGGCAGCTGCACAGCGTCAGCCCATGGCTCATGGTGCTGGCAGTGGCTGCTTGGTTGATCGTCGTCTGGCCCAGGTCTGACAAACCCGGCGCGGCCAATGCCTAAAGCTCGAAGCGGGCGGTGAACGCCCGCACCATGTCGCCGGGTTCCGCCGTGACCACCGCTTGCGGTTCGACGGGCAGGAAACCGCGGTACGGTTGCAGGCGGTAGCGGTCATCCAGGAGCATCAGCACGCACTTGTCGTTGCTGCCCCGGACTCCTCGCCCCATTGCCTGTAGCGCCTTGTTCATGGCGGGCACAGTGTAGGCATACAGGCGGCCGCGGCCGGGGAACAGCCGGTCGTAGTATTGGATCGTGGCTTCCACCTGCAGATCTGGCGGCGCCAATGGTAGGCCGACCACGACGACGCCGCTGAGCAGGTTGCCGTGGTAGTCGACGCCTTCGCTGAAGCTGCCCCCCATGACGCCCATCAGCAAGGCGCCGCCGTTGTCCTTGGCGCCGCGCAGTTCGTCTAGGACGGCATCACGCTCGCCCTTGGTCATCTCCGGGTCTTCGGCAAGGATGGCTTTCTCTGTCTGGTCGCCCAAGAACGGGCGCAGTTCGCGCAGGATAGCGTAACTTGGAGCGAACATCGCCACGTTGCCCTTGACGGCGGCGCACAGGTTGCCGATGTGGCGTGCCATGTTGAGCCACTGGTCGTCGGTGCGGTCCTTGAACCGCGTGCTGGTGCCGTTGACGATGGTGATGAGTCGGTGCTCAGGAGGGAACGGGCTCGGGTAGCTCTTGACCGCCGAGCGCGCCTCGTCAAGCCCCAGCGTGTCGCGCAGTACCTCCGGCGGCCGCAGCGTGCCGCTCATCAGGATGCTGGCATGGACTGCGTTGAAGACCTTGGCAGCGGCCTTGCCCGGATCGAGGAGGCGGATGTGCAGGGCGACGCCATCGTCGTCCCACTCGATGTAGCGCAGGGCACCGTGTTGGAAGCGTCCCCAGTCGTCGAGGGCGCGTTGGAACTGCTCGGCATGGACGACGGTGTCGGTGCCTTTTTTGACCTTGGCGACGAGGGGGCCGATGTCGTCGATGACATCCGCGAGGGTGCGGTGCATGCCGCCCAGGGTGCCCTCGTTGCGCGCCGCTTCGAAGGCGTCGTGCAGGGAGTCGATGTCCATGCGGGCCAGTTGTCGGGTCTCGTCATCGAGGCGGCTCTTCTCCGCGTGGCCCTCGGCGACGGCCTTGTTGGCCAGTGTCTGCAGGCACTTGCGGAAGGCCACCACGTCGGCCTGGATGGCGCTGAAGCCGTGTTGGCGGCATTCGGCCTCGACCTGGGTGAGTAGGAACGACGAGATGCGGTGGGCGTGGTTCTGGCGAATACGGTCGGGGAGGTTATGGGCCTCGTCGACGATGAGGGTGACGTTGCCGAGGTCGATGCCGAGTTTCTCCAGGCTTTGGTCGCGGATGTCGCTGAACAGGTGGTTGTAGTCGGCGACCACCACGTGGGCGTTCTTGCTCGCCGTCGATGCGACCAGATGGGGGCACAGGCCGTGTTCTTTGCTGACCTGCATCAGTTCCTCGACGTGCAGGACTCCGCCTTCCACGCGGTCCAAGACGTCGTGGTTGACGTCGCCCAGGTACTGGCAGCTGCGGGTGCGCGTCTCTTGCGCGCAGAAGTCTGGGAATCGGCCGGCGTGCATGTCCTGGGCTTCGCTGCGTAGGCACATGTCGCGCTTGCTGACCAAGTCGACGAGGGTGAAGCGGGCACCACGTCGGTCGCGTATGTTGCGCAGGGTCTCCACGGCGATGTGGTGCTGGCTTTGGCGGCCGGTCAGGAACATGACCGTGCGGTCGTGCTTGATGGCGTCCGCCAGCGCCGGGGCCAGGCTGGCCGCGGTCTTGCCGATGCCCGTCGGTGCCTCGGCCACCAAGTGCTTGCCGCCTTGGACGGCCATGGTGACGTCGCGGGCGAAGCGCTTCTGGCCGGCGCGGATCTCATCGAAAGGGAACAGGCCGAGCACCGGGTCCGGCTCACCGGCGCTGGGGCTCGGCTGCCATTCTGGGGCTTTGGGTTGCAGCGGCGGGTCGACGCCCGAGGCTTTCGCCGAACGTTGGCCCAACAACGTCGATTGGCCCATGGCCAGATCGATGCGTTTGCCCCGCGACATCACGGTACGCGCCTTGCCGCGGTCACTGCAGTGCAGGCACTCCAGGACCCCTTGCCGGGGCCTCATGATGCCTTTGCAGGATGGGCAGAAGGTGGCCAACGGATGGACCACGCGGGGACCTCACAAGAAGGCATTGGGCCGGGGGTCGGCCAAAGCACGAAGGGGGAGAAAGGGTAGAGAAAAATGACCGCGTCTAAAGCAATTGGACGAGCGGAGAGCGCTCTGCCATCGGCTCAAGGAGCAGCATCGGGCCCGACACCATGCGGCCGACGGCGCCCATGGCGATCTCCGGGGTCTCATGGGTCGCGTCGGGCAGGTCGCAGTCGCCGGTGCATACATCGACGAGGGCAAGCCAGACCTGGCCGGTCATGGGGTCCATCTCGATGTCGAGGAAATCGTAGAGGCCCCCGCCGTTGTCGCCTGGGTCCTGGGCGCGGCACCGGTCGAAGCAGTCGCCGCGCTTGATGGGCTGGGCGCGATCATTGACCGTGGTGTGGGCGAAGACCGGGCTCTCCTCATCGGCGTTGATGCTGAAGCCGACATAGGCGTTCCACGTGGCGTTCAGGATGCGCTCGTCTTCACGGGCTGCCAGGCCGCCTTCGACCTCGGTACCGATGTACATGAACGAGATGCGGCCGTCGTCGCCGGCGACGATACCGGGCAGCATGGCGATGGTGACGCCGGGGCTGGTGACGTTGATGGGGGTCTCCCAGCTGGCCCCTTGGTCGCGGCTGATGCTGAGGTACGCCACGGTGCCCTCGCCGCCGATCCAGAACGCGTACGCGGTGCCGGAGGCGTCGGTGCTGACCATGACATCGTGGTCACCGGCGTCGGTGAAGTGCTCGGGGTCCGAGCTGATGGGGGTGCGCGAGTAGGTGAGGCCGCCGTCGTGGCTGACCGCCATGTAGGGCTCGCCGCACCAGGACCGGGGCACGTAGACGGTGCCGTCGGCCCAAGAGGCGTGGCCGTGGCTGGTGAAGCCACTGCAGATCTGCGGAGCGATGGCCTCGTTGGCGCCCGGGCGGACCCCTTCGTAGATGAGGCCGGTCTCGCCCCAGGTCAGGCCGCCATCGGGGGAGTAGGCGCACTTGGCCTGGGCGATCTGGTTGCTGCACAGGTACAGCATGTTGGGGTACAGGGCGACGTTGGTGAACGGCGTCGCAGGACCTGCGAACAGGGTGGGGTGGTCGGCGACCGGGAAGGGGCATGCCAGCGGGCGGGTGATCCAGGACTCGCCGTCGTCGTCGCTCCAGGAGACCTGGTTGCAGGCGACGTTCGGGCCCATGTCCAATGCGAAGACGCGGCCGGTGGTCGGGTCGACGTAGACGTATGGGTCGCCGGTGGTGGGGTGGGTCTTGACGCCGGCCATCTCTGGGCTCTTGTCGACCCAGGTCTCGCCGCCGTCCTGGCTGCGGTAGAACACGGTGCTCGGCAGCGTCGTGGCGCCGGCCGGGCTGAAGTCGAAGTCGATGGACGCGTACCAGATGCTGCCGGTGCGGGTGATGCCGACGGTCGGCTCACCGCTGGTGCGGTCGGTGATGGTCACCAGTTCCATCAGGGGGAATGTGTCGTTCCAGGCGGATGGTTCGAGCAGGCCGCCGGGCCCGGTGACCAGGATGTTATCGACCAAGGTCAACGGATCAGGGCCAGCTTCCGGGGTGCTCGGCGTGCTGGAGCAGCCGGCAAGCGCCGTCGCTGCAAGCAGAGCGAAGACGAATAGAGTGCGCATAGGTCGTTGCGACCCGGCCGTTGTCTTAGCGCTTGTGGGCTTCGGGCGACCCTTCGACCATCTGCGCCGCAACGGCTTGGATGGTGGCCTCTTTGGCCTGGGTCTTCTTGACGAGGACGCGTCCCACGACCTTGTACGGTACACGTGGGTCTTTCGCGTTCTCCTGCAAGATGGTCGAGAAGCCGGCCTTCTTGGCCGCGCTCTCGATCCACTTCGCTTCGGGTTCCCGCACAGCGAGGGCCTTGGGCACTCGACGGCCCTCGGCGCGGCTCAACCGCTGGTTGAAGTAACGCGGCCACAGGACGACATTGTCGTCACCGCGCTTGACCATGTTATGCGACGAGGATGCCGTTGAGGGCGCCGCTTTGGCCGGGGCGGCTCGTGACACGGGCCTTGCCGGCGCTGGTCTCGACGATCGCACCCTTGGTGATGATGTTGCGGCGCACGTAGTGGATGTTCGCCGCGTTCTCGACCACGTTCGTCAGGACAGCCTTCGTCGTCTTGCCGGTTTTGACATCGGTGACGTTGATGGATTCCGTGGAGAGGATCTTGATCTTCTGGTTCGCGCCCTTGGTGCGGACCAGTTTTTGGCGCTCAGCGCCGACGTGGGCATCAACGTGCTCACGAGCGATTTCACTGCGGCGTTTGCCAGCGGCGCGGATGAGGCGGCCACCAGTGGGCTTGCGACGGGAATTACCTTGCCAGAGTGCCATGGGTCAGTCTCCTAGACAAAGTCGGTCGACATAGGTTTGATATTTAGCCGTTGAGGGTCGAATCGGCCGTTCGGGCGGGTCTGCGCTATTCCCACGCGCCAGGAGGCAGCGGGTAGTCAAGCAACGCGGCGACCGTGCGGATCATCTCTGCAGGGCCGACGTTCTTGGACAGGAATCCGTCGACGACCGCGTCGGTCTCGGCCTGTCGGGCCAGATGTTCGTCGTCGAAGGCGGTGAACATGATGCGGGGCAGCGTCGGGTACCGCAGCCGTGCCTCGACCAGGAATTCAATGCCGTTCATGCCGGGCATGCGGAAGTCCGACATGACGAGATCGACGGAACGCTCGGCGAGCTGGTCGAGGCCTTCCGTGCCGGAGCGGGCGGTGGCGACCCGGATGCCGGGCAGCGCCTGTTCGAGCAGGTCCTTGAAACTCTGCAGGATGTCCGGCTCGTCGTCGACCACGAGGATGGTGCGTGGCGGTTCGGGCTCCGCGGGTGCGGTGGAATGCGGTGGCGTCGAGGCTCCGGCCGCTTCCCCGGGGTTCATGCGTCGTCCTCCGGTGGCGCTTCGTCGTCCTTGGCTGTGGGGAGGTCGAGCGTGGTGGGTGCTGCCGGGGCGTCCTTGGGCAGGCGGAACCAGAAGCTGCTGCCTTGGCCAGGGCCCTTGCTGTCGGCGCCGATGGTGCCGCCGTGCATGTCCACCAATTGTTTGCAGATGTACAGGCCCAGGCCGCTGCCCGGTTCCGACGTCTCGGCCACATCATGCACCTGGACGAACGCACTGAAGAGTCTGCGCAGGTCTTCGGGGGAGATGCCGACGCCGTCGTCTGTGATGCGCACCACAGCGTCGCCGCCTTCGTCGGCCATCTCGACGACGATCTTGCCCTTGGGGGGCGTGAACTTGAACGCGTTGCTGAGCAGATTCGAGACGACCTGTGAGATGCGGTTGTGGTCTGCGAAGATGGTGATCGGGGTGCTCTTGGGCGTCACGAAGTCAATGTCGCGGGCCTGGGCCACCGCCCGGAAGCCATCACATGCTTCGTCCAACAACTCGCCGAGTTCCATTGGTCTTGGATCGATGGCCAAGCGACCGGCCTGGGCGTGGGAGACGGTCAAGAGGTCTTCCACCAAGGCGCCCAGGCGCTCTAGGTTGCGGTGCATGACGACAAGGGCCTTGCGCTGGAATTCGTCGGGTGGGCTGTTCGGGTTGAACTGCATCATGTGCACTTGCGCGCGCAACGGCATGAGTGGCGTGCGCAGTTCGTGTGCGGCCGTGTTGATGAACTCGGTCTTGAAGCGGTCGATCTGGCGCAGCCGCGACACTTCTTGGACGCGTTCCTGGGCTTCTCGTGCCGCCACCTCCGCCGCCCGGCGGTCCGTGATGTCGCGCACCGTGGCGATGACGCGCGGACCTTCGGTGGATTCCAGGGGGCTCAGGCTGATCTCGACGGGTACTTGGCTGCCGTCCTTGCGAAGGCCGGCCAGCTCCAGGCCGCGCCCCATGGGTCGGCGTACTGCATGTTCCATGTAGCGGTCGCGGTGGGCTTCGTGGCCGTGGCGTTGTTTCATCGGCACCAACATCTCCACGGGCTGGCCCAGCATCTCCTTGCGCGTGTACCCGAACATGCGCTCCGCTTCGCCATTGACCAGGACCAATTGGCCTGCCGAATCGACGACGACCATGGCGTCCGGGGCCGACTCCAGCAGCAGTCGGAACTGGTTCTCGGCGACGCGGAGCTCCGTGATGTCCTGGGCGGTGCCGCTCATCTTGATGGGCTTGCCTTGACCGTCCACCTCCACGCGCCCACGGCTCATGACCAGCACCTCGGAGCCATCCGATCGAACGACGCGGTGTTCGAATGAGAACGGCTTGTGGTCTGCCATCGCCTGGTCGATGGTTCGCTCGGCGGCCTCGCGGTCGTCGGGGTGGATCACTGCCAGATAGGACTGGAATGTGGGTGTCCGGTCGCTGCCTTCGACTCCGAAGATGCGGTACATTTCGTCGGTCCATTCGATGCGGTCGTTCCGGATGTCCCAATGCCACGAGCCCAGATGTGCGACGGCCTGCGCTTCTTCCATGGCCTCCTTCTGCTTGCGCATGGTCTGGCCTAGCGCTTCGGCGAGGTTGCGGGCCCGTCGGGTGGTGGACTCGAACGCGAAGGCGGCGAGGGTGAACGAGGTGCTCAGCATGCCACCCACCAACATGGCGAACCACGGGGCGCTGGATTGGGTCACGTCTGGTTCACTGACGTCATCGGCAAGCACGACCAACCACGTGCGGCCGGCCGCCGTGACCGGGAAGACCAGATGGTCCGCTGATGTCGCCGGTGCTCCGGGCGTGGCTCGGGGGTCGAGGAGCAGGTCTGGCGCGTCAGGTGGGATGGTCTGCGGGGGGCTGGTCGACGCAGGCCCGACATCATACAACCCGACGATCCGCGAGGTGTATGATGGCCCGAGTTCGGCCAACGCCGCGGCGGCGATGTCTGGGATGCGGTGGACGGTGACGAGGACGCCGAAGGCATTGGCGCGGCGTTGGTCTACGGTCTGGGCACCGCCGTCGACGTAGACCGCCTCGACCAGAAGGATGCCGTAGACCTGGCCGTCATCTTGGACAAGCGAGACGGGAGGCGTCGCCACGGCCGCTCCGGTCTCCACGGCGGCGGCGATGGTCGCCGAGCGCGTCGCGTTGGAGGCGATGTCGAAGCCCCAGGCCCCGAGGTTGTCTGCGAAGGGCTCGATGTAATCGACCACGACGTGCAGGTCGGCCTGCGTGACCGGGAAGACTTCGAATGTCGCCCGCAAGGCGGGGTCGAGGTCGGCGTCGTTGCGGACGCGTGCCTCGAACGCCTGCAGATCGGCCCCGGCGACGAAGCGGTTGAACGACACGGCACGTACGTCCTCAGAGTCACGCAACCAGGCGCTCTGCTCGACGTAGTGTCTGAACTGCGACCGGTCGACCGCGTCGTTCGTCTGGAAGAACGCCCGCGCACCGGCCAGACGGACCGCGTGGGCGTCCAAGGTGCGGCCGAACGCATCGGCCAAATCGTCGGCATCCGACTGGCGCTGTGCGTCTTGGCCGGTGTCCTCCAGTTCGGTCAATAGCGCCTCGACAGGCAATGCCGCGAGTAGAAGGGGGACGATGCCGAGGGCGACGGCGACGATGGGCAGGCGCGTCTCGCGAAGGTGTTTTGGGCCGCCTACTGCCGCGACCCGTTCGGCGGCGGCGCCGCCCATGACGAGCGTGCTGACGGCCAAGGATGCCACGAAGACCTGGACAAGAAGCAGGGACTCATTCTCGCTCGGCCGGAGGAGGGGGCCCGTGCCATGGATCGTGCCCCAGACGGCGAAGAACGCGATGGCCGTGACCGCGAGGGTGATCTCCCGGGGCCCAAACCGCAGTGCTGCCCAAGCGAGCACGGCGAGCAGGCCGAGCGCCGCCAGCATCGCGGGGCCGGGCGTGAGCGTCGCGTATGCGAAGGCAAAGAAGCCCAACAGTGATGTGGCCCCCAGCAGAGCGCTCATCTCGCGCTTCTGACCGCGTTGGCGTCGATGGGCACCCGCCGCGATGGCGAGGATCACGGGCGCGACGACGAGGGCTCCGCCGACGTCGCCAAGCCACCAGGTGGGCCAGATCGTCCGGAACATGCTCCACGGGGCGAGGCCGGTCAATGCCAGGCTGGCGACGCCAACGGTCGCGCTGATGGCTGGTGCCACGATCCCCGGGCCCACCGCGAAGCCGAGCGCGTCGCGGACGCGGTGCAAGGCGCGCTTGCCGCCGAACCACTTCAGGGTCATCCAGGCCCCCGCCAGGCCTTCCAAGGTGTTGCCACCGGCGATCAGCAGCGAACTTGGAAGATCGCCTGTGTTGTTGAGGTTGAAGAGGAATGCTCCCAGAAGGATGGCGGGCCAATGGCGTAGGCCGAGCAGGATCAGCCCGGCGATGGCGATGCCGGTCGGGGGCCACACGGGGCTGGCGCTACTGTTCACGGTCGCTAACTGGAGGCCGATGAGGCCGGCCGTGAAGTAGGCCAGGAAGAGCCCGGCGCCGCGGGCCCAAGGCGCAAGGCGCGCACCGATGGGGGTGGCGTCCTGTCGGGGGGGCATCCAGTGGCCATCCTGTGGCGGGCGTATAAGCTGCGGCTGTTCGGCCAGTGGGCGTGGCGGGGTGGCAGGGTCGTCGAGGTGCTCCGCCGGCACCGGCTACGTGATACGCGGGCGGCTCACGAGTGGTACAGGTCCCAGCGGAAGTCGTCCTCGGCCAAGGGGATGTCCAGGAACGTCGAACGCTGGACGATCGGCAGGTCGAGGATCACGTCATCGAGGCCGACCCGGCTGGGGTCGGGACTTGGGTTGATGTCCTGGGCACCGTTCTTGCCGAACACCAATCGCAGCACGTCGCCGGCGAGTACCCGGCTGTCGACGGGCTCGAACTGCAACGTCGCATCGTACCACGTGCCTGGCGTGAGCACTTCGGGGTCCGTGTTGCCGCCGTTGCGGTGGCGCAGGTCCAGGACGCCCCAGCCGACGCGGTCGAGGGTGCGTTCATTGACCAGTTCGGCGGCGATCTGTCCCCCCGTGGATGTCGTCGGCATGAACGCGAATTGGACGCGGGGTAGGCCTGCGATGATGCCGTCCTGGGGGGCTTCATACCAGAACGTGGCCGG
>JBFJNL010000062.1:0-11921 GCA_041618195.1 Thermoplasmatota archaeon | reverse complement strand
GCAAGCGGGCTTTGGCCACTGACCCCGTAGGCGTCAGCGGGGGCGATGCGTCCGACGCTGGTGCCGCCGGCTTGGGTGCCGACGGCGATGTCGGTGAAGCCTTGGATGACGCCACTGCCGGGCGCGAAGCCGAAGGGCGACCCGCGGGCCCGGGCGCTGAAGGTACCGCTTTTGGCGATGAACTCGCTTTCCGCGACCTCGGTGAGGCTGGTGTCGAACAGGCGACCATCTTCGAGCATGCCGATATAGTGGGCCTCGAGGCCGTCACCAAGCGCCACCGTGGGGGCGTTCTGGCCGTCGCGCACGACGGTGGCTGTGATGCTGGTGGACGCGCCGCCGCCATCGGCGGTGATGGTCAGGGTGGCGTCGCCGCTGCCGGCTGGGAGTGTGGTGGTGACGAGCACGACCTTGCGTTGGGCGCCGGGGAGTTCGAAGGCCTCGATCTCGACGTTCGCCGTGCCGACGCTGGTGGTGGCCGACAGCGTGGTCTGGACGAGGTGGTCGCTGCAGTTCTCGACGACGACGATGAAGCCGGCTTTGCCGCCGTCGGAGCCGACGATCTGCTGGGCGTCGGGGATGACGAGCCCGAAGCCGGCTTCCATGGCGCTGGAGCCGCCGGCGGCGATGACGCGGGCGGATTCGAGGGTGACCGGCGTCCGAGGGGTGCCGCCGGAGCTGCTGGCGTCGGCGTTGACCTTTTGCACGATGTCCATGCCGCTGGTGACCTCGCCGAAGATGCTGTGCTTGTCATCGAGCCACGTGGTGGGCGCGAAGGTGATGAAGAACTGGCTACCGCCCGTGTTGGGGCCGCTGTTGGCCATGCTCAGCAGACCGGCGCGGTCGTGGCGCAGGCGGTGGTGGAATTCGTCCGGGATGTCGTAGCCGGGGCCGCCGCGGCCAGTACCCTCCGGGTCGCCGCCTTGCATCATGAAGTCCGTGATGACGCGGTGGAACTTGGTGCCGTCGTAGAACCCGTCCTCGACGAGGTTGAGGAAGTTGGTGGCGGTGACGGGGACGAGCTCCTGGAAGATCTTGGCCTCGATGGTGCCGAAGTTCGTCTCGAAGACCACCGTGGGCTCGGGGGCGGTCAGTGCCACGGTGTTGGCGGCGTGGCAGCCAGCTTCGGCGATGACCGGGGCTTGCCAGACGGGGATCTCGCTGGGGCCGTCGTCGGTGCAGCCGGCCATGGTCGTGGCCAGCAGTAGGGTGGCTATCAGAAGCGTCGCACGCATGTCTCTGCGACCCCGGCGTTCAAGGAAAAGGGTTGGGCTTGGTTTTTATCACGCCAGCCAGTCGGCCGGCGCTGTGATTGATGGGCAGAAGGATGTCCCGGTGGCCGTTGTCGGTAGCGGCGGCTTCGGAACCTGCCTCTCGATCCTGCTGGCGAGCAACGGTTTGGAGGTCCGGCAATGGTGCCGGCGCCCGGAATACGCGCAGACGCTGGCCAATCGCCGTGAGAACGTCAAGTATCTGCCTGGCGTCAAGATGCCGACCAATATCTGGGTGACGAGCAGCCTCCAGGACGCCGTCGAGGGCGCCGAGGTCATCGTGGTCGCCGTGCCGAGCCAGGCGGTCCGTGAGACCGTCAATGCCTTCGCGCCCTTCGTCGCCAAGGGTGCCAAGGTCCTCAACGTCGCCAAGGGCATCGAACCGGACACGTTCATGCGCATGAGCGAAGTGCTGGGCCAAGAGCTCCCGAAGGGCACCGCCGTGGCCAGCCTGAGCGGCCCCAACCACGCCGAGGAGATCGCTCGCGGCATGCCCGGCGCCACGGTCATCGCCAGCAACCATCACCAGTCGCTCAATCTGCTCTGCGACATCTTCAGCACCAAGACGTTCAAGGCGTACCCTCGCAAGGACCTCGTCGGTGTCGAGCTCGGCGGCGTGCTCAAGAACATCACCGCCATCGCCACCGGCGTCACCAAGGGCATCGGCTTCGGCGACAACTCCGCCAGCGCTGTCATCACCCTCGGCCTGGACGAGATGATCCGCTTCGGCACCGCCCACGGCGCCAAAGCACGCACCTTCACCGGCCTCAGTGGCCTCGGTGACCTCATCGCCACCTGCACGTCCGAGCATAGCCGCAACCGCCGCCTCGGCGAACTGGTCGGTCGCGGCCTGACGTACCAGGAGGCCCTTGCCACCATGGGGGGAAAGGTCGCAGAAGGCATCCACGCGACGAAGTTCGTCCACCTGCAAGCGGAGCAGGAAGGCATCGACCTACCGCTCACGTCGGAGATCTACCGTATCCTGTACGAAGGCAAGGACGTGCGGCAGGCGGTCGGGGACCTGCTTCACCTGCTTTAGGCAAAGGGCTTATTGGCTGCGAATCTACCGTCGCCCTATGCGTGGAGCCTGGTTGGCCCTTCTCCTGTTGGTCCCTCTTTCGGGGTGCCTGGGATTTCTTGATCCGGTCGACGACGACGACGGTGTCGCCCCAGCGGACGTCATCGACGCCCCTGACAGCTACACCATCATCGACACCGTCGTGACGGAGCCGCCGGTCTACAGCGCCGACGGCACCACGCTGTCGGTCAAGGTCTACGAACCGATCACGCGCGACGCGCGCCCCGACGGGTCCCCTATCGAGTTCCCGGTCATGATCCTCCTGCACCCGTGGGGGTACGCCAAGGAGTACTTCGAGAACGTCCCGATGGGCGTGCCGTCCGCGGACAATCCGGACCCCCGCGTCAACATCATGCAGGCGTTCGCCGACCGCGGCTTCATCACTGTCGCCTTCGACAACCGCGGCTTTGGGCGCAGCGAAGGCCAAGTCGGCGTCGCCGGCGCGGGCGAGATGGCCGACATCGAAGCGGTCCGGCAGAAGATCGATGGCCCTGCCTTCAACGATAACAATCACTTCGGCCTCGCAGGCGTCAGCCTGGGCGCCGGCACCGCCCTGCGTTCCTGGGCCCTGAACAACAACATCGACGCGGTCGGCAGCATCTACGGCTGGTACGACCTCTACGAGTCCCTCGTCCCAGGCAACGTGCCCAAGGGCGAGTGGGGCGTGTCCCTGTTCGCCTCCGGCACCGCCGCCAGCGGCGGCCAACTGTCGCCCGAGATCAGCAGTTGGCTGTCGCGCGCCGTCCAGCGCTCCGGCATGGAAGGCATCGAGGCCGAGATGGACGCCCACAGCGCCCGCGGCTGGCTCGGGCAGACCGACAAGCCCCTGTTCCAGTGCCAAGGCATGCAGGAGAGCCTGTTCCCGCAACTCGAGATCGGCATGGACGAGAGCATCGGCTTCACCCGCAGCCTCGTCTTCACCGGCGGCCACGGCGACCAGGACCCGATCTGCTGGGATCGCATCCTCGACTTCATGGACTACTTCCTGCGCGGCGTCGACAACACGGTGCCGTCCTGGCCGTTCTTGGAGACCGTCGACAGCGACCCTGACGCGCCGCTGCTGAAACTCACCCGTGCACAGGTCGCCAACACCGACGCCGGCGTCTCGTTCCTGCATGAGGGTGTGCTTGTGGAAGGCCCGTCCAACCGCAAGTTCACGGTGCAACAGCGCCTCCTCAACAACCCTCTCCAAGAGCCCGCCGTGGTCGGCGATGAGCTGGGCCAATCCAGCCAAGCCATTCCCGAACAACTGCGCCAAGATCCCTTCGCGGTGTTCTTCGACAGCGGCCGACTCGACAGCAACACGGTGCTGCTCGGCGCGCCCGAGTTGAAGCTCGTGCTGGACAGCAGCAACACCACGGACTTCCAGGTCGTCGCGACGCTGTACAGCATCGACGAATCTGGTGCCAGCCGACCGATCAGTCGTGGGGCCTACGCCCATGTCGCCGGCGGCACGGCTCCGATCGACGGTGACGTCGTCGACGTCAAGATGACGTGGACCAAGACCACGATTCCGGCGGACGGTCGCATCGTGCTCAAGCTCAGCGCCAACGACAGCGGCTACTACCTGCCCCTGCAGAAGAACTACGATGTCAGCTTCACGGGTGCCTCGTCACTGACGCTGCCGGGCTTCCAAGGCTGAAAGCACGGCCACCGGCACCTCCGCGCGACCGCAGGGCCGCATGCTCAGCGCCGGCGGGCGTTGCTGATCGGCTCGAGCGTACCCGCTATCCGGGTCTATGGCCGCATGGTGCTCAGCCTATGCCGGTGCGGGGATCTGGTGGACGCCATCCACTTCGACGCTGAGCGCTTCGTGGTGGGGGATGAGGCGCGTGGCACCGATGAGCTCGACGACGAGCCGAGGCTCGTTCTTCTCGCGCTCGCGGTTCAGGCGCTCCTCCAGCTCGGTGTCCAACTGCTCTTCGCTGCGGTTGTTCTTGAACACCGCTTCATGGAGTAGCTTCTCCGTCTTCTCGCGCTCGGCCTCGAGCTTGCGTTCGCGCACGCCGTCCTCGGTGAAGTACAGGCGACTGTTGATCTCGCCGAGGCGGCGACGCAGCTTGGATTCGTCCTGGCGCAGCTCTTCCTTCTGCTTCTCGTAGTACGCTTCCAGGCGCTTTTCGGTGCGGCGCAGTTCCTCTTGGGCCTCGTCGCGGATCTCTTGCACGACCGGGGCGACGATGTTGCCGACCTCGTAGCGGGCGCGCTCCATCAGGTCCTCCCATTGGGTCTGGTTCAACGGGCGGGGCTGGCGGACGTTGGTGCCGTCAGGAAGATCCATCAGTCCCTCTTGGACATCGAGGATGGTGCCGTCGTCGGTGATGACGACGGAGACGAACTCCTCCAGCTCGTTGCGGATGGTCTCGATGAAGTAGCGGTAGTACAGGATGGTGGCGCGCTCGTCGACTTCGGCGGTCCGCACTTGCCCGACGGCGCCGTCCTGCTCCAGGATCTTCATGGATTGTGCCACAAGAGGCGTGCCAAGGCTCAAGAGTTCCACTTCGCCGTCCTTGTTCTCGAACACGTCCGGGTCCAGCGTGAAGCTGTGGACGCCACCGATGCGCTTCCAGTAGTGGCGGGGCAGGCGCACGTTGTGCACGCCGTCCTCGATCTCCACTTCGCCGCCGACGGTCGTCAGGAAGTGGCTCATGAACTCGTGGACATCGCGCTGTAGGTCGGTGTGGTCTTCGATGCTGACGTCGTCCTGGGCGGTACCCAGGTCGAACTGCTGGAACACGCTGGCGTCCAACTGCTTGATCTCGTCGGCCGTCGACTTCGACTTCTTGACCTCGCGCTCGACCTTCTCCAAGGAGTTCTTGACGTCCTCGTCGCTGGTGCTGTCGAGGATGGCATCCATGATGCGTTTCTCGACGCCGCCGGCTTCGGTGACGTCACTCAGGATCAGGTCCATCTCACCGATAGCGACCTCGAAGAGCTTGATCTTCTCGTACAACACCTGCAGGACGTAATCCTCGATGGTGTCGGCGACAGCCAAATTCAGGATGACGACGTTGCTGGACTCCTGACCGATACGGTGGACACGGCCGATGCGCTGTTCCACTCGCATGGGATTCCAGGGCAGGTCGTAGTTGACCAGGATGTGGCAGAACTGCAGGTTGAGACCTTCACTGCCCGAGTCCGTGCACACCAGCACCTGGGCAGACTCGCGGAAGTCTTCGAGCGCCTTCTTACGGCGACCGGACGACAGTTGGCCATGGTACTTGATGTTCGAGACGCCTTCCTGCTTGAGGCGGCGGCTCAGCAGTTCTTGCGTCTCGCGGAACTGCGTGAAGATGATCATCTTGTCCTTCGTCTTGGTCGCGATGTCCAAGATGAGATTGACCTTCGAGTTGCGCTTGATGCTGTCCGCCTGATGCTTCAGGTCTTCCATGGCCTGCAGCACTTCGGGGTCGTGCACCTTGGCCATCATGTTGGTCAGCGTCTTGCTCAACGCGGGGGCGCTGCTCGCCACTTCGCGTTCGAGGATCATCAAGGCCAGGTGGCTCTCGAAGAACGACTTGTAGTTGCGAATGAAGTTGCTGACGGCTTTGTGGAGCTCGTACTCGCCCTTGCTCGCCTCGACGCGGTGCGTCTCGACGACACGCTCAGGGAACTTCAAGCCCGTCTCGCTGCGACGGTTGCGCACCATCACCTGCTCGAGCAGACGTTGCAGGCGCTTGGCGTGCAGCAGGACACGGCCCTGTTGGTCGCCCACGTACTCCTCTTCGAAGTTCTGCAACGTCCCGAGCAGGCCCGGTTTGATCAGGTTGATCAGGTTGTACAACTCGATGAGGTTGTTCTGGATCGGTGTCGCCGTCAGCATCAAGCCGTGGCGTGCGACGATGTCATCGGCCAGGGCATAGCGCTGCGTCTTCTTGTTCTTCAGGTAGTGGGCCTCATCGATGATGACCAGGTCCCATTCCCGGCCGATGATGTCTGGGTAGTGCTGGGCCGATTTGGCGGTGTCAATGGAACTGACGACGCGGTCGTGGCGGCTGAAGCCCTTGAAGTCTTGGTCGTCGTGGCGCAGGAATCGCTCGCCGAACTTGTTCCATAGTTCCTCCTCCCATTGTTGGCTGAGCGCCGCCGGCGTGAGGATGAGGATGCTCTTCGCTTTGCCGCGCGAGATGAGCTCCTTCATGATGATGCCCGCCTCGATCGTCTTACCCAGACCGACCTCGTCGGCGAGGATGGCGCGGCCTTGCATCTGGTTCAAGACACGGATGGCGGCCTTGACCTGGTGAGGCAGGATCTTGATCTTGCGCCGCAGGTGCGACAGCGTCGTGATGCCGGTGTGGCGCATGGCCCGCAAGCGGTGCGCACGCAGGTTCAGCAGGTGCAGATCCGTGGCGGCATATTCGCCGCGCAGCACCATCTGGCCGGTCCCGAAGGGGTCCTCAATAGGATGCCCTCGCAGGGGGTCGCGCTTGGCGCGCTTGAACAGAGAACCCTTACCAGGGCGGTCGTCGGTCACAGGGATTCACACTCAAGCAGATGTGCTGTTTGAAAAGGACTACGGTCGCGGCACTGGGGGTCGGCGGCCCCGTGGCCCTACGCTGGAGCGGCCGGTCCGGCGCCTGCGGGACGCAATGTGACGGCCAAAAGGACGCTCGAAGCGACGGTCGCCAGCACATTCTGGACCAAGACCAACGATTGGACGCCGGCGACGAAGTAGCCCATCATCGTCGCGAAGAAATACAATTGGACGACGTTCTGGACCCACAGCACGCCAGCGAAGCCGAGCAGGCCCCAGGTGAAGCGGGTCGCGACCTGCCGCAACATGCCGGCGTAGGTCAACAACAGGCCCGATAGCAGCACCGTGTTCAGGATGACCACGGCGACGTTGAGGTTCATGACAAGGCCCATTAGAGTTCACTCCTCCGAGGATGTATTTGCCTGTTTTCCCAGCTTCAGCTTGGCGACGATGGACCAGAAAGCAGGCTCGGCGGCGAGCAGGTTCTTGCTCGGTGACCACAGCTTGCCGTAGCCCTCGCCGGTAATCACGTAGCGATGCTGCTGTAGCACGCGCAAATCGTACTGGATGGTCTTGTAGTCCATGCCCAGGGCCTTGGCGAGCTGGTTGGTGTTCATCGGATGCTCTAGCAGGGACATGATGATGCGGCTACGGGTGGCTCCACCGCGGCTACCCGCGAAGACGTACCAGAGGAGCCGATCCACGGCCATCCACCTGTCGGTGGCCGCAAAAGGCTTGGGGAATATGGGAAAGAGTTGGGAAAACTGGTTTTAGTCTCGGCTGCGACCTCAACCTCGTGGCTATCGAACCGTTCGCGGCTGTCGCGGCTGGCCTCATCGCGTTCTTCTCGCCGTGCATCCTGCCGATCGTGCCGGGTTTCCTGGCGTTCATCACGAAGGGTCAGGACTCCACGCGCAAACGTCGCTTGATCATGACCGTGCTGTTCACCGCCGGCTTCACCGTCGCGTTCACCATCATCGGTTTCTTGATCGGGGCTGCAGGCTCGACGGCAGCCTTCCAGGCGGTCGAGGTGTGGTTGCGGCGCGTCGGCGGCCTGTTCATCATCGTGTTCGGATTCGCCATGCTCGGTCTGCTCCGCTTCGCCTGGATGGATCGCGACGTGCGCTACCACGGCAAGGTCCCCGAGTGGCTGGGACCGTACGGTACCGCGGCGGCGATGGGTGCCGCGTTCGGCGTCGGTTGGACGCCGTGCGTCGGCCCGATCCTCGGCAGCATCCTGATCTTGGCCGGCCTCGAAGGCGGTGCCTTGCAGGGTGGCCTGCTGCTGTCATTGTTCTCACTCGGGCTGGCCGTCCCGTTCTTGATCTTCGGTTCCTTGGCGGACCTAGGCTCCGGCCTGATGCGCCGCTACGCGCGCTTCACGCAGGTCGTGGAGATCTCTGGCGGCGTGTTCCTGGTCCTGCTCGGCATCGCCATCTTCACTGGCGCGGCCAACCGCCTCCTTGCGGGGGTGGTGTGATTGTACATCGCCGACAAACGTACTCGGCTCATCGCACTGGTCCTGTCGTCGTTGTTCGTCGGCGTCGCCATCTTGGCCATCGAGCGCCCATGGCAAGCCACGGGCTGCGGTGAGAACAGCGCCGGCACGCCGGATTTCTGCGGCGAACAGTCGTGGATCAACAGCGAACCACTGACGCTCCAGGAACTGGATGGCCAAGTGGTCCTCGTCGACTTCTGGACGTACACCTGCATCAACTGCATCCGCACCTTCCCCCACCTCACTGAGCTCTACGACACCTACGAGCCGTATGGCCTCGTCATCGTCGGCGTCCACACGCCGGAGTTCATCTTCGAGAAGCAAAGGGACAACGTCGAAGCGGCCGTCATCAAGTACGGCATCAACTATCCGGTCGTCCAAGACAACGACTACCGCATCTGGGACAATTACCACAACCGGTTCTGGCCGGCGCACTACCTCATGGATTCGTCGGGCAAGGTCGTCGACACACACTTCGGCGAAGGCGGCTACGCGGAGACCGAGGCCAAGGTCCGCGAGCTGCTCATCGCCGCAGGCGCCACGGATCTGCCTCCGGCGTTCGAGGGTGCTGAAGGCGGCGTGCGCGGCACCGACATCACGCCCGAACTGTACGCCGGTTACGGTCGCCAGGCCTCAGCCATCGGCAATCCGGAAGGCTACCGCCCAGAACAGGTCGTCGACTACCATGCGAGCGATGCCCCCGAACGGGACCGCATCTACTTCGATGGCCCGTGGCACAACGGCGACCAAGCGATGACCGCCCAAGCCGATGGCGCGTTCTACCTGCGTTTCCACGCCGGAGCCGTCAACGCGGTCATCGTTCCCGGCGGGGCCGAGGGCACGTGCGCCCCCGTGCGACTTGACGGTCAACCGATCACCGAGGAGCTGGCGGGCAGTGACGTCCGGTTCGACCGGGGCGTACCCTGCGTCCTGCTGACCGCTGAAGATTCATTCGACCTGTATGCTGGGCCCGTCGAGGAGCACACGCTGAGCGTCGACGTGACGGCAGGCTTCGAGCTCTACTCGTTCGCCTTCTCGTCGTACGCCGCTTGATGCCACACCATCGTCCTGTGGGGTGCAAGGTCGCCCCGGCAGGCCCAAGTCCAGGCGGAGTTTCCTTGGCCTGTGCAGTTGCAGGCCGTCCTCTTCGACTTGGACAACACGCTCCTCGATTTCATGCGCATGAAGCGGCTCGCCAGCGACGCCGCGGCCCGCGCCATGATCCGTGCCGGCGCCGACTTCGATTTTGACAGTGATGAGGCGGGTGACATCCTGTTCGGCAACTACCTCCAAGACATCGAAGGCGACCGCGTCTTCGAGACGTTCCTGCGCGAACACCACCGTCAGCGCCTGAACCTCAGCCAGCACATGGTGGACAAGATCACGGCAGCGGCGGTCAACGCATACCTCGATGCCAAGCGCCTGCACCTGGAGCCGTACCCCACGGTGCGCCGGACGCTGCTGGAGCTGGCGCGCCGGGGGCTCAAGATGGGCGTGCTGACCGACGCGCCGCGCTTCAAGGCATACCAGCGCCTCGACACGGCGGGCCTCACCGACTTCTTCGACTTCGTCCTCACGAGCACCGACCACGGCACCATGAAGGACACCGAACGGCCGTTCCGCGAGGCCCTCGACATCTTGCAGGTGCCGCCGCCCAGCGTCATGATGGTGGGCGACTGGCCGGAGCGCGACATGGCCGGTGCCAAGGGCATCGGCATGCGCACAGCCTGGGCGAAGTACGGACGGCCGCTCGAGCCGACGCCGGCTGAAGCAGACCACGTGCTCGAGCGCTTCGCCGACCTGTTGAAGGTCACCGCGTTCCACAAGGCATAGCCGACCGGCTCAAGTCAAGGCGTTCACGGCGCCGACCTAAGCTAGCTCAGGCCGGCACTACGTTTTTTTCCATGGTCTCGCCCATGGTCTGGCCAAGCCGCTCGATGCCGACGCGGATGTTGTCATCCGTCGGGTGGCTGAAGTTCAGCCGCATCGTGTTGAAGCCCTTGTCGGGGTCCGGGTAGAACGGCTTGCCGGGGACGTACGCGACGTTGTGCTTGACGCTCTCCTGCAGCATGTCGACGCAGTTGACGCCATCAGGCATCTCGGCCCAGGTGAACAGGCCACCCTGGCTCTTGGTCCACGTGACGCCTTCCTTGGGGAAGTGCTTGTCCATCGAGGAGAGCATGATGTCGCGCTTCTGGCGGTACAGATCGATGATCTTGGGCAAGTGCGTGTCGATGACGCCCGTGTTGAGCATGTCGGCAGCGATGAACTGCGTGAACGCGTTCGTGCACAGGTCGACGCTCTGCTTGCTGATGACCATTTTGCGGATGAGCTCCGTCGGGCCGACGCTCCACGCCAGGCGGAAGCCGGGCACGAGGATCTTGCTGAAGGTGCCGAAGTACAGGACACGCCCCTCGTTCTTGTCAAGAGAGTAGAACGTCGGGACATGGTCCCCTTCGAAGCGCAGCTTGCCGTACGGGTCGTCTTCGATGATGAGCAGGTCGTGCTCGTGCGCCAGGTCCAGGATCTTGCGGCGCCGGCTCTCTGGGATGACGGTGCCCGTGGGGTTCTGGAAGGTCGGCACGGCGTACAGGAACTTGGGGTGGACGTTGCGCTTCTTGAGGTCGCTCAGGACCTCGTCGAGGTGCTCTGGGATGATGCCGTCCTTGTCCGTGTTGGCGGCAGCGTACTTGCCTTGGAAGAAATTGAACGCCTGCAACGCGCCCAGGTAGGTCGGGTTGCTGGTGACGATGGTGTCGCCCGGGTCAAGCATGACGCGGCCCAGCAGGTCGAGGCCCTGCTGGCTGCCGTTCGTGATCATGACGTCGTCCGGGTGGACGTTCATACCGTCCTGGCCGAGGTGGTCCGCGATGCCTTCGCGAAGCTCCGTGATGCCCTCGGTGGTGCTGTACTGGAAGGCGCGCTCGGAGTGGTCGCGGAACACGCGCTCGGTCGCTTCTTTCACCTCCGCCGTAGGGAACGTCTTCGGGTTGGGCAGTCCACCTGCGAACGAGATGATGTCGGGCTTCTCCGTCAACTTGAGGAGCTCGCGGATCTCGCTGGCTTTGATGGCCTTGGCGCGGGCGCTGTAAAGCGGCGTCAGGTCCATGGTACCCCTTCCTAAGCTTCTCGGAGTAAAAGCCGTTCTCCAAGGAGCCCCCGAAGGCCAGAATGTCCCGACATACACACCGGACCTGGACATGTCATCGTTGCGCTGTGTCTCCCGGTGCCCGAGTGTTTCCGGCACGGTCGGTCCGCCCAGGGTCCAAGGCGGCTCACGGGGTGCGTCGAGGCCTCTGGGGGCGTGGTCGGCTGGACGCGCGTGCGCGGCGGCTTCACTCACGGCTCAGCATGGCGCGAAGTCAATCCCGGCACTCGCAGGTCCCTGCGGACCTGCTCGGCCGCAGACCGTTGCTTGCTTGCCTCGCCTAGCGGCTCAGCATAGCACGCAGCCGGTCTCCGGCATTCTCTGCGTAGTCCGCGATCTTGGAGATCTGCAGGGTCAGCTTGAGCAGGTGGTAGACGCTGATGGGGCCGAGGTCCTGCTCGGTCTCCGGCTTCAACAGCTCGCGGCTCAGCTCGCGGCTCAGCACATCGGTCTCG
>JBFJNL010000061.1:0-12113 GCA_041618195.1 Thermoplasmatota archaeon | reverse complement strand
ATGACCCCGAACGGGATCAGGAAGAACGCGACGATGCTGGTGCCGATGGCGATGGCTGTGTGCAGCGCGGGGCGTCCATAGTGGCCAAGTTCTCCAGACATGTTCAGTCGTACACCACGGGCTCGGGGAAGTCGTCAGCAATGATGCCTGTCTCGTCGGCGACGACGACGCGGGCGATGAGGAAGGCGAACACACTGGCCGCGATGCCACCGACGGCGGCCAGCATGGCGACGCCGGTGGTCTTGGCCGGGAAGATGTCGCTGGGGTCGTGCAGCATGAACGAAGCGAGCAAGGCCGCCACGACGGTGAAGGGGTGTACGAGCACGGTCGCAAGAGACGTGCTTTCGATGAGGCGGCCGAACACCGGCTGCTTGAGGCTCTCCATGTGTTTGCCGGCGAGGCCCGCGAACGGTGCGATGATGGCGACCAAAGACGTCAACATCAGGACGTCCAGGAGCGCGGCCAGGTCGTCCCAGATGACGAGGCCACCCTCGCGCAGGTCTTCGGCGGCCGTGCGCGTCATGTCGTTCATCCACAGCACGTCGTAGGCGCTCCAGAAGAACGTGTCATCCGGTACCTCCGCGCCATCGGGTTGGACGGAACCGGGCATGACGGTGACGACCCAGGGCATGACGGTGAGCAGCACGAAGACGGCGGCGCCGATCAACGCAAGGCGGCCGTGGTGCCAGGCCTGGACATGCATGTCACGGTCCGTGCGGACCATGCCGCTCCAGGTCTTGGCGAGCACCCCGATGAGGGCGATGGTGAGCGCGACGACGATGGCCGGACTGATGGTGGTCAGGTACGTGGCGACGTCGGCCGAGGAATAATCATGGATGAACGTGGCCCAATCCTGCGGCGGGTTGTCCCAGCCCATCAGTTTCTGGATGCCGGCGTTGAAGCCGCGTCCTGCCCACAGGCCTTGGTTGTGGATCGTCATGGCCGCGCCTACGGCGGTCAGGGTGCCAGCGCCAAGTTGGAACCAGCCCGAACGACCTGTGCCGTCGCGCTGGCCCAAGAAGGCGAATGCGAGGGCACCGACGGCCATGAAGACCAGGCTGACCAGCATGTACTCGAATCCGGCGCCGCGAGCGACCGTCGATGACGCGGCGGCGTCGCGTTCGCCTTGCCATTCGAACAGGCCGACCACGTCGTCCCGGATGACCGCACCCGCTTCGTCTTGGACGACGATGTGGGCGAACGGCACCGTAAGGTGGACCATGAGCGCGGCCAAGGCCAACCCTCCGACAAGCAATGGGAACCAACGGAGCCGCATACGCAAGCGCGTCCACCAAGAGGTGGCATCAAAACCGTTGGGGTCAAAGCCTTGTATTCACCACATGGAGGAAAGGGCACCCAGTGCCGGCTTGAGTTGGGCCGTCGGGATGCCCAGCCCGATGCGGACATGGCCTGGTCGGCCGAAACATTCGCCGGGGATGATGAGTAGGCCCCGGGCGATGGCCGCCTCGGCGAATTCCCATGTGTCCTTGACGTCGATCTTGGGGAAGGCGGTCAGGCCCTGTGCGCCGGACTCGATGTCGTTCTCCCCACACCACTGGGCATACACCGCGTGGTTCGACTTGAGTCGGGCTTCCATGGCCGCCCGCCGAGGGCCGGCCAGGCCGAGCAAGGCGGTGCCGATGCGGGTGCCCGGACTGCTGGCGCCCAGAGACAGGGTGCGGTGGATCTCTTCGACGGCGTCCATGACCTTGGCGTCGCCCGCCGCCCAACCGGCGCGCAGACCGGGGGCACCCCAGCATTTGTTGAGACTCCCGGTGGAGACCAGATTGGGGTGCAGGCCCGCGGCGAGGGCGTGGTCGGTCAATTCCCGGTAGACTTGGTCGACGAGGACGAGGGCACCGCGTTCTTCGGCCGCTTCCGCGAGCTCGACGAGGGGTGCCGACCGTGTCACGGCGCCGGTAGGATTGTTGGGGCTGGTCAAGAGGACGAGCCGCGTCTTGTCATCCATGGCGTCGATCATGGCGCCTAGGTCGAGGCCGCCATCGTCGTCACGGTCGACGAACTTGACGTCAGCCCCGAGCCCTTGGGCTGTGTGGGGCATGGGCGCGTAGTAGGGCCGTTCGCAGACGACGTTGCTGCCGGGTTTCAGGGCGTGGATGATGACCGCGGTGTTCGCGGCGGTGGTGCCGGCCGTGGCGCGGACGTCTTCGTCCGCCAGGCCCAGGTGGTGGGCGACGGCATCGCGGAAAGGCGTCGCCGCGTGCAGGTCGAACATGGCAAGGTCCGACGACCGCAGATCGTTGGCCAGACCGTCCAATGGATCGTCCGGGACGAACGCGCTGGCCCCCAGGTTGTGCTTCGGGGGGCCGTGCTCCCAGCCCTGGGCCAGGAGGCGCGCATGCAAGAACGGGGGGAACTCCACGCCGGGGACTGCGCCATCGACTTGAAAGCCGTGGCCGTGGGACCCGGCGAGGATGTTTATCAGCGCGGACCCGAGTGTCGTGCTGTGCGCATCCTTGCCGTCGTCTTGCTGTTGGCCACCCCATTGGCCGGCGCGGTCGCCGATAGCACCCACACGTGGCTGCTGACCGCCGAGCGTGGCGACATCCAAGAGTACGGCGTCAGCGACGCGCTGTTCATGGCACCCGAGTCCAGTGGCACCCAGGGCCAGGCGCGCTTCTCCTCCATCACGCTACCCCCGACGCCGCTCACCGGAGGCGACGAGACGGTCGACCGCGTCGAGTGGTACCGACCGACACCCTGGCGGCTCGACATGCTGGTGCTGGAAGACATCAGGGCCGTGTTGTACGTGCAGGCCAGCGCACAAGGCTCAGCCAATCTGGGTGCCGACCTGGTCGCCCTGTTGCCCGACGGCGGCCAGGCGACCATCGCCGAACAGGACAATGCCATCAGCGTCGCCTCGACCGGCACGACGGAGATCCAGATCGTCCTCGCGGCCCGAGGCCAGGTCCTGCCAGCCGGCTCCATCTTGCGCCTCGGCATCAGCATCAGCGGCCCAGCCGTGGCCACCGTCCTGCTGTACGGCGACGAAGCCAACCCGTCACGTCTTGATGGGCTGCGCGTCCAACCCCTCGACAGCGACGAGGACGGCGTGCCAGACACCCTAGAACGCCGCATCGGGACAGACCCACGAGACCGCCGCGATCCAGGCGACGGTGCTTACGATGCTGACGGCGACGGCCTCGCCGACAGCGTCGAGGCCAGCCTCGGCACAGACCCCTTCAACGCCGACAGCGACGAGGACGGCTGGCTCGACGGCGACGAATTCCACGCCGGCACCGACCCGCTCGATGCTACATCCATCCCCCCCGACGCCGATCTGGACGGCTTGTACGATGCCTTTGAGCTGCGTGCCTTGACAGACCCGGCACGCGCCGACAGCGACAACGACGGCATCCGCGACTGTGACGAGGACCCGGACGGGGACGGGCTGACGAACTGCGAAGAGCAGCGCTACGGCACCGACCCTCTGCGCGCCGATTCTGACGGCGACGGCATCCTCGACTGGGACGAGGTCACGCGCGGCACCGACCCCATGAAACACGCCTCGCCGCCCGTGCCGCTGGGCCGCCAAGGCGTCGAGCTCGTCGCCGCCAGCACCTTCCTCGCGCTGGGTGTCCTGTTGGCCATGTTCGGCCTCATCCGGAGGCACCGCGTATGATGAAACGCACCCTGCGGCGAATGCTCAAATGGAGTTTTGCCGCCAATTTCCTTCTCTTCATGGCCGCCTACCTGGACTACCTGTACTGGGACTCGAACGCGATGGTCGTGATCCTGTCCTTCTACGCCGTGTTCCTGCTGGCGCTCATCGTGCTCCTCATCCTGGGTGAGGGCCCGCGCTACCAGCGCATCGAATTCAACGCCCCCAACGAGGGCGCAAAGACCGTCGTCTACCGGAGACCCTAATGGCCGATTCCGTGATCCTGCCCGACTGGGCCGCCCGCTACGTGCAAGAAAACCTGAGCACCCACATGCACATCATCAATGTGCTGCCCATAGACAAGGGGGCGCTGACCGGCGCCTACTTGCTCAATACCTCCAAGGGCGCCGTCTTGGTGCAGAAGGGACGCCTCAGCGAAACGCAACACTGGTTCATGCCGCTGCCCGGTGAACTCGTCAGCTTCGGCTGCGACCGCTGCGGCGAACGCATGGAACTCGTCGACCCCGAGGTACCCCGCGTCGTGTACTGCTCCGCCTGTGGTGAACGCCACTACCTGGTCCTCCAGGACGGCAGACTCCAGGTGCTCAAGGACGCGGCGGCGGCCAGTGCCAGCCCCGACGGCGGCTTCGTCCACGACGACTTCACCTTGTACCGCAAGAAGGACGGCAGCGGCTTCCGCTACTTCTTCGCCAAGACCAAGCCACGCGCTGGAAAACCAAGCGACCTGCCGGCCGGGCACCGCGTGGCGACCAACGAACGCACCGGCGTGCCGGAGCTTGTCGAGACGGATCGCTGCGCCGCCCACACGGCCAAGGGCGACCCATGCGCCAACAAGGCACGCCCTGGGGAGACGTACTGTGCGCGGCACGCATAGGCGTTAACCCTTATCCCGGAGCGCCCGCCTGGCAGAGCATGGATGACTCCCCGGACATGGCACGCACATGGCACGCCATGCGGCGGTGGTCTATGGCGGCAGCGGTCGCAGGCTTCCCGATGCTGTTCATCATTGACGAGCGCTTCGACTTCGCTTCATCGCCGGTGCTGCCCGGCATCGCGGCCCTCATCGTCATCTGGGTCCTGGGACCGATCCTCGTGATGGAGTTCCTCCGCACGCGACGCCCATTGGCGGGCCGCTTCGAGACGACCTCGAAGGTCGGACTCGGAGCTGCATTTGCATGGCTGCTCCTGTGGCTGGTGCTCGCTTGAAGGTTTGGTGGCTGGCGCTCCTGCTCGTACCGACGGGCCTGGCGCAGGGCCCAGGCGATGCGCTGCGACCGCTGGATGAGGTGCTTGGCGAGACGGTGCCGCCGGCGCTCGGGACGGTCTACCAGGCAGCAGGCCAGAACATCACGCGGGAAGATGTGCGGATCTTCTTCAACGTCAACGTCACCAAGGGGGACATCGGGATCTTCGGCCTCCTGGTCGGCTCCGGCACGGCCGAGGTGGAGGCGCGGTTGACGCTGCGCGTAGAGATGCGGGTCATCTCGTCCGATCGCCTGAGAGCCGCTGCCGAGAGCGAGAACGCCTACAACGCCAGTGCGCAGAACGCGACTTTCCTGACGGAGGTCTTCATGCCCGCAGAGGTGTTCCGGGCGAGCCTCGTGGCAGAAGCGATGGCGTCGTTCCAGGAGGAACAAGAGGCCGCATTGGCAGACTACATCGCATCCACCCTCCCAGAATTGGACGTCCTTGCCATCGAGGTCGCATGGGAGAACACCGAGCCACAGAAAGCACTCAGCGACTTGTCCCTGACGGAGCCCCCGATCACCGTGACGCTCGACACGACGGTCCGCTATCTCCGCACCGAATCCGTGGGTTCACTGCTCTCCGGCTACTTTGGACGCCAGGACGCACCGATAGACCCCCAGAAGGCCTACATCCAGCGGCTCAAGGACGAGAACGGCGACGCATTGCGGACGCGGGACTTCTTCTCGGCCGCAGCTTACACGCAGCTCATGAACATGAGCATGCAACCGGGATGGTCGCTCGAGGTCGACATGCGGGTACCTCGAGGATACTCATTCGAATACGCCAATGAGAACATCGACGTCCATGGGGACCGCCACATCAGTTTCGCCGTGGACGCCCTCGCCGACGACGACGAAAAGCAGGAGGTCCTGTTGGTGAGCCTCACCCACCGCCGTGCCGTGGCGCTGGCGCTGTTTGCTGTGATGATCGCGGTAGGCGGACTGCTGAACCTGGCTGCGGGGCTTCCGTATTCGCGCCGCATGGCCAAGATCGAGCGTCAGGACTAACCGAGGCGGCGGGCTCGCAGTGCCAACGATGTACGCGTGCCCTCACTGCAGCAGCACCAAGATGTTCATGGCCTTCAAGGACGGGATCCTCGTGAAGGTACTCGAAGACAACCAGGATGTGGAAGGCCTGGAAGGCGTCGGCGAACTGCTGTGTTCCCATTGCAACCGTTGGTTCCCCAACCCGGGATTCGGCGACCGTGAACTGACCGGCGAGCTGGTCACCATCACCGGCCTCCGGGGCCGCAGCACCATCAAGGTCGTCGCCACGGGCATGTCGTTCCCGTTCCACTACGCCTCGTTCGAGTCCGAGACCATCGCCAACCTGCGCGAGGCCGCCCCCGAGTTCATCGCGGGCCTCAAGGAGTTCAGCACGCTGCCAGACCACAAGTTGGCCTTGCGCGTGAAGGAGGAAGGCAACCCCAACACGTGGGTGTACCGCCTCAACAGCCGGCGCGTCTGGAAGGCCCTGGCGAAGTAGGCAGGTTCTTGCCGGGCGGCGTTGCTGGAGGCGTCATGCTCCCCTCGGGACTGCTCATGGCCCTGCAGCCGATGATCCAAGCCAGCGACTTCTCCGCCCCGACCCCCATCATCGTGGGCATCGTCGTCATCGTGCTGGCATTGCTCGTGGTGCGGTTCGTGATCAAGACGGCCATCACGCTGGTCAAGGTCGCGGTCCTGGTGGCCATCGGGATCGCCGCCTACCTGGGCGTGACGTTCCTGATGGCTCTGTTCTAAGCCAGCGGCTGCCCTTCGAGGATCGCCGCGGCCATCGGGTCGTCCGGCACCAGATCATCACGTGTCCATACGGTGACGTCCGGTGCTGGCCAGCCGGCTTCGCGCACGCCATCCAAGGCGGCACCCACAGCATCGAGCGCTGGTTCCGGGTCGTCGCGGCACACCACGGCGATGCGGGTCGGGCACAGCGGGTCCCCTGGGTGGTCGCCCGCCATGGTCCACCGTAGCAATTGCCGCACGCCTTGGGGGTGTCCGAAGCTGGCGGCGAAGGCCTTGCAGGCGCCAAGCCGGACATCTGGGAGGCGCAGCCATAGGAGCGCCCGACCCATCTCGGTGTCCGGCCGCAGCTTGACCTGGGCGTCGCGGCCGGGGCGGATGACCTCAAGCGCGGCGAGGGCCTCGAGCTCTTGCACGGCGCGGGCCGCGGTGGCCGGTTGGACCTTGGCCTGGCGGGCCAGACCGCGCACCGACCAGGTCTGATCGGGGGCACCGCACAGCGCGTCGACGACCGCACCACGACCGCGTCGACCGAGCACTGTGAGCAAGGGATGCTGGCGGAGCACAGCACTGTCACACATTTGCGACAAAAAGCGCTTCCTCCTGGGGGAGCCTCCAACACCCCCCCGCAAGCCCCCATCACAGTCTTATAGAGGAGGTTTGTCGGCGAACATACTCAGGTGAGAATATGGCTCTAGCACGTGCTCGTCAAGCAGCCCGCCGCGTCAAAGACCGGTGGAAGTCCAAGCAATGGTACAACGTCGTCACCCCCGTCGCCTTCAACAGCAAGGTCATCGGCGAGACGCTCGCTGACGAACCTGCCAAGCTCATCGGCCGCACGGCCGACGCTACGCTGCAGGACCTCACCGGCGACATGAAGCAGATGCACGTGAAGCTCCACTTCCGCGTCGGCGAAGTCGTCGACAACCAAGCGCGCACCTACTTCGTCGGCCACGAGATGACCAGCGACTACGTCCGCCGCCTCACCCGCCGCGGCCACACGAAGATCCCCGCGGTCTTCGACGTCAAGACCAAGGACGGCTGCCGCCTCCGCGTCAAGCCTTTCGCGGTCACCGACCGCCGCTGCCAGACGACCCAGGCCCAGATCATCCGCCAGATGATGGTCGACCAGATCACGGCCTGCGCCGCCGAGAACACCCTCAGCGCCTTCCTCAAGGAAGTGCTGGTCGGCGACCTCAACACGCGCATCTACAAGGACGGCCGCAAGGTCCACCCTCTGCGCCGCGTCGAGATCGCCAAGACCGAGGTGCTCAGCGCCCCGACGATCACGGTCGATGAGACCCCGATCATCGTCGACGAGCCCGAGCCCGTCGAAGCCGAAGAAGTCGAGGCTGACGAAGCCGGCGAAGAAGCCGACGACGCGGTCGAGCTCACCGGCGACGAAGACTCCGAAGAGGAAGCAGTCGCTTCCTCCGAAGAGGAATAAGCGCGTCAGCGCACTCCTTTCCCCCTTTCCCCTCCCCTTTCTCCTTTTGCGACATCCTGGGCCTATAGGGTAGTCTGGATATCCTGCTGGTCTTCGAAACCAGCGACCTGTGTTCGAATCGCGGTGGGCCCGCTTTTAAGCCTCGCGAAAAAGCGGGGCCATTGTCGCCCCAGGGCTGCTTGCAGGCCTGGGCGCGCGGTGGGCCCACTCGACGGCGCAAGGCTGAGCAGCATACCGGCAGCGCCCCGCAGCAGCGCACACCGCACCATCTAAGCTACGCTCCAGTGGCAGCTTGTTTGGACCCCATACTCACAAAACGCCCGGATGCAAACATCCCGGCGCGCGGATTCGAAATGCCTACGGGCGGACTTCGGCCAGCATGCCGGCACGGTCGACGAGCTCCGCCATGGTGCTCTGCGAGTCGCCGGTGATGTCAACGCCCTTGGCGAGGAGGCCGATCAGGCTCCAGGCGATGCTCTGTAGAGCGTTCACCTTGGCACCGTCGACACTGCGCGGATCGCCGGGCCCATCCAGGATGGAGCTGATGGCGTGCCGCAATGCCTCCTCAGTATCGACTTGTTTGGTCATAGACAACCCAAATGCTACCAGACCGAACTGGTATTAGCGCTTTTGGTGCGGAATCTTGCTCATTGCACCTCAGTTTGTTTCAAGGACCAAGCCGGAGTCGCGCGGCTGTGCGCCTGCGACGTTCCTGGACCAAGGACGACGCCATCGTCACATTGGCCGCTTATTTCGAGCGTCCTGCAGGCCACCTGCTGCCACCGGTCGCAGCCATCCAGCGCACGGCCAACCAATTGCGTGTGCCCACCGAACGGGTCCGGGCCCACCTGGACGCCTTCGCCTGCCTTGACCCCGACAATGAACGCGACGGGGCGGTGCCGACCCGCACAGACAAGGCGGTCTGGGCGCGCTACGAGGCCGATGCGCCGGCGTGCGCCATGGACGCCGAGTGGATCCTTGAAGGGCGCAAGTGGCGCCCCAAATGGCTGTTCCATTCGTAGGGCGGGTTAGCGATGCGGGTCCATGTCCCGCAGGGCGGCGATGTCCGCCAGATCGACCGCGTCGAATGAGTCGCGGTGCCAGCGCCCTTCCTCAATGAAGCGCACGAGATTGAAACGCTCGACGCCCGGGTACATGACGCTGTCCTCGTTGCGAGAATGGCAGGCGCACGGGTCGCTGTCGGTCGTGGTCTTGCGGTCTTGGGTCTCTGGTGCCTCGCGACCGACGAGACCGAGGGCGTGACCCAGTTCGTGGATGAAGATGGAAGCCTCGGCTTGATCCGGGGCGATGGCGGGCGGCCCAATCGGCTCAGGTGCATAGATGGTCAGCAAGGCGGTCCGCGTCTGGTCGGGGAACACGTACAGGGCCGGCACGGTCTGCAAGCCGATGAAACCGCGATCGTCGGACAGTTGGCCCTTGCCGTTGAGGATGACGAAATGGATGAACGCCTGATCCCCAGCCATGTAGGTCTCGGGAGTGCCAAGGCTGTATGTGGCCGCATGCACGGCGGCGATCTCATCCGTCGTCCAGGTCTGGCTTTGGGTGCCGTCACCGACATTGATCTCGACGGGGTCGAGGATGGTGATGGTCTGCTTGTTGGTCAACTGGGTGAGGTCTTCGCGCACCCGATCGATGGCGTACTTGGACGGCTCACGACCTTGTTCGTAGTGGATCTCCACGACCAGTTCGGAGGGCTGGCTCCACAGCAGGGCCTCGGCGAAATTGGGCGTCGGTTCCCGGCCCAGCAACCCACCCGAATTGGATAGGCAACCGGTGGTCACCAACACGGCGACCAGGAGCCATGCCACGCCCTTCATGGGCCGTACAGGGACTGCGGCAGTTCTTCACCGATGCGGTGCGCGACCCGGTCGCTGAGCTCGCCGTTCTGCATCAGACCCATGACGCGCTTGGGCACGGTGTCGCATGGCATCACGACGTCGGGCCTGGTCGGCTCGTCGATGTAGTCGGTCTCCAACATCCAGCGACCGGACGGGTCCTTGGCGAGGGCCTTGCGGATGTTGCTGCGACCGGCGATGATGGAGGGCAAGAGGCCGTGGTGTTCGCCCTCGGCGACCAAGGGACCGCAGTAGTGCTTGATGACCCGGTCGCGGGCCAGGCCGGCCCTTTCGGCCATGGCGGCGAATTCAGCCATGGTGTCCGGCTCAGTGTGCTCGGTGTGGAGCATGATGGGGACGCCGCAGTCTTTGGCGACATCGAAGCCGTAGGCCAACAATTCGTTGTTGTGGCCCTGGACGTCGGCAGGGACGTCGAAGTGGGCGCGGCCCACCTCGCCGAGGCAATGGGCCTCGCCTTCCTCGAAGAAGGGTCGGCAGGCGTCGAAGCAGGCGCGTCCGAATGCCATGGCGGCCTCCCACCCATCCGCCTCGGCGACCTTCATCGGCTCCAACGGGTACGGACCGATGGCGGTCCACACCGTGACCCCGGTCTCGTCCCGGATGCGCCGGGAGAAGTCGATGTGGTCGCGGCAGGTCTGGGTGAACGCCTCCACGGTGGTCGGGTAGCTCGGCAGGCGGACATGGGCGATGCTGGTGCCGCCCGCGGCCTGGAATTCCTTGACGGCACCCATGCCTTTCCAGCCGTCCGGCCTGCAATGGAAGTGGTTGTCATGGATGGGCACAGACACGTCAGTTCACCTCGCAGCAGAGCCTCGGGAGACCGGCACCACGGGCACCGGCCGGCTCGGCCACAGGCTGGCGACGATGGCCAAGGGCAAAGGATTGCCCCTCTGCAAACCGCTTTCAAGGCGACCATCGTGGCCGCCGCATGAAGCTCCTTTTGGTGGCTGTTTCCCTGTTGGCTGTCATGTTCGCCGGCTGCACGACGGAGCCGGAATTCGTCACGCCTCCGATGGAGGACGGCAAGTACGTCATCACCATGACCGCCGGCCTGCGCTTCAGCCCGGCGCTCGCCGAAGTGCCCGCCGGCGCAGCGATCGTCTTCAAACACGGCGGCTCCGGCCCGTGGCACGACGTCGTCAGCGCCAATGGCGCCTTCGCCCGCAGCCCGCAAGTCGAGGCCGGCGAGTCCTGGGAGTTGACGCTGGCCGAGCCGGGCGACTACGATTACTTCTGCACGCCCCACAAGGCGAGCGGCATGATCGGCACCATCCGCGTCGTCTAAGCCATCCAGAAGCCTCTTACCCCCGCTGCCAGGTCAAGCCGTATGCGAATCCTGGTGGCCCTCCTGTTGGTCAGTGTGGCCTTGGCCGGTTGCGGCGACAAAGGCGACGCCGCGGCGTCGTTCACCACACCGGACAAGGAGGATGGCGTCTACGTCATCACCATCGGTAGCACCGGCATGGAGCCTGAGAACGCCAAGGTGCCCAAGGAAAGCATCGTCGAATGGCGGGTCGTCGGCACCGGTTGCCACATCGTCGCCGACGACGGCGCCTTCGATTCGACCCGGTCCCAGGGCAGCGGCACGACGTTCCACAACGGCATCGTCCCCGCCGGCCAAAGCTACCGTTGGATCGCCGACGCCACTGGCGAGCACCCCTACAAGTGCGCCGGACGCAGCGTCAGCGGCACGCTACGCGTCGGCTGAAGCCTTTTTGACGCGTTCAGGGTGGCAGCACCCATGAGTCAGGCCGTGCCGAAGAGGTACGAACCAGACAGTATGGAATTGCAGGTCATCCAGCGCTGGCGCGACGGCGACGTCTTCGCCCGCCAACTGGCGGCCGGACGCAAGCTCTACGATGACAGCGGACGCGATGACGCGCACCGCTTCATCTTCCTGGAAGGCCCCCCGACGGCCAACGGTCTGCCGCACCCCGGCCATGTCCTGACGCGGACGTTGAAGGACTCGGTCAACCGCTTCCATGCCATGCAAGGCAAGTGGGTCCCCCGCAACGCCGGATGGGACTGCCACGGCCTGCCCGTCGAGATCGAGGTCCAGAAGGAACTCGGTATCGAGCACGTCTCCGAGATCGAGAGCTACGGGGTCGAACCGTTCCTCGCCAAGTGCAAGGAATCGGTGTTCCGCTACAAGGGCGTCT
>JBFJNL010000060.1:0-12227 GCA_041618195.1 Thermoplasmatota archaeon | reverse complement strand
GAGGTCGAGTGGTTCGATTCCAGCTTCGGCTTCGGCTACGCCCTGTGCGCGGTCGATGACTTCCCGGCCCGCGTGGTCGACGGCGCCGCCCGCGGCTGCTTCGAGCGCGACGGCTTCTGGGCGATGACGCTCAACGGCGAGGCTGCCCAGGTCTCCATGGGCGAGATCGAGATCCGCGCAGGCGACAAGTTCGCCCTGACGTGGACCCCGTTCTGATCAGCCCAGCAGGTCGACCAGGTCGGCGGCCTTGCCGTCGAACTCTTCCGTCTTCTCCCTGGCCGTCGTCTGACGGCGCTCCTGGGCCTCCGTCTTGAACTGGACGCCTTCCTCGGCCATGATCTTACCATCGACGGTCGCAGACATGTACATCTGGACGCTGTTGGCCTTCAGGTTCCCAAGGACCTGGCAGCCTTCGCCGACGATGACGTGGCCACTGGCGACCAGATCCCCTTCGACCTGTGCGCCTTGGTACAAGGTGACGTCGCCCTCGACTCGGAGCGCGCCATGGACGATGGTCTGTTCACCGATCTGGGTGTCGCCCTTGACCTCGAGGTTGCCGAGGATGCGGCAGTGGTCTCCGGCGTCCAGGCCGCCCTTGATGATCGACTTCTGCAGGCTCAGCTCGGAGTTGTCCGGGATGAACATGAAGATCTCGTCGACCGCGATCTCTTCGGTGTCGGTCTCTTCCAGTTCTTTGAGGATGCGTTCGACCTCTTCTGATTGGCCGATGCGCAACAACTCAAGAAGGTAGATGAAAATGTAGATGACGAACGGAACCGGGTTGCGTTTCTGCACCCAGCCTTTCGCCTGCAATTGGCCACCGATACGGACGTCGTCGCCCACGTCCAGGTCGCCTTCGAGGGCCAGGTCGCCTTTGATGAAGCAGCGCTCGCCGATGTAGGCATTGGCGCCGGACACCACGTCGCCCAGGACATGCACGGATTGGTCAAGGCGGAGGTCGCCGCCGAGGGTCAGGCTGCCCTCGATATGGGCCCCTTGGCCGACGAAGACGCGGCCTTCGGTCGTCATGCCGAAACCGAGTTTGACGTGGTTGCCCAAGATAAGGTCGCCACTGGAGACGATGTTGTGCTCCTCGAAGACAGTGCCCGAAGGCAGGACCAGCGTCCGCTTGTCGAAAGCCATGGCTCAGTGCATCCCGAGACTTCCACCGTCGCCAGGGTTGAAAGGGTTGCGACTTCAGGTCAAGCGAGCCGGCCACACATTTCATGTGCCAGAAGTGGGTGGTTCTGGTTGCGTGGAGCGGCCCGGTTGGTTGGCATTTGCCTGCGCGATGAGTCTCGTGGCCGTCGCTTTGGTGGCCAATGGCTTCCTGCTGACCCAGGGCATGAGTGATGCTTACGAGGAGCAGAGCCGCGTTGATCCGTCCCCCGTGGAGTGGTACGAGCAGCTCGCAGCACCTCTGATCTATGCGGGAGCCGGCCTCGTGGCCCTGGGGATCTGGCCAGCCGCATTCGGTTGGGCCAGGCTGCGCGCCAAGACCGTGACGGCGCGCCGCACACCGGCCGTCGCCGAAGCGGTCGGGGACGAGGAATCACCCCTCATGCCGCCCGGATTCTTCGGGCCGGCCATCAAGACCCGGCGCGTCGGCGCGGCCCCGCTGATCGGGTTGACATGCCTGGCCCTGGGGCTCGCCGCCGGCGCCGGCGCACTGTTCTTCCTCGGCATCGCGACGTTTGGCCAGACCATCCACATGGAGGGCCGCGGCCTGCGCACCGCTGTGTTGTGGGGGCAGTTGGTGAAGTTCGCCGGCCTGCCGTTGGTGGCCCTGGCAGCGATCTGCTTGGGCACCGCATGGGGGCGCTGGTTCCCGCTCGGCGAGGTCGAAGTCGTCGAGACCCAGGCGAAGGTCCAGCGCGCCGCCACCGCGTACCGTTTTGACCGTCAGGCCTGAGGCCGCGCCCGACCCCAGCCGACTTCGAGCCCGTCACACCAAGCGCGGACGCCGTCGACGAGGACCTTGGCCTCCAGGGCCCGCCCGATCGCCATGACGTCCTTCAGCGTGGCATCCGGTGCGACCGAAAACGCCTCTTGGGCGACGATCGGGCCTTGATCCAGGTCGACGGTCACCAGGTGAGCGGTGACCCCGGCGACGCGCACGCCGCGCTCCAGGGCCTGGCGATACGGCACGGCACCGGGGAACGCCGGCAGCAGGCTCGGATGGATATTGAGGATACGATGGGGGAAGCGCCAGACGAAGTTGGGGCTGAGGATACGCATGTAACGGGCCAGCACCACCAGGTCCACGTCGTGCTCGCGCAGGAGCTCCAGGATGCGGTGCTCGTGGGCCGCTTTGTCCCGGTCGTCGACGTGGTAGAACGGGACGCCGGCAGATTCGGCGAGCTCTGCGAGGTCGGGGTGGTTGCCGATCATCAGCGCCACCTCGGCGCCGATGCCGTCGCGGCAGCCGGCCAGCACGGCAGCAGGGGCATGAGGTTCCTTGGTGACGAGCATGCCGATGCGCACTGTGTCCTCGGCGCGGCCGTTCTCCTGGCGCCAGCCCACATCCATGCCCATGCGTTCGCCGATGGCCATGATTCCTTCCGCCATCGTCTCCGCCGTGTGGCCGTTGGTGGGCCACGACACCTCCAGGTGCATGGTGAACAGGCCATGCGTGACATGTTGGTCGAGCTCTTCGATGTTGCCGCCTTTCTCGAACAGGAACTGGCAGATGGCGGCGATGACGCCGGACTTGTCCTTGCCGATGACAGTGACGTGCGCCCGCCGGTCCATGACCGCCACTCGGGCTTTGACTTGAAAGCCCCTCCTTCTTCAATGTCGGGCCCCATCCCAAGCCGTGCGTATCGGGCTCGCCCTCACAGTCGCGCTCCTCGTCGCCATGGTCTCGACCGTGGTCTGGTGGGTGGCAGCCGACAGCCAGGAATGGAGCATCGCACTGTTGGGCATCGCAGGGTCGGGGCTCATCACGTGGCTGCTGTTGAAGGGCATCCACGGGCACGCCAAGCCCGTCGCCGCGCCGGCCACGTTCGATGCCCCTCCAGGAAGCACCGACCCAGGCCCAACGCCGGCGTGGCCGGCGTGGGTCGCCGCGGCAGCCCACGTCGCGTACGCCTGGAGCCTGGCGTCGTTCCTCGACCTCGACCTGCCCATACTGGACGGGGACGTCGTCGCTGAGGGCGCGATGTGGGGGTTGATGCTGACCCTGGCATTGGTCCATCTCGGCCTGGCGGTCTCCATGCCGCGCCTGGCCCGGGCTACGACATCTTGGTCTTGACGTGGTAGAAGCGCGGGGAGCGGCAGCCCAACAGGACCAGTAAGGCCTCGGCTTCTTCGTGGATGTCCGCGAACACCGATGGCGGTTCACCCAGGGCATCGTCCTCCGACCAGGTGCCATCGACCAGGATGTCGAGACTGACCTCTGGCATCGGCGAACCGGGCATCAGCCGCAGGCGCGCCTCGGTGTTGCCCTTGGAGAGGCGTTGGGGGGCGCGCACGAAGTAGGCTGCGCCGCGATCGTGGGCTTCGTAGACCCAGCGGGGCAATCGGACCTCGCGCAGGATGTCCGCCGCCCACGTGGGTCCCGACGAATCGAGGCGGAATTCGGCCGTGTAATGATAGCGTAGCCAACCACGACGCTTCTTACCAGCCACTGGCCCGGCAAACAGCGCCGGTTAATGAGGCTGCGGAAGGTGGATGCGCGGCGCGGGGCCGAGACGGTTGTCTCCGCTGCAGGTGGTGCCGTAGCTATACCGGCAACCGTTCGCACCGCCACGCGTTCCTTACCGCCGCCTCACTCGCAAGCCCTTACGGGCATGCTCGGAAACCACGCACGGAACGCTTACGCGTTCCTTACCGTGGTTTCCTTGTCCAAGAACTGGACGTCGACCGTCTTCTTCTTACCGAAGCCGCTGCGAACGCCGTTGCGGGCGCGCAGAGCCGTGTCCTTGGGGACCGCGAAGCTGGCTTCGTGATCGGCGATGACGATGCCGCGGATGGCGTGGTCCGGGAGACCGGTCGCCTTCTGCACGAGTCGGTGCAGCTTGAAGGGGGTCAGACCGACGTCATGGCCGACGTTCATGCGAACGTGGACGTCGCCGTACTTGTCCGCGAGCTCATCCCAGTCGATCTGATGCTCGGACTTGTCGCGGCCGTTGACGCGTTCCGGCACGGGCACTTCCTTGATCGGGTGTCCCACGAGCATCTCGACGCGGCGCAGGATGGTCTTGTCATCGAGTCCGATGAACGAGACGGCCTTGCCCGAGCGGCCGGCACGGCCGGTGCGGCCGATGCGGTGCACGTAGTTCTCGGGTTCCTTGTCGGGCATGTCCCAGTTGACGACGTGCGTGATGCTGTCGATGTCCAGGCCGCGGGCGGCCACATCAGTGGCCACGAGGATCTTGATCTCGCCCTTGTCGAAGCGCTCCAGGACCTTCTCACGCTTGGACTGGGGCAGGTCGCCGTGCAGTGCTTCGGCATTGTATTGCCAGCGGTTCAGGTCGCCCACGAGGCGGTCGCACATCATCTTCGTCGCGCAGAAGATGATGGTGAGGTCGATGTTCTCCTCGGGGCTGTCGAGCATCCGGGTCAGACCCCAGTGCTTGTTCTTGCGGCCGATGGCGTAGTAGACCTGCTCGATGGTGTCCGGGACGGCCAGGTCATCGGTGCTGACCTTGACCTGGACCGGGTCCGTCATGAAGCGGCGGGCCAGGCTCTTGATCTCGGTCGGCATGGTGGCCGAGAAGAGTTGGGTCTGGCGCTTGGTCTTGTGAGGAAGGTGACGCAGGATCCACTCCATGTCGTCGATGAAACCCATGTCGAGCATGCGGTCGGCTTCATCGAGCACGACATACGTGCACTTGGAGAGGTCCAGGTTGCCGCGCTCCATGTGGTCCATGATGCGGCCGGGGGTACCGACCACGAGGTGGACGCCTTCGCGCAGCGCCTTCTCTTGGGGCTCCATCGGGGCGCCACCGTAGACGTTGACGTAGCGGAACTCGCGTCCCTCGGCCATGCGTTCGACCTCTTCGCCGATCTGGATGGCCAGTTCGCGCGTCGGGGCGAGCACGAGACCCTGGACGTGGGTCGCCTCAGGGTCGAAGGTCTCGATGAAGGGAATGCCGAAGGCCGCCGTCTTACCAGTGCCCGTACGGGCCTGGCCGATGACGTCGGTGCCCTTGAGGACGATAGGGATCGCCTTCTCCTGGATGGGCGTAGGGTGGACGAAGCCCATGCGGTCGAGCGCACCGAGCATCGTCTGGGAAAGCGGAAGGTCGTCGAAGGTGGCTTTCAGATCCACCGCCGGCTTTTCTTGAGGTTGCATATGTATCACGTTGCCGCGTACTTGCAAGTGGGACGACAAACAAGGTCGCCCGCGGTGCGGCCCACGCGGCGGGGCTCACTCCTTATTAGCGGTGACTTGAGAACTTGACTTAGGCCTTGGGGTCCCGATTGCGCTGGGCTTCGTATGGGTTGGGGAGCTCGACGCCGTTGACGTAGGAGAAGAAACGGGTGGTCGCCCGCCAGAACCACACGGGGTCCATGCTCTCGAATCCAGTGTGCTGTCCCCAGGGGATGGTGACGACCTGGATGTGGTCATCGCCGCGAGCGTAGCGCTCCATACGGCGGGCGTGGCGCACCGGCACCACGGGGTCGTCGGCGGCGTGCACCAGCATGGTGGGGCCTTTGATGAGCGCCGTCTTCCACTTGGGGTTGGCTAGGTCTGCCATCTCGTCGAATCCGCTGAGGCCGTTGACCTGCGCGGCGTCGTCGAGGTAGACGTCGAAGCGCTCGTAGCCGCCGTGGCTCTTGTAGCTCAGAAGTTTGCGGAACGCCTCCCATTGGACATGGAACGGGTCGGCCTTCGGCGGCTCGCTGCTGATGTAGTGTACCGCGTCCTTGAGGTCGACGAAGCAACTGTAGCACAGAGTGCCGCCGGTGAGCAGGCGGGTGCCGCTCTCTTCGTCCAGGGCCATGGCGTTGAGTGCGCTGGCACCACCCAGGCTTTCGGCGAGGAGGCCGACCTTGTCGACGCCGGCAGTCTCCTTCAGGAAGCGCGCGGCGGCGGTGACGTCAAGCGCCTCTTTCCAGCCGCCGGTGGCGATGCCGGTCGATTCACCGAACGCCCGCATGTCGATGCAGACGACGGGGATCTTCCAGTGGCGCCACATCCAGATGGCACGCTTCTTGTGGACGCTGTCGTCCTTGGTGGAGAACATGCCCGGCACAATGACAAGCCCAAACGGGGCGCGCGCTTCGGTGCCAGGCATGGGGCCGGCTTCGCCCCCGGGCGGGCCATACCACAGCGCGATGCCGACGCCGTCGTCGGTCTCGATCTTGTGGTGCTCGAAGGGCGTCGGATAGGGATTGATGGTGCGGAAGAAGGCCGCATTGGCGGGGCGCGCGTGCCCGACGGCATCCAGCATGCGCTTGATGCGGAAGACCCAGTTCTTGGGGTGGACGCGACTGATGGGTTGGGCTGGCAGCATCTCCAGCTCCTCGCGCAGCGGCGCCAGGTCCATCGTCTTCGGTTTGCGCTTCATGGGTCGCCCCGCATGGCAATGTAGATGGCCGCATCAGTGTGCCGACTCAGGGTGGCGGGTGCCGGAGGGGAGCTGGCTTGCTCTGGAACGAAGCGGATGGTGGCGTCCGGCCAGGTGTCTGCAGCCAGGTCCGCCAGCAGGTCGCCCACATCCGGCGCTCCGTCGCCGACATGGACCGACCAGTGCTGGGTGCGTAGCCCCGGCCGCCAGGCCTGCAGCCGTTCGACCACCTCGTCGGCCTCGTGGCATTCGGCGACCAGGAAGACGGAGCCATCGGCCAGCACCGCAAGGCCGATCGTGGCGCCGGGGTCCATGCCGACGACGACGTGTCGATACGGAGCACCGTTGCGCCGGGGATCGAGGGCCTGACAGACCAACAGCCAAGCGGTCTCGATGTTGGTGGGCAAAGGCACCGAGCGGGCGTCGTCCGGTGGGCCGCCGAGCACGACGCGGACCGATGGCGGGATCTCTTCGCCTGCCCGCAGTCCGAGCAATTGGATGCCGCGCTGTTCGAACCAAGGCGCGAACTCATGGTAGACCCGGAAATCGTCCGTCATCAGGGCCGCGGCCCTGTTGGTGCGTTCACCGATGAAGCCCGTCAATGCGTCATTATTGGACCGCGGGATTGATAGCAGCACCGGCTCGGGCCCAGAACCCTAATGCACCCAGGGCAATCCAGGTGCTATGCCTTCGTATGCGATCGCAGACCCGCGCGTCGCCGACCGCGTCAACCACTTCCCGGAATCGGTCATCCGCAGTATGAGCCTGGTCGCCGCCGAGCACAAGGCGATCAACCTGGGCCAAGGGTTCCCGGATTTCGACCCGCCCCAGGCGGTCATGGATGCGGCCAAGACCGCGATCGATGACGGCTACAATCAGTACGCGGTGACCTGGGGCGCGCCGACGCTGCGCGATGCCTTGAGCCGGAAGTTGAAGGACTTCAACAAGATCGATGCGGATCCGGCCAAGAACATCGTCGTGACGTGCGGGGCTACGGAGGCCATGATGGCGACGCTACTGAGCATCATCAACCCCGGCGACGAGGTCATCATCTTCGAGCCGTTCTACGAGAACTTCGGCCCGGACGCAGTGGTCAGCGGCGCCACCCCGATCCACGTGCCGTTGCGGGCCCCCGATTATCAGCCTGACCACGAGGCGTTGAAGGCGGCGTTCGCCCGCCAGCCCAAGGCCATCATCGTCAACACCCCAGGCAATCCGACGGGCCGCATCTTCACCGACGCGACGTTGCGACTCATCGCCGATCTGTGTAGCGAGACCGGCACCATCGCCGTCACGGACGAGATCTACGAACACATGGTGTATGACGACAAACACCACACCAGCTTGGCGACGCTTGGCGATATGCACGAGCAGACGGTCACCATCGGCGGCTTCAGCAAGACCTACAGCGTCACCGGCTGGCGGCTGGCTTACACCGCGGCACCGGACACCATCACACAGGCCATCAAGCGCGTCCACGATTTCTTGACAGTGGGCGCCGCACACCCCTTGCAGATCGCCGGCGTCACCGCTTTGGAACTGCCGGCATCGTACTACACGGACCTGCGCGACATGTACCAGGCGAAGCGCGACCTGTTGCTGCCGGCGCTCGAGCATGCCGGTTTCCACTGCCACCGGCCCGATTCGGCCTACTACATCCTGGCGGACTTCTCGGACCTGCAACCCTCGATGAATGATACCGAGTTCGCGATGTGGATGACCAAAGAGATCGGCGTCGCGGCCATCCCGGCCAGCGCTTTCTTCGCCGACAAGAAGCTCGGCCACCACATGGTGCGTTTTGCTTACCCGAAGAAGGAGGCGACATTGCAGGCGGCGGCGGAGCGCCTGGGGCAGATGCGCGAGACGCTCGCGGCCTGATTCCGAGGCGTCCGGCGCCACCGTGCACGCCACATCGCATCGTTGCCGGCGCACCCTGCCTCTTTTTGTCCGGCAAAGGCCCAAAAAGCGCCGCCAAAACGTTCAAGGACGCCACGCGGCCATGGGATTGCATGCGCTGGGCTCTCCTCGCTTTACTGTTCATCCCGCTCGCCGCGGCACAAGGTGGCGTCTTCATGTCCGACAGCCTGATCGCCACGTCGGCGACGGCCACGAGCTATCAGATGACCGATGAGGTCCCGGCACTGGAGTCGGCCGGCAAGGCCTACCTCACCACATCCGCCGGCGCGGTCGGCTACACGACGAAGTTCATCTACGACGTCGCTGAGACCGTGACGGTCGATGGGGAGCTCACCGGCGTCGCCTACATTTCCTGCGACCACGAAGTGCTGATGCGTCCGGGCGTCTCCGACGGCCCCAACCCGGTGGCCACGGCCCGCATGGAGTTCGCCAAGGGCGCCACCGTCCTCGGCACCGGCAACTTGTACTCCCTCCGCACCTGCGACGGCCCAGCTGATGTGTGGGAGGCCGTGTTCAAGTCCGGCGACCTGACAGGTACGACCTTTGAGGCCGGTTCGCAGCTCGTACTGAACGTCATCGTCTGGGCCCCGACCGGCTACGCGGGCAGCCCCGCACAGAACCTGTTCATCTACACCGGCACCGCAGCCTACCCCAGCGGCGTGACCGGCACCGGCCTGCCAGGCGATGCCAGTACGGTCGATGTGGAACCCATCGTGGTCCGACAGAACATCACGGACGGCTTCGCGCACAGCTTCAGCCTGCCGCAGAACTCCACCTACGTCTTCTCATTCCCCGCCAATGGTACCCGCGCCATCGATGTGGTGGCCAACATCACCGCCGGCGCTGCCAGCATGCAGATCGTCGACGCCGACGGCACCGAACTGCACAACGGGACCGTCGCCAACGGCACCACCCCCCTCTTGCTTGACGGAGCGGCCGGCAACTGGACCATGACCGTGGTCTACGCGGCGTTCGTCGGCGACCTCTCGGCGAGCATCTCGACGCCCTCACCGAGCGAGCCCACAGCAAGCAACACGGTGACGCAGACCGGCGGTGCCGGCAGCCCGAACGGCACGGGTGCCCCGAACGGCACCACCGACGAGGTTGTCGACGGCAAAGAATCGCCGCTGCCCCTCGCGGTCGTGGCCATCGCGCTCGTCGTCGCGGCTCGTCGCCGCCGCTAGGCCGCTTCAGACGGGCCAACAACACGGCGCCGACGGCTGCGCCAACGCGGCACAGCGTGGGCGACGCGGGCGTCGAAAGAAAGAAAGGAAGAGGAAAAGCGTCGCCTTAGTTGGACTCGCTCAGAGTGACGGTGCCGCTTCCGGAGTAGCCGTACACGCCGATGTAGTACCAGCCAGCGGCAGGGTTGCTGAACGAGCAGCTTTCGTTGCTACCCGATTGGTACGGGCGGCAATCGTAGGTGCTGGTCGTGGGCAGGCCACTTTGTTTGACGTATAGGTCCGCGTCGAAGCTGCACCCGAGCACGCCGCAAGACGGACCCGTCATCGCGATGTCGAGCACGTTGGCGCCGGCGGGGACGCACACCTTGCGGTACGTCCATTGGCCGCTGTTGATGCTCAGCGATTCGCTGCCGTCTAGTTCGGCGACGCCCTCACCACCGTTGCAACCAGCAGGAGGCGGCGGGGGCGCGGTGACGGTCACGCTGGCCGAGATGCTGTCGCTGCCACCGTTGCCGTCGTCGACCGTGAGGGTCACGGTGTAGGTGCCGGCGGAGGCGTAGGCGTGGCTTGGGGCGATACCGGAGCCGCTGGCGCCGTCGCCGAAAGCCCAGGCGTAGCTCAGGCTGTCACCGTCGGGGTCGCTGCTGGCTCCGGCGTTGAAGCTGGCCACCAGGTCGTCGGTGCTGCTGCTGAAGCTTGCGGTCGGGTCTTGATTGACCGGAGGCGGGTTGCCGCCGTTGTGGTCAGCGCTGAGGGTCACGGTGCTGCTGCCCGAGTAGCCGTAGATACCGATGTAGGTCCAGCCTGCGCTCGGCGTCGAGGTGCAGCTTTCGCTGTTGCCGGACTTGTAGGGGCGGCAGTCGTAGGTGCCGCTGGTCGGCTTGGCCTCCTCGCGGGTGTACAGATCCGCGTCGCCGCTGCCACCGGAGATGGCGACGGTCAGGCTGGTGGCGTCACCGGGGACACACACTTTGCGGTAGACCCAGTTGCCGCTCGAGAAGGCGATGGCTTCGGATGCGTCATCAGCGATCTCGTGCACGCTGGCGTCGCCGCCGGAGCAAGCCGAGGTGCCATCGGACACGGAGACACTCTGGCTTGCGGAGTCGGTGGCACCTTCGTTGTCCGTCACGGTCAGGGTGACGGTGTAGGTGCCGCTGCTCGCGTAGGTGTGGCTGGCGGCAAGGCCGCTGGCGCCGTTGCCATCACCGAAGTTCCAGGCGTAGGATGCGATGCTGCCGTCCGGGTCGCTGCTGCTGGAGCCGTCGAACTCGACCGCGAGAGCGGAGGGGCTGAACGAGAACGCGGCGTTGGGCGCGTTGTTGCCCGGCGGGCTGCCGCCGCAGGTGCCGATGGCGTTGACGAGGCTGTCGATGCGCAGCAGGCCGTGGCCGTAGATGTTGTCCCAGCCGTTGGCACCCAGGTCTTCGGCGCTGCTCTGCATGAGGCTGCGCAGCTGGACGTTGTCGAGGCTTGGGTCACAGCTGAGGGCCAGCGCGAGGGCACCGGCCACGTGGGGGGTCGCCATGCTGGTGCCGCTGAGGCTGCTGTAGCTGGCGTCGTTGGAGTTGTAGGTGCTCTCGACGTTGCTGCCGGGTGCGGCGATCTCCATTTCGGCGCCGCCGTTGGAGTAGCTGGCACGGGACTTGCTGCTGGTCAGGGCACCGACGGCGACGGCGTTGGCGTAGGCGGCCGGGTAGGAGACGCTGTTGTCATTGGAGTCATTGCCGGAGGCGGCGACGATGAGGCTGCCCTTGTTGTAGGCGTAGTTGATGGCGTTGTTTCCAGCGGAGGAGTAGCCGCCGCCCCCGAGGCTCATGCTGATGATGTGGGCGCCTTCGTCGGCGGCGTCCATGATGGCTTCATTGATGTCGCTGCTGCTACCGCTGCACGTGACGCTCAGGAGCCCGCCAACGGGTCCCAGCACCTTGTGGTGGATGATGCTGGCTTGGCTCATGCCCGCCACGCCCAAGCCGTTGTTGGTGACGGCGGCGACGGTGCCGCTCACGTGGGTGCCGTGGCCGCAGTCGTCGTTGGGGTTGCCGTCGTTGTTGACGTAGTCGTGGCCGCCGATGTAGTTGGCTGCCAGATCTTCGTGGCTGGCGCGGATGCCGGTGTCGAGCACGGCGACCTTGATGGCGCTGCTGCCCCAGCCGACGACATCCCATGCTGCCGGCGCGCCCATCTGGGCTGGGCCGTACTGGGAGCTGTAGCGGGAGTCATTGGGGACGACCATCGAGGTCATCAGCGCGTCGTCCTCGACGTAGGCGACCCCAGGGACGCCGGCTAGAGCGGCGCGCACGGTGACCAGGTCAGTGGCGGCGACCACGAGGTAGTCGGCGCGGGGTTCGATCTTCAGCACGGACAGGCCGTCGAGCTCATCGCCGGACGGCAAGCTGCCGGCGTGGAAGCCGATGATGGCCCGGCCGGCCGAGGTCGGCTCCGCCACATCCGGGAGGTCTTCCGCAGAGGTCGTCAAGGGTGCCAACAGGAGGGCACACGCGAGCAGGATGATGTTGATTCGCATTGCCCCACGACACCCGCAGGCCGACAAGTAGGTTCGGTAGCGGTTCCCCATTAGCTAGGGCATCACGCACAATTATGCACAATG
>JBFJNL010000059.1:0-12300 GCA_041618195.1 Thermoplasmatota archaeon | reverse complement strand
CCGCTCACCGGCGGCTTCGCTAGCGAGATCAGCGCCACCGTCGCCGAAGAGGCCATCGAGTACATGGAAGCCCCCATCAAGCGCGTCGCGGGATACGATGTTCCGTTCCCCTACACGCTGGAAGGCCTCTACATGCCCAACCCCAACAAGATCCTTCAAGCCGTTGAAGAGGTCATCAACTTCTAACCCTCTTTCCCCAATCGTATCACTTTCCGGAGAACAACCACATGTTCAGCTTCAAACTGCCAGACATCGGAGAAGGCATCCAAGAGGGCGAGATCGTCCGCTGGATCAAGAACGAAGGCGACGCCGTCGACGAGGACGAACCCTTCGTCGAAGTCATGACCGACAAGGCGACCGTCGAACTCACCAGCCCGCGCAAGGGCAAGATCGCCAAGCTCTACTTCAAAGAAGGCGACGTCGCCGAAGTCGGCCAGGTCCTCGCCGACATCGCCGAAGAAGGCGGCTCTGCCCCCGCAGCGCCCGCCCCCGCCGCCGAGCCGGCCAAGGCTGCCCCCGAGGCCGAAGAAGAGTCCACGCTCTTCGAACTGCCCAAGGAAGGCGCCGCCGCCACCAAGACGCTCAAGAAGGGCCCAAGCCAGGCGGCCCCGGTCGCCTCCGCCGTCCCCGACGGCTACAAGGCCACCGCCGCCCCAGCCATCCGCAAGTTCGCTCGCGAGAAGGGCATCGATATCCACCAAGTGCTCGGCACCGGCCCCAGCGGCCGCGTGACCCGCGACGACGTCGAGGGCTACCTCGCTGGCGGCCCGACGACCGCCGCAGCCCCTGCGGCTGGCGCCCCTACCGGCGGCCACGCGTTCGACTACTCGGACGTCAAGTACAGCACCGACGCCGACCGCGAGGAACGCATCCCGGTGCGCGGCCTGCGCAAGGTCATCGCCAAGGCCATGACGCGCAGCAAGTACACCGCGACGCACTTCACGTACGTCGCCGAAGTGGACTGCGACAAACTGGTCGAGACCCGCAATGCCGCCAAAGGCGTCGCCCTCGAGCGCGGCACGAAGCTCACCTTCCTGCCGTTCATCGCCAAGGCTGCCATCGCGGCACTCAAGCAGCACCCCGAAGTCAACGCCGTCTTCGACGAGATCAACGGCGAGGTCATCCGCAAGTCGTACTACCACCTCGGCATCGCCACCGCGACGGACCAGGGCCTCATCGTCCCGGTCGTCAAGGACGCGGACAAGAAGTCCATGTTGGCCATCGCCGACGAGATCGCTGACCTGTCCGAGCGCACCCGCAACATGAAGGCCAAGGCCGACGAACTGTCGGGCAGCACCTTCACCATCACCAGCCTCGGTAAGATTGGTGGCGTGCTCGCCACCCCGGTCATCAACTACCCGGAACTGGCCATCATGGGCATCCACGAACTGAAGCAGGTCCCCGTCGTCAAGAACGGCGAGCTCGCCATCGGATGGCGCATGAACCTCAGCTTCAGCTTCGACCACCGCATCATCGACGGCTACAACGGTGCCCTGTTCGCCAACACGCTGATCAAGTACCTGGAAGACCCGCAGCTCCTGCTGCTGGACAGCTGACCATGTGCGATATCTGTGGGGGCACCTAACGTGAGCAAGTACGATCTGGCCATCATCGGCGCCGGCCCCGGCGGCTACGTCGCGGCCATCCGTGCCGGCCAACTCGGCCTCAAGACCGTCGTGATCGAAGACGAATGGCTCGGGGGCGTCTGCCTGAACGTCGGCTGCATCCCTAGCAAGGCGATCATCAGTGCCGCCAAGGACTTCAAGCACGCCAAGCATGGCGCCACGAAGGGTCTGTTGTTCGACAACCCCCGCGTCGACATGCCAGGCCTCGTCAAGTTCAAGGACGGTGTTGTCGGCAAACTCACCGGCGGTGTCGGTGGCTTGCTGAAGGCCAACAAGGTCGAGCACAAGCAAGGCCGTGCCGTCTTCGTGGGCAAGAACAAGCTCAAGATCACCGGCAAGGACGCCGGCGAGATCGAAGCCAAACACATCATCGTCGCCACGGGCAGCCACTCCATCGAGATCCCCGGCTTCCCGTTCGACGAGAAGCAGATCGTCAGCAGCACCGGTGCGCTTGACCTACAAGCGGTCCCGAAGAAGCTCGTCGTCATCGGCGGCGGCGTCATCGGCCTTGAACTGGGCTGTGCGTTCCAGAACCTGGGCAGTGAGGTCACCGTCATCGAGATGATGGACCAGCTCATCCCCGGCGTCGACAAAGAGATCGCCAAGGGCTTGGAGCGCAGCCTCAAGAAGCGCAAGATGGCCTTGAACCTGGAAGCCCGCGCCAAGGATGCCAAGTTCACGGGCAAGGCCGGCAAGGTCACGTTCACCGACAAGTCGGGCAAGGACCAGACGGTCGATGCCGATGTCGTCCTGGTCAGTGTCGGCCGACGCCCCAACACCAAGGACCTGGGCCTGGACAAGGCCGGTGTCAAGCTCGACGAGCGGGGCTTCGTCCCGACCAACAAGCAGATGCAGACCAATGTCTCGCACATCTATGCGATCGGGGACATCACCCACGGCCCCATGCTCGCCCACAAGGCCAGCAAGGAAGGCGTCGTGGCCGTCGAGGCCATCGCCGGCGACAAGGGCGCTGCTGCCGACTGGGTCACCATCCCAGGCGTCATCTTCACGGATCCCGAGGTGGCCACCGCCGGCATCAGTGAAGAGCAGGCCAAGGCCGCAGGTCGCGACATCAAGGTGGGTAAGTTCAACGTCATCGCGTTGGGCAAGGCGCTCGCCGACGATGAGACCGAGGGCTTCTACAAGGTCATCGCGGACGCCAAGACGGACCGCGTCCTCGGCGTGCACATCCTGGCCCAGCACGCCAGCGATCTCATCACTGAGGCTGTCCTGGCCATGGAGATGGGCGCGACGGTCGAAGACCTTACGCTGACGGTGCACCCGCACCCGACGATGTCGGAAGGCATCATGGAAGCCGCCGAAGCCCTCCACGGCAAGGCGATCCACGCCATCAACCGCTGAACACATCCACTTGCGGGACGCCTCAGCCATTTTGCCCCTTTTTCCCGTTCTTGTGGTGTGCGTGCGAGCGCATCGGCCGGTCGGCTCCGTTTGTTTCGTCGATTAAGATAGGCAACATAGATATAGTCGCCCCCGAATCTTAGCGGGTATGGTTCCGGTGAAGGGCGCTGCAGAGAGGGCTCTCTCTGGCCTCAACTCCGAGGCGACAGACCTCAAGGAAGTCAAGGTCAAGCTGCCGGTCGACCAAGTGTTGCGGCTCCATTACACGCGGATGACGAAGCGCCAGAACTTCAGCGACATCGTCTCCACCGCCTTGACGCGCTATTTCGACGAGTTCCTCGAAAAGTAGCGGCGTTTCCACTGGAACAGGGCGGATTCGAATTATTTTGGGACCTTTGGCATAAGCGATGCCACAGGCGGCCACTCGGTGCGCGGAGATGGCGGCCCGCCGAAGTCGGCTCCGCTCAGCCTGCGACCACGCTCGGCAGGCCCTTCTCGACGATCATGCCCATGCCGACGCCGAGCCACATATGGATGGCGACCCACAGCAGGGCCGAGCTCGACCGTCCCCCCTCTACCTGCTTGAAGAACAAGGCCGAGGCGGCGGCGTGCACCGCGACGACGCCGAACAGCAGCATGCTGACGCCGGTGACGTCCTGTTCAGGGTTGATCTCCAAGAGACCTTGCTCGGCCAGCAGTTCGGTGCTGTCTCCGAACAGCCCCATCAACGAGCTGAACACGCCGGCGCCGACGAACAACACGACGCTCATGCCGCCCGCCAAGCCCAACAGCACGCCGCGGAATGCCCCGGCCGTGGCGCGCCGTCCCGTGCGCAGACCCATGATCTGGATCATGTTGTCGCTGATGATCTGGCTGATGACCCCTGGCTTTCCGCCGCTCCGGATGCCGTGGACGAACATGTCGGTGAATGAATCGACAAGACGGCTGCCGGTCTGGGCACCGAAGCGGCTCCATGCACGTGTGTCGTCGACGTGCCACGCCAACCTACGATACAGGGCCTGGACCGAATCCGTCAGTGCGCCGAGTTTGTTGGTCTGCACGTGCTCCATGACGTCGCGGATGCCGCCACCCCGGGCCGCCGCCGCGGCACCCAGTGATCGGATGAACGCGGGGAAGTCGTCCTCCCGTTGACGGATGCGCTGTTCCGAGCGCGATGCCAGGACGCCGGGAACGACCAGCGGCACCACCCCGGCCAGCAGAGCCACCGGGAGCGAGTAGAGGAAATACGCCACGACCGCCACCAGCAACGCCGTCGCCATGCCGATGATGGTGGCGTACTTGATGACGTTCTCTTCGCGCGTGTCAATGTCCCGATTGGGCAGCAAACGATCGACCGGGATGCGCTCATGCAGCATGATGCCGAGCATCACTTCCATGAACACGGAGACCAGCGCCACCCCGGCCATCATGACGATGACGTTGCCGCCGGCGAGGATCGGGATGATCGAAGCGAAGACCGCCATGAAGCCGATGGTCATGACCGAGCTGGCATAGGTCTCTTTCCAACCATCGACCTTCAGCAACTGCGCACCATAGATGGAACCGTACTGCTCCATCACCACCTTCTGTTCGCTCTTCAGGAACGCCTCGATGCTCTGTCCGGATTCGACCGCATGCGCCAGGCGCAGCAGGAAATGAGAGAACACCGGGCTCGGAGTGTTGGAGGACACGGCACGCACGGCGTCCACCATGCTGAGGCCCCATTCCGTGGTGAGTCGGTGGATGCGGCCCATCTCCGTCGAGATCTCCTTGTACTCTTCATTGTCGGCCAAGATGCGAAGCATGTCGTTGCGCGGCATGTCGGTCGTAGCCAGCACGCCGAAGTGGGTGATGAAGAACGGCAAGGCCTCATCGATGCGGTCCCCTCGATGGCCGTCCTTGAGCCGGGGCATGAAGAAGACCAGCCCACCGGTCAGGCCGGCGATAGCGACGGAGGCCATCATGCGCACAGGTCCATTGAAAGGGCCGAACAGGAAGACCGTCAGGAAGACCAGGACGGCGCTGATGCCTGCCCCGATGGCGAACACATTCTGCTGGCGTTGCTCCTGGGCCACACGGGCGTTGGCATTCATGCCGCGACCTCCAGTTCGAACGGCAGGTTCTCTTCGCCCCCTTCCATGAAGGCCGAGATGACGTGATCGACGTCATCCGCTTCCAGGGTGCCGTCGAGGAGCATGCGATCGAGGATGCTGGCGCGCCGAGCAAGCGTGGCGTAGATCTTGCGGGTGTCTGCCAGCCCGAGAAGCGTCGCGATCTTGTCCTCGAGGATGAACGAATTGTTCTTGCCCGTGAACTTCAAGGAGTCACTGGCGGCGTCGTATTCGAACACCGGGATGGCCATGATGCCTGCGGCCGTGCTGCCGGCGATCTCGACGATCTTGGTGACACGCCGGGCCGGCACCCCGTTGACGCGGCGGGTCTCCTGGAACAGGATGACATTGAGGTTATCCATGAAGGACATCGGGACGTTGATCGGGGGTGCACCCAGACGCTGGACCAGACTGGTGGGGTCGGTGGCGTGGAAAGTCGCGACCGTCGGGTGGCCCGTCTGCATGGCCTGGAACGCCACGGCCCCCTCAGCGCCGCGGATCTCACCGACGATGATGTAATCGGGACGCGATCGCAGTGCGGCCTTGAGCAGATCGAACATCTGGACGTGCGAGGCTTTGGGCCCGGTCTCCCGGGTCAACAATCGCTGCCAGATCTGGTGCGGCGGTTGCACTTCCGGCGTGTCCTCGGCCGAGTAGACCTTTGATCGGTGGTCGATGAAACTCAGCAGGGCATTCAGCGTCGTGGTCTTGCCGCAGGCGGCCTCACCGCACAGGAACATCGACATCCCGTTCTCCAGACACATCCAGATGTACGCCGCAGCATGGCTGGAGATGGTGTTCCACTGGATGAGCCGAGTGATGCTGATCTTGTCGTCCGTGGCGCGGCGCAGACTTAGGCTGGCCCCGCGACGACTGACGTCCTGGGAGTACACCAGGTTGAGCCGGCTACCGTTGGGAAGGACCGCATCCACGATGGGGACGGCGTCGCTGACGGGGCGGCCGATGCGCTCGGCCAAGATGCGCAGAAACCGGACCAGGCCAAGATTGTCGTCGAACTGGGCATTGGTCCGGACCATGCCATACTTGCGGTGGATGACGTGGACCTCGTGGATGCCGACCACGTGGATGTCCTCGAGGTTCGGATCATCCAGCAACGCATCAATGGGGCCGTAACGGGCCATGTCGCGTAACAGGTGGTACGTCACGGGGTCCTCGGTCGGCTCGGCGTTGCGCCGTAGGCTCTTGACGATGCCGTGCAGCGCCTCTTCGAGCGTCCCTTCGCGGGCGCTGTCGCCTTGGCGGGCGGCTTCCTTGGCGACCTCTTCCTTGAGGTCTGCCAGCTCCTGCCGGCTAGCGGCTGGCAGCACAGGCTCGACGACCATGTAGCGGACTTCGGTGCCCTCCATGCGGATGTGGGCATAGCGCCCGGGGGACAGGGTGTAGACCACATCGCGGGGCGGCGTGTCCCCGGCCTCAGCCAGCTTCGCGACGATGAGCGGCTCGTTTCCGGTCTCCTGCCGGTACTCCGCCAAGTAGGTGCTGAGGTGCGCTTCCATCAGACGACCACCACGGGCGGGGCTACGGGCTTGTCGCCGGTGGCCATCATGTCGCGGAATTTCTGCAAAGTCTCATGATAGTCGAACTGCCCCGTGCGCACCATATCGTCAAGAATGGCCGTCCGGCGGTCGAGTTCCTTGTAGACCTGGCGAGAGTCCTTCAACCCCATCTTGGGCGCCACCAGTGTCTCCAGCACGTAGGAGTTGTTCTTGCCGCTGAATGTGTGGGCGTCCTTGTTGGGGTCCCACTTGAACACTTGGCGCGTGATGGGGCTCTTCATCTCACGACTGTAACCCTCGATCTCTTCGACCTCCATGACCCGGCGAAGACGCTTACCTCCGACGTGGACGGCCAACTGCACCAACACCACGTTGAGGTTGGGCATGAACTGTGGCGGCACATTGATCGGGTCGCTGGTGAAGCGCTGGATGAGCTTGCTGACACTGCTGGCGTGGAACGTGGCGAACGTCGGGTAGCCGGTCTGCATGGCCTGGATCGCGACGGCGCCCTCGGCGCCGCGGATCTCGCCGACGATGATGCGGTCCGGGCGAGCTCGCAGGCCGACCTTAAGCAGGTCGCCGGTGTCTACGGTGGTGCCTTCGGTGCCGCCGTCGCGGGTCACCAATTGTTGCCAGTTGGTCTGTGGCGGGTTGACTTCTGGCGTGTCTTCAGCGGTGAGGATCTTGGCACTGGCGGGGACGAGCGGCAGCAGCGCGTTCAGCGTCGTCGTCTTGCCACTGGCCGTCTCACCGGCGACGAAGATGCTCATGCCGTATTCCATGCACAACCAAAGGTACGCCGCCACCTTGGTGTCGAACGTGCCCCATGCGATGAGCTGGGTCACGGGGATCGGCACATCGCCGAACTTGCGGATCGTGAAACTGCTGCCACCCTTGCTGACGGACTCCCCGTAGATGATGTTGATACGCGACCCGTCAGGCAATGCTCCATCCACGATGGGGCGTGCTTCGCTGACCGGCCGACCCATGCCTTCGGCCAGCTGCATGAGGAACTCATCGAGGTCCTTCGTGGTCTCGAAAAGGATATCGCTCTTGCAAGGCCCAAAGATCTTGTGGACGACCCAAATGGGCGTCGTGCCGAGGGCATTGATGTCCTCGATCCACGGGTCTGCGATGATGGGGTCCATGCGCTTGGCGCCCAGGAGTTCTCGGTGGACGTAGTAGCGGATCGGCCCTTCCAGATCCCGGACGTTGCGGGCCTTGCGGAAATACGCGTCCACGAAGCCGTCCAGGTTCTCCTTGAACTGCAACTTGTTCTTGGGCACCTCGGTATCCGGGATGCTGCGGAACACCGAGTCAAGGAGCGCGGCGATGCCGGCTTTCGTGCGGTCGTCAAGGGGCGGTTCGATGGGCGTGTAGCGGGTGAAGTTCGGCCCGCTGTGGATGTGGATGGACAGGTGTTCGGAGACCTTGTAGATGAAATCGTACGGCTTCTGTCCCTTCAGCGAACGGTCGACTCCGTCGATGAGTTTGGGGCTCGGTTTGCCGCTTGCGACGATGTCTTGGATGTATGCGCGGACGTGCGCGGACGTCATCCGACGACCGCCTTGATCTCGATGACGATGCCGACGCCGGGCTCGACGCGGTACCCGATGACCTCGTTGTAGCGGTTCTCGGCACGGCTCATGCGCTCCACCACGATGCGCCGCACACCACTGTTGCCGACGATGGTCTTCTCCAGGTTCAACAACACATCGGCCGATTCGATGAACGGTTCCATGGCGCGAGGGTCGGCCTGGTTTGGGTCCAGTGTCAGAAGCACCGTGCGACCCGTACCGGTGAGGCGTTTGAACAGATGCAGCACGGCCTCGACCTCGTCCATCGCACGGGCGTCCTTGCCACGGTCCCTCATGTGGTCTCGCAAGAACTTGCTGAATGCGTCAATGACGATGACGTCCTTCTCGTACATGCGGCGGGCACGCACGAGGCGTTCCAATCGTTCGCTGCGCGGGGCCCGGGCACCGATGGTGGGGTGGGTGGGCAGGAAGACGACGCGTTCCTCGGGAACGGCGTCGTGGATGGATGCGTAGCCGAGGCTTTCCATCTGCGCGAAGAAGCCCTTGGTGGTGAGTTCCGTCGAAACGTACGTCACCTGCTTGTCGTTCTGCAGGAGCCCTTCGAGCATCCGTTGGGCCAGGACGCTCTTGCCGGTACCGTTGGGGCCGACGATGATGACGAGGCTGCCCTCGGGCAAACCGCCGCCGAGGCGCTCACAGAGGTCATCGTTCTCGATCTGGAATGAGAACGCCATCCTAGATCGTGAACTCCATCGTTTCTTTGTGGCCGTTGTCCGCGATGACAGAAAGACGGTGGATGCCACCGAGTCCGCCGGCGTCGCCGACGTCGATACGCAGCAGTTCACCGGGGCGCTGGACTTCCGTGGAGGCGCCGGCGATGGTGAATGTCAGGTCGTTGCTAGCGACGCCGTCGATCAGGATGACGAAGTGTGGGGCGTAGAACGTGTGTGCACCCGTGTTCTTGATGTATACCGTGAGCACCGGGTCAGTGTAGGGCATGGTCGACGGGTCGTTGACGATGTCGAACCGGCCGCGCAGCTGGGCGCCGAGCGCATCGGCTCTGTCTTCCATCCCAGACGACAGTTCCGCCGATACGGCGCCGAGGCTTCCGGCGATGAGGCCGGCGGCGACGACGGCGGCGATGAACAGGATGGTCTCCGCGGCAGGCGTTCCGCTCATGGGTTGGTCCACACCTCCGTATGGCCCGTCGCTTCAGCGACGATGGCGTGCGTTGGTCGCGGCGCGCCGACCGTGACCATGATGGTACGCCCGGGGCCCCATTGCGGTGGCTGTGACGGCGGGTCCATGACCCACGCGGTGGCCGTGACGGCTCCGCCATTGTAGACGAAACTCAGCAGGTCCGGGTCGATGGGCAGCGCTCCTGTGTTGGTCATGAAGACACGGGAATTGCCGCCCTGGGGCTTGATGTCGGTGATGGTGAAGTCGGTGCTGGCCCGCGCAAGCTGGTATTGGAAGTAATCCTCCCAAGCCTCAGCCAGGTCGTCCTGTTGATTGTAAACGTCGTCGCTGATGTTGAAGCCCGTCACCACGGCGGCGGTGAACAGGATTCCTGCGGCGGCTGCATGGCTGAGTCCCATCTAGTCCTCCATCAGCAACATGTCGGTGGTCTGGCGCAGGTAGTCGGCTTCGCCGTGTTGCAGCGTGGTGCCCAGGAGTTTGTCGATGAATCGGAGGTTGCGTAGGTGCTGGCTTGACAGGCGCTGCACGTCGAGGCCGAAGTCCTTCCACGCGGCGCCTTCCTTGGGGGTCGCCAGGCCTTCGCCTAGTTTCCATAGCCACTGGTAGGCGTCTTCGTCGATCCAGCCGACGTAGCGATAGTAGTCGAGGTAGAGGAAGATGATGCTGGGGTTGGTGCCTTCGCTGAGGTAGGTGAACCAATGCATCGCCAGGAACGCTTCGCGCGCGTTGGCGGTGCTACGCTTCTTGCCGCCGTACATCGACTTCTCTTCCACGTCGGGCACTGGTTCGCCAAAGCGACGGGGTGCCACCGGCGGGTCGGCGACGTCTTGATTGGCGACGGGTGCCGCGACGATCGGTTGGGTGGGCGGCGCCACGGGGACCGCCGGGGCTTGCGGTGGAGGCAAGGTAGGTGCCATCAAGGATTGTCCGGGGGTACCAGGCACGGCGTCGGGGCCCGGCAATCCGGAAGCCCCGCGCAGGCTCGACGGCATGGGGCTGGAGAGCTTGGGGAGATCGTTCCACGCTTCGGTGAAGCCGGCGGAGGCTTGGGCCCATGCGGGTTTGCCGGCGGTGCCGCTCACGCGGGCGTTGATGAGATCATCGGGGGAGTGCTGGCCTTCGAAGACCGCCTCCTCGTCGATGTCCAGGAATGGGTTGTATTTCGTCGACAGGAGCTCGGAGAGATCCTGGACGTTCTTGAGGCCAGACATGCCCTTCTCGAGCGCCGCAAGACGCTCTGCCAGCGCATCATCAATCTCGGCCGACGTGGCCGCGGGTTTGGAGGTGGCCGGGGCCGGGGTCGATGCAGCGGGTTTGGGCGTCGGCGGCGCAATCGGCGTGGCCGGCTTGGGTGCTGCCGGCGCGGTTGGCACTGCTGGCTTAGGGGCCGCGGGGGCCCGGGCGGCAGGCTGAGCCGGACCTGCGGGCGCGGCCGGCTTGGGGTCACCGGGGACCGGTGGGGCCGGGCGAGCGACAGGCGGCGGGGCAGGACGCGCAGCGGCCGGGGGCTTGGCGGCCTGGATGCGTGCGAGGGCTTCGTAGGCGTTCTTGGCCTTCTTGGGGTGCTTGGCGTCGGCCGGCTTGTCCTTGGGCGTCTCTGACGAGCCCGATGCTCCAGCCGCTTTGGAGAGCATGTCCCCAACCTTGGCTTTCGTATCGTTGCGTCGTCCAAACAGTGCCATGAATTGCCCCTCGGTCATGTGAATCGGAGAAGAGTAAGAGGTAGAGGTTCCCGTGAAGGAAAGAAGGAAGAGGAAGAGGTGCGAAAATCGCGCTTCGGCTCTAGAAGAGTTCGAAGACCTTCTTCGATTCGAAGGTGGCCGGGGTGTTGATCAGCGCCTTGGCGTTGATACCGATCTCGGGCAGCAGTTCGATGGTGGCCTTGGTGGAGGCCGGGAGGTCGAGCGAGGCGCCGTCCCCGTCTGCGTTCAACCCAATCTGGATCATGTTGCGCTCGCCAGGAATCAGTACCCAGTCGAGGCCGGCGAGGGTGGCGCCGTCTTGCTGGTACAACGCGAATTCCTCGAAGCCCGTGGCGCACGGGGTGCCGCAGGGCGTAGCCAGGTTGCCATCAACGTAGACGAAGGTCTTGGTGGCGGCACTGGTCTTGTACTGGACGATGAGCTTGGAGAGGTCGATGGCATCGCTGCCGGCTGCCGTGTCGACCCACATCTCGAGCCGAAGGAGGTTGGTTCCCACGGTGTCGAGCTTGCCGTAGATGGCCTGGAATTCCAGAGCCGTGCCGACCTGTTCGGTGGCGGCGTTGCCGGTCTGCGTGGCCTTGCCCTGTAGTTTCTGGCTGGTGTCGATCAAGACACCCGCGGCGACGGCGGCGACGAGGATGGTCGCGATGAACACGATCATGGTGCCGATGCCTACCTGCGCGACTTCATCCTTGGAGAATTGTTTGTTCTGCATAATAATCACCTTAGAAGAGCTCCACTTCGGTCGCGCCGCCGTAAGTAGCGGGCGTAGTGAAGCCGACGCTGATCTCGTTGCCAGTGGCCGGGACGAGATTCAGGTCGACGGCTTGGCTGTTGCCGAGGTTGAGGTCGGTGCCGAACGTGAGCTTGAACAGATCGCCGGACGTCATGACCGGGGCGGAACCGTCACCGTCGCGCACGGGGGTCGCGGCGAACTCGGTTTGGCTAGCGGCTCCGGCGTGGTTGGCGACGCGAAGGGTCGTGCCGTCGTTGAGCTGCAGGATCATTTGCGCAAGGTCGACGGGGTCAGCGCCGGCGGAGAGGACCACGTAGACGTTGAGGGTGTCGACGCCGCCCGCACCGACCGTACCCATCACGGACTGGACTGTCAGGCTGGTACCGACGTTGGCAGTGGCCTCGTTACCCGTCTGGGTGGCCTTTCCTTGCAGTTTCTGGCTGGTGTCGATCAAGACACCGGCGGCCACAGCGGCGACCAGGATCGTGGCAATGAAGACGATCATGGT